>JBHENA010000020.1:334-23127 GCA_046262275.1 Chthoniobacterales bacterium
GAACGAAAACTGCTCCCACCGTCCGGACGGCGCCGAATCGACTACTGCAGAGCGCTAGCGCGCCTGCGCCTGCGATGGGACCTCCGAAAACGAAGCCAGCGAGGCCGATAAAGATTCCTAAAGCGATCAAAATGATCCCGACACGCTCGGCTGCTGGTCGCTCGCGCGGCTCTAGCGTGCGCCCATTGAGGAGCGCAAGAAGGAAAAACGCCGCGGCTAATATCCACGGCACCTGCCGGCGGCTGGTCGCGAGTGCGCGGGTCTGCTCGCCTTCCTCATGTTGCGCCGCGAGATGCTGGTTCAATCGCGCCTCGATTTCTTCCATCGAGGAGCCGGGATTCGGGATAGCCCAGAAGCGTGCCTGTTCGCTTAAGAATTTCCGGCGCAACTCGCCGTCGAGAGTCGTAAGATCAGTTCGGACCTGCCCCTCGTACTCCCCAGGAAGCGTCAGCCCGTATGGAATACTCAAGAGGAAGAGCATGTCCGCTGAGAGCAGGTTCGCATTGCGGCCAGCTGGGAAGAGCGGGCCATGTGCGACGTAGGCGGCATCCTTCGTATGTCCTCCGAGCAGGTTGTGGCCATGATCGCCAATAAGAAAGAGGTAGTCTTGTGGGCCCAATGTCGCCGCCACTTCCCGGGCGAAGTCGTCCGCCTCGCGGTACTTCGCGCGGTAAAACTGACCGCCCACGGGGTGTTCGTGCGAGACCTTGTCTGTTCCGAGGATGTGCAAGAGCAGCACATCGACGCTTGCGTCGGCGAGCCATTGCCGCGCACGCGCATAGGCGATTGCGTCCCGCTCGAGCAATGGCGCATGCACCGTTTCGTAGTTCATGGAATCCTGGAAGGCGTCGGGATAAAGCCGGTTCAATGTGTGATCCGAGGCCACGACCAGCTTGAGGCCCAGGGCGGCGAGAGATCGCGGCCATGTGGTTCGCTGTGACGCCACTGCCGAGAAATCCTGCAGTCCTGTTCCCGTGGTCGCGCGGCGTCCTTCGAAGATGCTCTTGATGCACGGGAAGGTTGCCTTAGCGGGACACGCCTGTGCTTCGCCGAAGAGCGATGAAGCCGCGAGCGAGCTGATAAACGGCATCAGCGTGGAATCGAAGGCCTGTTTTGTCCCGAGGCTATCCAGCAGCAGCACCACAGCGCGGAATCTCGGCACCGGGTAAAGCTGCTCCTGACGGGCTGACTTCCCTCGGTGTTCTGCCGGAAGAGTTCGGAACCCGCAGATAAGAAGAAGCAGCGGAATGACGCAAAGCAACAGCGGCTGGTTCCATTCCTTCCAACCTGCTTGCGCACTCATCAGGCCGTGCCCGTTTTGCTCAAGGGCGACCCAGAACGATGCAGCCGCATCTTCACAAATTCGAACACGCAGGCCGGACGAGGAGGAATTCCCGCTTCAAACCTCACGCGCTGGAGCCGCGCAAAGTGGTCACGGGCGGCAACCGGGCGGCGCGTTGTGCCGGCACGTAACTGGCGATCGCGACGGCGATGCAAGCAAGCAAAATCGCGATGGCATAATGCTCCCACTTCCACGCCACCAGAAAATGATCGGCCACAATCAATCCGCGGACACGAATTGGGATACGCGAGACCAAGTCCGTCAGGAGAGCCCCCGCTGTGCAGCCGATCAACGATCCCGCGACCGCGATGGAAGCACCCTGCCAGAGAAAAATTGCGCTAATATCATGGCGTCGATATCCCATTGATCGAAGGATCGCGATTTCTTTCACCCGGGACAGGACGGACATCGTGAGCACGTTATAAATGCCGAAACCTGCGAGTAAAATAATCAGCGACACGGTGATCGCGGCCGAGATGCGCAGGGTGAGAAAGAGCTGCAGGTTCGCTTCTTCACGCTCTTGCCAGCTTATCGACTGATGCTGGAAAAGTGCCGCGAAATGCCGGGCTAATGCAGGCGCCCGATTAATATCGCGCAGCTTGTAAATAATCATCGAAGCCGAATACGGTTTCCGCAGCAGGCTCTGGGCGACACGCATGTTCGCGTAAACGCGACCGGCATCCACCACGCCGACACCGCTGCGCGCAATCCCAGCCACAACGAAGCGCCGATAATCGCCACCCGGAGACAACAGCTGAACGGAGTCGCCGACATACACCTTCAGCGTCTGCGCCAGGCGCGAGCCTATGATGAGCGCATTGGGATTGTTAATGAAATCGTCGACGCTCCCCCCGATAAGCTGCTGCGCGAGATTGGTGGTTTGCAGATGAAGAGCAGCGTGGATCCCGAAAAGATCAATCGTCGAATGGTGGAAGCCAGCGCGGGCGCTAAGCGTTCCACGCAGGACCGGCGAGCAAGCGGCTACGTTTGAAAATTGCCGGCTGATCCGCATGATTTCCGGCGCATTCGTGATTCCTTCAAAATAACGATAATGCCCCGCGCCTGAACGATCAGCCGATCTCCTGGGTCCAACCAGCAACCCGCTACTTCCAGCTTGGAAGCGCGAAGAGAGGATGAGAGCTCCATTACTTCCTAGGGTGGAACGGATGAAGTTATTAGCGAATCCTTCGGTCTGAGCCTGCGTACAGATAAAGATCGCTACACCGAAAACCACACCGCCAAGGCTCAAGGTGAATGAACGTTTGCGATAGCTAAGAAAGCGCAGCGCAATGTAAAGGGATGGCGTCACAGAGGCTCCTTCTCAGAAATGAATTGCCCAATCCGTCGGCGTGCCATTTTGCCCGGCTGCGACTTACGGCATGACTTCGAGTGCGGCTCGCGCGTTTAATGATAAACGCATCGACGAAGATTAGCCAGATTAAGTGCGGGCCAGATGCCCCACTCCACACAGGCGAGATGCCTGTGCTACCTTGCTCGCCGATGTCTTCGAAAATTCGTCTTCTCAGCACTGACTTCGACGGCACGCTGGTCGCGCATGATACTGATCCGGTGCTCGATCTGCGATGCATGCGACTGATCCAGGAACTGCAAGAGGACGGCGCAATCTGGGCGATCAACACCGGCCGTTCCGTCCAATTGCTCGAATCAGGATTAATCGATTTCGAATTTCCGGCGCACCCCGATTTCATCTTAACGAGCGAGCGCGACGTGTTCCGCCCCAGCGGAAATGGCGGCGGAAAGTGGGAACCCTACGGCGATTGGAATTCGCGCGTAGCTCAGGATCACACGGAACTTTTCGCTTCGGTCTCTTCCGTGCTTGCCGAGGTGCTCGACTTCGTGACTCACAAGACGCGCGCGCGCGTCATTTACGACCGCAACGCCGTCGAGGGTTTGATCGCGCAAGACGAAGACGAGATGGACCGCATCGTGGGTTTCATCGACGAAGCGCGGACGCCGCACCCGAAATTGCACTATCAGCGCAACACTATTTACCTGCGCTTTTGCCACGCCGATTACCACAAGGGCGCAGCCCTCGCCGAACTGCAGCGGCTGATCGGGATCTCACGGCAGGAAACCTTCGCCGCAGGCGATCATCACAACGATCTCTCGATGCTGGATGGCCGCTACGCACAATTCCCGGCGTGTCCGGCAAACGCGATCACGGAGGTGAAGGAGACGGTGCGCGCGGCGGGCGGATACGTCGCGGAGAGCTGTTGCGGCTCGGGCGTCTACGAAGCGCTGCGTTACTTCACCAGGTAGCTGGCGCCTCCACGTCTGGGTAGCGCACGCGTCTCGCGTGCCTGGCGAATGCGTCCTCGCGTTCGCGAACTTTCCTTTGGTATCCTCGGTGGAAGTTCGTTGATGCGGGACGCATCAACCAGCACGCGAGACGCGCGCGCTACCCGGGCCGGCCTACGCGAACCTCAATCGTTGATCCTCCCTCAGAATCCCGTTCAGCGCCGGCCACTGCACGGAGCTCTCCGCGTCCTGAAAGGCGTGAAGGTAAACCGCAACCCTTTCCGGCGCGTACTTGGCCAGGAGTTTATCGATCGCGGTCTTGATCTTCTCTTTCGGCGGGGAAGCAGGAAGTTCCTCCACGGTGCCATCCGGCTCGTGCGCGATTCCGAGCCCATCCAGAAAGTCGCAGAGCATCTCCTTTTCCGCTCCCAGAAGCCATGCCTGCACGAGGTGATTCGCGAGTGCGTCGCTCAGCGGACGGGTTAAGGCCGCTTGCATCCACGGATGGCGTTCCTGTGGCGGCTTTCGTTCGATGAAAACGCCCCGCAAGTTGCGCTGGCTCGCCAGGCCGTTAATCGCCGCTTTGTAAACCGGCTTCTGTTCGCGCTGCAGAAAGGTGAAGATCTCCGCCGCCAGCGCAGGCGACATCCGCTGAAACAGCTCGTGCGATTTCATCGCCGCTCTTCAGCCGCTATTTCAACCGGGATGGCAACAGGGCTGCCGCTTTTTCCTGCAAAACGATTGGTCATGTAGGTGAGAAGAAGCACCCAAAAGGTGAGTGCGAGACTGAAGAGCGGGAATTGCAGCGCGAGCGGGAGCGAATAGATGATCGCCATAATTGGGATCCAAATCGCCCAGGTAGCAACCAGTGTGGGTATGATCTTGTCCCGATAATAGCCAAGCGTGAAACCGCGGCGTAGCACGGCAAAAGAGTAACCGCTGTTCTTCCATTGGTAGGCGAGCACGCCATACGGCGCGGCAAACAACACATTGTAGCCGAATTGATCGATGCAAATCTTCGTCAGCACCACGGAAGGAGTCGCTTCGTCGCCGAGCAGACCTGCCAGCGAGCGATACATCAGATCCACCAAAATGCCGTCGAAAGCCCAAAGCGGCGCGGTGAAGATGAGGTTCCGCAAGTTCTCGGCGCGGATTCGTCCGCCTTGAAAGAACAGCACAAGGAAGACTTCGGGGAGAACGGAAGCGGCCAGAATCGTCGCGACGATAACGAAGACGATGCCGTGAGCCTGTTTGTACTCTGCAATCCGGCGCAGGGCCTCAGCGAAGAGCGGGTTGAAATAATATGCGAGCAGCACCAGCAGCATCAGCACCTGAATCACGAGGCCGGGGAGCATGTTTGCCCGCACCGCTTCCCATCCCAACACCAGCGGATGACGTCGTTTCGCAGCTCCAGCGGCCATCATGCGCGAAGCTGACGCGCCTGAGTGGACCGGCAAGCGCAAATTAGCGTTGGCTGCGTCCAGAAGCTCGGCTCGAGCCGATTCTTCTTCATCTAAGGAGTCCGCCAGTGTCTTCTCTTGTTTCTTCTGTTCGCTGGGTGCTCGCGTTGGCGCTTTTGAATGTCACAGCCTGCGCCCCACAACAGCCGTTTAGCTCTGTGACGGGGAAATACCGAACTATTTCCCTCGATCCAGAGATCAAGGCGCCGAATCGCTACGTCTACCGCGACACAGCCGGGAAGCGCGCCCGCGGCATGCTGGGCGGCTTCATTGGACTGGCCATCGGCGCGGCGTCTGAAGGGCCGGGCTTCAGGCGCTTCGATGCAGCCGCCTCGAAAAAGCCCATCGACATTCGCGCGCTCGTTAGGCGTCACATTCAGGCGGCGCTGCAGACCGCAGGCTTTTTGCAGTTGGTCACGGCAAATGCGGAGACAACCTTGCGCATCCAAATCCACGCCTACGGTGTTGCACCTGTCAGTGGCCGGCAGCTTGGCGGCGTGATTTCCGCGAGAGCCACGCTGACAGGAAAAAACGGGCAGACGATCTGGCAGAAGGATGAATGGGGGAACAGCAATACCAGCGCGATGCTTACCGATATCGAACAGAATCCCGCCCTCTGGCCAAAGATGGCCGAAGAGGCCGCCGATGCCCTCGCGCGAAAACTAATTCTCTATACAGCTGCTACGCAACGCACAATCTCACCCACCAACATGTGATGGCGCACGTCCAGCGCCCGCACATGTCCGTTCTGGTGGTTGTCTGTAGTTGTGCACTTTTATTTTTTGGTTGCGTCGCTGCCGAGCCGCGACCGAGCGGCGTGCCGCGCTCGGTTCATTTCGGAGTCACCCCGGTCTATCCCCGCAGCTTCGAGATCGTTGCGATGTCGAGCCGGCGAATGCGAGCAGAGGCTCTCAAAGAGGCCTGGCAGAAAAAGGCGCTTATGGTAGCCAACGGACGTCGATTCAAATCTTCCGAGGTTGTTGTCCACGACACCGAAGCTTTTCCCGGCACCGGCTACGCCGCCTTGCCCATGAAGGGGCGCAGAGCTTCCGGCACGATTACTCTCATCCAATAGGACTGCCGCAGGCGAGTACGCAACGTAGCGCAGGCCGGTCGCTTGCGCGGTCCACAAAGGAGCAATCGGGACGCATGCTCTAGTTCTGCTACATTCCGAGGGTGAAACCGCTGGTCACAGGAATGCTGCTGGAGGATCTAGGCCAATTCGTCGCGCGCCACAACGCACCCTCGTATCGAGCGAAGCAGATCGCGGACTGGCTTTACAAGAGACGTGTCACTTCTTTCGAGGCGATGACGGATTTGCCGCACGATCTTCGCGTATACTTAGCAGCCGAGTTCGAGCTGCGCGCTCCGGAAATTGTGCGCGTGCTTGGTTCGAAGGATACGACCCAGAAGTTTCTCTTCCGTCTGTGGGACGAGAATTTGATCGAATCGGTCCTCATCCCCGCCTCCCCAGCACTGTACGGCGCACCATCAGATCGCCGAACGATCTGCGTCTCCAGCCAGGTTGGCTGTGCCTACGGCTGCAAATTTTGCGCGAGCGGGTTGGAAGGCTGGACGCGTAATTTGGACGCGGGTGAGATCGTGCAACAACTCATCGCGGTCGAAGCGGCCTCCGGCGAAAAAATCGACAACGTCGTCTTCATGGGGATGGGCGAGCCACTCGCCAACCTGAAGAATCTTCTGCGCGCGATTCACATCATCAATGCGCCGTGGGGGCTGGGGATTGGCGCGCGCCACATCACCGTCTCCACCAGCGGTCTTGCCCCGCAGATTCGCGAGCTCGCGGAAGAGCCGACGCAATTCCGGCTCGCGCTCTCGCTCCATGGCGCGACCGACGAAGTGCGCAATCAGATCATGCCGGTAAACCGAAAATACAACCTCGCGACTCTCCTGGAGGCTTGCGATTACTACGTCGCTCGCAAGAAGCGGCTCATGTTCGAGTACATCCTGATCGCCGGCGTCAACGACACGGCCGAACAGGCACATCAGCTGGCAAAAATCGCGCGCCGCCTTTCCGCAAAGATCAACCTGATCCCCTACAACATAGTCGAGGGTCTCCACTGGGCGCGCCCTTCCCGCCCGCAGCAGGAGCGGTTTCAATCAATCCTCCGCGAGCAGGGCGTGGTGGCAACGTTGCGGCGCGAGAAGGGCCACGATATCGCAGCCGCCTGCGGTCAGCTGCGATTGCAGACCAAACGTGAAGTGGCGGAGGTTAGGCTTCCAGCCTGACCTGGCGTGCAGGCTTCCAGCCTGCACTGTTTTCACTGTGCAGCACGAAGCGCTAGGCTTGAAGCCCGCCAGCCGAGTCAGGCTGGGAAGCCTGACTTCCGACAAAAGCTTTTTGCGCGGCCATAAAAGCTGGAATAAAGAAACGTCATGCCCGGCTACGACCACGAGCCTGATCGCGCCTGGGACGAGTACGAGTGGGAGCGTTTTCTCCAGCAGCAGGATCACAAAACGGAGAAATACATGGAGCTGCTCGAGAAGTATCTCGATCATCCGCAGCGCGATCAGATCATCGCGCGTGAGATGGGTTGGACGCAATTGCTCAACGGCGAGGACTGGAGCGATGAAGTGGATGCGATGCTGGCAGACGAATCCAATGCGTCGGAAGCGGCCGCTCCAACGGAGGCTGAGAGTGCGGGCTCGCTCGCGGACAGCTTCGAAGATCATAGCCTCTATCGCGCCGCGTTTGCTCTGACGGTCTGGATCGATCAACTCTTCGACGAGAACGCGGCGCTCCAAAATGAGCCCTCGGCAGTCAAGCTCGCCACTCACTCCGCCCTGGCCAGCGCGAAGCTAGCCGCCGCTCTGAGCGATGATGACGTTGACGAAATCGGGATGACGATCGCCTATCTGAAGCGGGCGCTGAAGGCGATAACCGTCTCGATGGAAGCAGGCGCGCAGATGCTATCCGAAGGCCTGATAAATCCGCGCCAGCATTCAGTGCTCAAACAGCGGCTCTTCCAGGTGAGAGACGGGATCATCACCCTGATGGGCGAATATCGCGGCGAGTGGCTGCGGCGCTTCGGCAGCCTTTAAGGCCACGCCGTTGAATGAATTAGCCGCCGATCCGTCTCATTTGATGCACAAGGAAGCGACCACAGCTCCGGTGGAAATTCCGGACGTGGATCTGGTTCAGCAATGCCAGGCCGGTGAGACGGAGGCATTCGACCAGTTGGTTGGTCGCTACCGGACGCGAGTTTTTGGTATGATTTACAACATGGTGCATAGCGAGCAGGACGCCTGGGATCTGGCCCAGGAGAGTTTCGTCAAGGCTTGGAAATCGATCGGCCGTTTCCGCGGTCAATCCTCTTTCTACACCTGGATTTATCGTATCGTGATGAACGTGACCATCGATTGGCTGCGCAAAAAGCAGGTGAAAGGCACCGGCACGGAATTCAACGACGCCGTTCAGCTAAGGGAGATCGATCCCGCCTCCCGCACCGTGCCAAAGGCGGATGCGCTGCCGCACGAACGGATGCAGCACGTGGAGATCCGGCAGCGAATAGAGCAGGCGATCGCGCAGCTCTCGCCGGAACATCGCGCCGTCATTTTGATGAAGGAAATCGAAGACATGCAATACCACGAGATCGCAGAGGCGCTCGGCTGCTCGATAGGCACGGTCATGTCCCGGCTCTTTTACGCGCGCAAGAAACTGCAGAACCTGTTGAGAGATGTTTATGAAAACGTTTGAGGAAAAGTGGACCGCGTGGCTGGACGGGCAGCTAACCGGGAAAGAGTTGCTCGAGTTCGAGGCTTCGCTGCCGGACATCTCTGCCGCTGAACTGGAAAAGCAGGAAGCTCTGAAGCTGGGCGCGCTACTGAAAGAGCAGCTTGGTCCCCGCACGATGGAGAACGAGGAATTCTTCCACCACCAGCTCCGGACGCAGATCGGCCGTCAAACCCCCGCTATGGAGCGGCCGGTATTTGCCGAGCCACGCCAAAGCTGGTGGTCCATCGGCCGCCTCGCCTGGACCGGCGCCGCCTCGCTCGCGATCTTCGCCCTTTGCACCTTCTACGTCATGCGGCAGGAGAATCCGGGAGGCCAATCCGCTTACCTGACGCAGATCATTAATACGCGAATCGACCCGGTGATGAGTCCCAACGCAACCGTTTCAGTCTTCGAATCCAAGGAAGATAAAGTCACCGTGCTGTGGGTGGACGGCCTTCAGTCGCTGCCGGCGGAGTACGCGGCGAAATAGCGAGATGCGCCGCCGTTTGCTTTCCTCGTTCGCCGGTCTGTTGCTCGCTTTGTGCGTAGCGTCGGCCGCCGCGGCCGAGAGCGTTTGGAGCGGCCTCGTAATGGCCAACAATGTGCCCGAACCGACGCCGATCCCGGCCGAGCTCGACCGCCTTGAGGGCACGCTGAAACACCTCTTCGGCTACAATCAGTTTCAGGTCATCGGCCAATCGCGACAAACGCTCACGACTGGGGATGAGGATTGGCTTGCCTCGAGCAAATATTTCTCGCTCCATGTCGACTCGAAGGGGGTGAAGCGCGCTTCCTACCTGTTGAACCTGCAGCTTTTCCAGGAGCAGAAGCTTCTCTTGGAAACCGAAGCCAAGCTGAGCAAGAAAAGCCCGCTCGTAATCAAAGGCCCCCAGGTAGGCGACGGCCAATTAGTGCTGCTGTTGGTAGTAGAGTGATGTAGTCGTCGCCCTGCGGGCGACGCGGGAGAGGGTCGCATCGCACGCTGCGGCAGGCCAGCGGCTACACGTGCAAAGCTCGCGGAGCGCTGTTTAGTGCATGCATGCGCCTCCGCACCCTTCTGTTGCCTTCCGCACTTTCGCTCACCATTTTCTCCACCTTGCCAGCTGAAAAGCCTTTCGATTTCGAAAGCACGCCGGGGAAACTTCCGAAGTTTGTCGTTCCTGAGGAGTATGCGATCCGCATCACGCCGGACGTGAAGAAGCTTGGCTTCTCCGGCTCTGAGACCATCAAGCTCAACGTTCGCAAACCGGCCCGCGAACTGGTGTTGAACGCGCTCGAGATCGAAATCACCGCCGCCTCGGTTGACGGCAAGGCAGTTCCGAAATCGGCCATCAAGCTCGATCCGAAGCAGGAGACCCTGTCTGTTCGCCTGGACGCGGAACTGCAGCCCGGCTCGCACACCGTCTCATTTGAGTTCACGGGCAAAATCAATCAGCAGGGGCAGGGCCTCTATCAAGCGCCTTACCAGGAGCACGGGACAGGCGCGAAGAAGGTGATGCTCGGCACGCAATTCGAAGCCACCGATGCGCGGCGCATGTTTCCGTGCTGGGACGAGCCGATCTTTCGCGCCCGGTTTCAGCTAACCGCGATCGTGCCGGAAAATTGGACTGCGGTTTCGAACATGCCCATCGAAGGCGAAACGAAGGTCCCCGGCGGCAAGGAGCTGCAATTCGCAACCACGCCCTCGATGTCGAGCTACCTGAACGTCCTTTGCGCAGGTGAGCTGGATTCAATCGAAAAGAAAAGCGACGGCGTCTTGCACCGCGTCTTCGCCACCAAAGGCAAAGCGCAGATGGGCCGATACGCTCTCGATTCTTCCGCGCAGGTCACCGAATTTTATAACGACTACTTCGGCACGCCGTACCCGCTGCCGAAGCTGGACGAAATCGCCGTGCCGGGTGGTTTCGGCGGCGCAATGGAAAACTGGGGCGGGATTACGTATTTCGAAACCGGCTTGTTGTTCGATCCTGAGAAATCCTCCGCTGAGACGCGGCAGGGCATCTACGAAGTGGTCGCGCACGAGATTGCGCATCAATGGTTTGGGAACCTCGTCACCATGGCCTGGTGGGATAACCTCTGGCTGAACGAGGGATTCGCTTCCTGGATGGGCACCAAGTGCACGGCAAAATTCAACCCCGACTGGGAGGTCTGGCTGGCCAAAGATGAACCCCGCGATCCGACCCGCCGCGTCGGAATCGCGAAAGAGGCGGCTATGGAAAGCGATGCCCGCTCCACCACGCATCCGATTCAGCAGCCCATCGCAACGGAAGCGGATGCGAACAATGCCTTCGACGAGATCACCTACAAGAAAGGGCAGTCGTTCATCCGCATGCTGGAGAGTTTCCTCGGCGAAGAGGTCTTTCGCGACGGCATCCGCAAGTACACGGCCCGGCACAAATTCTCGAACACGACCACGGCCGATCTTTGGAATGCGCTCGGCGAAGCTTCCGGCAAGCCCGTCGCCGAAATCGCGACGCAGTGGACTCAACAACCCGGATTTCCGATCGTGAAGGTCGCGCGTGAATCCAGCGGCAAAATCACGCTCAGTCAGGAGCGTTTCGCCGTGAATTTCCCTAACGCGCCCGCGCTGGAATGGAAGATCCCCCTCACCTACTCGGTCGGTGGTTCAGGCAAACCCGTCAGCGTGCTGATGGAAGCGAAGACGATGCAGGTCACCGAGATTCCGGCCGATCAAGCGGTGAAGTTCAACGTCGAAGGCGCGGGGAACTATCGCGTCCAGTATGACGACGCTTCCTGGAAACTGCTCGTTTCCGCATTGCCCCGTATGAGCACGCCGGATCGTGTAAACCTTCTCGCGGACGCATGGGCGCTCGTGCAGGCGGACCGCGCGCCGCTACCGCATTACTTCGAGTTGCTCGACAAGCTTCCCACCCGCACAGAACTGGCCGAACGCGAGCAGATCATCACCGCGTTTGATTATATTAACGGGCTGCTCGTTGGCGCGCCGCAAGGCGAGCGCTTTCAGCAATTCGCCCGTTCCATTCTCCGCCCGAGCTTTGACGAGCTGGGCTGGACGCCGAGAAAGGATGAAGCGCCAAAAGCAGCCACCTTGCGCGCGAGTCTCATTACCGCGCTCGCGGACTTCAACGATCAGGACATAATCGCCGGCTGCCGGGAACGCTTCGCGGCCTTTCTCTCAGACCCTGCCGCCCTTCCACCTGATTTACGCCCGGCAATTCTCCGAGTCGCCGGTCGCGCGGCCGACGAGAAGACGTGGGACAAGCTGCACGACCTCGGCTTAAAGACAACGAGCATCGAAGAGAAGCAGAATTACTACAACGCGCTCGCAGCCACGACCAACCCGAAGCTCATAGAGCGCACGTTGCAGATCGCGTTGAGCGACGAGCTGCCGACGAGCCGCGCACTCTTTCTCGTCTCGAAGGTCGCGCGGGAGAGCGACCATCCCGAACTGGCCTGGCAATTCGCCAAAGCCAACATGAAGCAGCTTCTCGCCAAAGCAGATTCTCTCTCGGCAAATAACTACGCTGCCGGGCTGTTCACCTTCTTCGCCGAAGCAGCTCGCATCGACGAATTGCGCGCCTACGCCAAAGCAAACCTGCCGCCCGGAGCAGCCAAAGCGGTCGAAAAAGCGGCCGATGAAGTGAGCTTCCGCGTCAAATTCAAGAAAAGGCTGGCCGACGCGATAGGGAGCTGGAGATCTGCGCAGCCGGGCCGCTAGAGGACCGGCGGGCCTGGAGCATCCACTCTCGCCGCCTCATCCTCCTGGAGTCGCAATGCCCGGGCATGCTGCCATCCTGCGATTGCCTGACTGAGGAGGAACAACGTAAGCACCACGAAGAGAACCGATCCGCTCCTGAAGGCATAGAGCGTGATAAGCACACCGCCCGCTAGACCAACAACGCTCGCGATCTGCAGGCTTTTGCTGCGCCCAACAACAAACCAGAGCAGTGATCGGAGAATTTGACCGCCGTCGAGCGGATAAATCGGCAGCAGATTGAAAACCAGAATAATAATGTTGATGTAGCCGATCATTACGATGAGCCGATGTGAATCCGGAACATGGGCGATCAAGCTGGACCGTCCGAGGTAGAGCTGGAGCAAAGCCAGCACCGGAATAAGGGCGACGTTAACCAGCGGCCCCGCGACGATGCTCCAGAGCTCTGCGCCCGGCCTCGGCGGTGGCCTAACGAAAGCTACGCCGCCGAACGGCCATAGCAGAATCCGATTGGCAATTCCTCCCACCTGACGACAGGCAAAGGCGTGGCCGAACTCGTGCAGCAAAACGATAAAGAAAAGCGCGAGATATTCATATACGGCAAAAACTGGAGAGAGATATCCGTGCGGACGCGAGGTGAGTTGATAAATCGCGACCAAAAACCAACTGAAATGCAGGAAGACTTCGATTCCCGCAAACCGGAAGAGCCGAATCGAGCCGCCTTGCATCGCGCAACGTTCACTCGACTCGATCCATCTGCTAACGCTTTCGATTAGACGCTCAAGGAGGGGCGCTCTCCAGGCCGCCCCATTTTCCGCTTATTCCAGCGGCGGCCTGGAGAGCGCCGCTCCTTGAGGCGCAGAGAGCAATGCGACAATAGCGTAGAGCGCGATCGCGGCGAGACTAAGCACCAGAAATCCGAAGTGCACCGCTACGAGTGTGGCGAGGAGACTGCCGATTACTGAGCCAAAGCCATTCAAAGCCAGTGCCCATGGGATTTCGGCTGAACGCGTGAGGCTGGCGAGCGCGCTCGGGAACGGGAAACCCATGAAAAATGCGGGCAGCACAACCCACAGCGCTCCAAGGAGCGCACGCAGTCCTATTGCTTGCCCGTAAAAGCAGCGAAGCAAAAGGGGAAAGACAAAGATGCTGATAAGGAGCGCTCCAAGGAGAGAAGCAAAACGCGCTCGCGTCCCCCGCCCTATAATCGTCGCGCCCGCACCGGATGCCGCCAGCATCACCGACAACACCAAGGCCGAGGCGAGGAGTGGGTGAGCGACAAATTGCGAGAGCTTATAAATCGCCCAGATTTGCACGAACATATAGCCGACGCCTAACGAGAAGAAGAGGGCACCGCTCCGCAAGGTCGGTCCAGCGCGGGTGAAGAGACAGGGCACCAGGAGCAGAAGCACCCCAAGCAGCGCGACCACGACCAGCGCCGCCACGTGCAAAATATAGCCCCATTCGACGAATGGAAGCCAGGTCATGCCCATGGTCGAGATCCACTGCGGCACCGCGGCCCAGCGAAAGTATTGATTGAAGAACGGCCGGTCGTCCGTGGGAGATGTGAGAGCAAACGGCGAAGTCGCGATGAATTCTTGCGCGTTTGGCCCAAGGAGCGCGGCGAAAGCTTCGTGATACGGCTCCACCGGGAGGACGTTGATGCGGTTCGTTTCCGCGGGATGGATTCCGTCGTACCAAACAAGGTCGAACGAATTCTCCTCGCAAAGATTCTTCAGCGCGGCGATCGCCTCCGGCGCAAAGGGCGCGCCACTGACGAAAACGGCGACGGTGGACCAGCTGCGGATTGCCATCAGATGTGCGCCTGGTCTGGTGATGCCTCTTTGCCGCAGTGCTTCAATCAACAGCGCTGCAAGCCGGACGCCACTTCTGGGCGGGTTTTCCACCCATGTGCTGAAGAGAGCGTGCCCGCCAGGATTCAGGCGGCTAAACAGGCGCGAAACGCCTTCGGAGGTCAGCAAGAACGAGGGATCGAGCGACGCCGCGCCGGCCGTGGAAGTGCCGTGTGTGCCGAGCAACGAGACAGTGAGCACGTCGAACGCAGCAGATTCGCTCTCTAGCCGCTGACGAGCATCACCCCAGATGAAACGCGTGCCGGCAATGGCTTCGACTGCGGCAATGCGCGTAGCGCAGTCATCCAACACTCGGACGTGGCGCGCGCCGAAGACCTGCGCCCGCCACAGATCAGCAGTGCTTCCATAAAGGTGCAGCAAGCTTGGCGAGCTAGTGAGCGCGAACGAGAACGCTTCCGGCGTCATGCGCAGGAAATCGGAATTTGCGAGCGCATCTGCTGGGGTGAAGGCAAGGGTCATCGCGCCGGCATCGGTGAAAACAAGCCGGGATTGGGGCAGCGTTCCGGCAAAATTGAGTGAGAGACCCGGCAGGTAGCGTGTGTGCGGCGAGTCCACGATTTGCACCACGCCATCCCAGCCGTAGCGCTCCTCCAGGAGTTTCGCTTCCGGAAGCAGGAACGTTTTTGGTAGATCCTTGTATTCGGAATAGCGAAAGGGGCTGAGTACGACCGCGGTAACGACCAGCAGCGCGGCCGTCGACCAAATGACGCGAGCCGCGAATCGGTAGGGACGCCGCACTGCGGCGTCCGAGGCGCGTGCCATGTCGGGTGACGATGGGACCTTATCAGGGCCAGCCACGCGTTTCGGACGCCGCGGCGCGGCGTCCCTACCCCAGAGCATCGGAACGGCGAGCGCGAGAGCCGTCACGCCCACGAGACAGCGCATCGGATGCATGTGATTCATCGCCCAGAGAAGCGGTAGCGCGGGCAGTCCGGAGCCGAGCATGTTCCAAAAATAGAGTCGCCCCATTGGCATAACCCTCGCGAGGAAAGGCGTGCCAACTGCAACACCGGCGAAGAAAAAAGGGACGAAAAAGAGAAGAGACCGCGCTGCCAGCAAAGCGTATTCGTGCGCGGACCAGGTAAGCAGAAATGGGGTGAACGGCAGCCGTTGCGAGCAAAGAAACGCCAGGGGCGCCGCGATCCCGAAGAGACCTGCGGTAACAACGACGTATCGCCGCGGTCTCGCTTTCACCTGCTCACGTCTGAAGAAGAGGAACAACCCGGAACTGGCGATCCCGAGCATCGCAATCGAGATCACCAAGCCCGCGAAATGGCCCCAGTAAGCCAGCGCCAGCAGCCGCATGAGCAGCAGCTCATAGGCAAGGAGCGCCGCTGAAATGAGCAGCAGACCCGCAGCCCAACGGCCGGACGTCATTCCGGAGCGTGCGAGGCGGTTGTAGCGACGCCGCTCTGTCGGCGTAAGAGTGCGTGGACTGCAGGCCTCGCGTCCTTACGGCGACAGAGCGCCGTCGCTACAACAGCCTGCCGGCTCACTTCTTTTCTTGCGCCTTCGGCCCGCCGGTTAGCGGCACGAATTTGACCGGATGGATACTGCGCGAGCGTACCTTTCCGCTCGACTCTTTCTCCACCACGACAAGCCGCTGTGTTGCGTGGACTGGACCGATCGGAATGATCATCCGGCCGCCGGGGCGGAGTTGTTGGATCAGGGGCGGCGGAATGTGATCAGCCGCGGCGGTGACGATAATTCCATCGAATGGAGCCGCCTTCTCCAGTCCAAAATAGCCATCGCCATGAATTACGCGATCACTACCGAGCCCGAACCGTTGCAGGCGTGCCACGGCTTGTTTTTGCAGCGGCTCGACAATTTCAATCGTGTAAACCTCCGGCGTGAATTTCGTCAGGATAGCCGCCTGGTAGCCGCTGCCGGTTCCGACTTCCAGAATCTTGGCGCCGGGCTTCACATCGAGCAGCTCGGTCATGAGCGCGACAATATAGGGTTGGCTGATCGTCTGGCCGTAGCCAATCGGAAGCGGCCGATCCGCGTATGCTTCCCGTTGCATCGCGTCGGGCACAAATAAATGGCGTGGAACGCTCCTCATCGCATCCAGGACCTTTGGGTCCTTAATTCCCTGATGCTCATCGACCTGTCGGCTGCTGACCATCGGGATACTACCACCAGCGGCGTCGCCCGAAAGGCTCGGCGGCGGTGCGCTCGATTGGCGGCTGCTGCCGGCGCCGCGCCGCATAAGCTGGTCCTGCACCATCCTCGCCCGTTCCGCGGCGCGGTCGTCTTCCGCCTGCCCAGCGGACACTGCGATATCACTGAGGGCGAGGATTGGAACTAAGAGTCGCCGTATCGCGCGGCCAGCAATGGAAGCTTTCATGCTCGGCCTTCATAATACGGGCGATCCATCGCGATTGCTCGCACCCAATCCAGCCGTTCACAGCGTTACCTCGGCCCGGCCTTCGTCCGGCTGGAGCAGGAGGCGCATCGGCATCATCGCAGATTCGTAGAAACCGTGCCGCTTGAAGAAGTGCTGCGAACGAAGCTCCGGCCGATCGGTCAGCAAGGTAATCCGGAGGAAGTTCTTCTGCTTCGCGAAGTTGATCGCGTATTCGAGCAGCTTCGAGCCGTAGCCTTTTCCCTGGAACGTTTTGTGAATGACCAGGTCCTCCAGCAGGATCACGAACCCTCCTTCCGCGGTGCTGATGGTGAAGAGCAGATTGATCATCCCGACGATGGTCCGGTCCTGGCGTATGACAAAGACGCGGCCGCGATTCGGCTGCTCGAAAATGAGCCGCAGACCGCGGAGCTGTTTGTCGCGGTCGGGGCGGAAGTCGCTTTCCTCGCTAAACAATTCGCCGAGCAGGCTCGAAAGTTCGTCCAGGTCCTCGAAGGTAGCCGGCTCGATCACGACTTCGCTCATTTTTGCGCACTGCTTATTCCAGAAAGGAGCTGGCCTTGCAATGCAATGTAGCCGCTTGGCTGGCATCAGTTTAGCGTTCGCCCCTCTCGGTCGTCATCCCGAGGCTGGCGAAGCGCGCCGAGAGCCTGCACAGAACGCGGACAGCTCGTGCAGCGCTAAACAGATACGTGCGAAGCGCGGTTTGCGCCCCGATCATGAATGTGAAATTTTGGATTGCTTTTGCCCTATTGGGGCCGGCAAACTTAGTTCGAATCTGCCGTCCCCATTCGGCAGCAGCGCGTTGAGCGACAATGCGGCTGTTGAAGACGGGCTCCGGTTTAGGAGACCATGAGAGTACCTCGATGCCTTACCCGACGCACCGGTCGCTGCAATGTGGCGGGCCCGAGCGCCGCCCTCGCGTTCGCTCTTGGCAGTTGGGCAATGGCGGCGCCGCTGCCCGGACCTTCGCTTACGCCCCCGCCGGGGCCGGTGACGCCGACAATGAAGACAATTGATCAGGCGCAGCCGCGCATTCCGATCGACTCGGCGCACACTCCGGGTGATGGCGACAACCTGTTCATCATCACCACGCCCGGCAGTTATTATCTGACCGGAAGCATCACCTTCAGTACTCACGACAATGGCATCGCCGTCCGCTCGCCCGGAGTGACGATTGATCTGAATGGCTTTGAAGTCCGCCGCAGCGCTGGAACCAACGGCAGCGGCATCGAGATCAATGAAACCTCGCACGGATGCATCGTTAAGAACGGCACCATCAGTGGTTCGCTCGATTATGGAGTACGTTGTCTGGCGCCAGCGGGAAGCTATGCGCGCGGCGGGACTCTTTCGCAGCTCTCCGTCACTGGGTCAGGCATGGCGTACGCTCTTTTCGCCGGGGAAGGTTGGCTGGTGGAGGGATGCAAAGTTAACGACGCTGACGGCAACGGCATCGGGACGGCTCGAGGCTGCACCTTAATCAATTGCAGCGTCTCCAATAATCAGGAGCTCGGTTCCTCTTTCAGTAACAGTGGGATCGAGGCCGGCGCGGGATCGACGCTGACCAACTGCACAGTCTCGAGGATCACAGGCGAGAATGGGATTTTCGCGGCAGCCGGCGGCACGCTCACCAATTGCGTCGCCAGCAATAATACCGTCGCCTACCCCATCCGGACCGAAGAGCGCTGCACTCTCACCAACTGCATTGCACGGGACAACGACAGCTCGGAGTTCTTCTCCTACGGCATCGCGACGCTTGACGAGTGCACCTTGACCAATTGCACTTCCAGCGGGAACACAAACGCGGAGCATGGCGGCAACGGCTCGGCCATTTTCACGCTCGATAACTCGACGGTTCGAAACTGCACTGCCACTTCGAACGCCGGCAACGGCATCAAAGTCTATGCCAGCTGCCAGGTGATTGACTGCACCGTCTCCTCGAACGGCGCATATGGCATCAGGGTAGAAGACGGGCACACGCGGGTAACCGGAAATAGCTGCGACGATAACGGGTTCTCCGGCATTTATCTCCTTTCCGCCGGCACCGGGGACTGCCGGATTGAGGGAAATAACACGACCAAAAACCTGCGCGGAATTGATGTGGATTCGACCGGCAATCTCATCCTGAAGAACAGCGCCAGCGGAAACACAAATGTCAATTACGACATCGTGGCGAACAATCGTTACGGCGAGATCATCGATATCACCGCCACCGGAACGGGCGCGGTTCTCGGAAACAGCGCTACCAGCACCCTCACTGGAAACCACCCGTGGGCGAACTTTAGCTATTAGACACGTTCGCGTACTCTTATGAAGATTCCGTTGCTCGCCCTCTTGCTTGGCGGGGCGACTGCTCTCGCCGAGCCGCTTCCAGGTCCCTCGCTCACACCACCGCCTGGTGCTGTGACCCCGACCATGAAAACGCTCGATCAAGCCGAACCGCGCATCCCGATCGACAGTGCGCACACGCCGGGCGGTCCCAATTATGCCTTCGTCATCACCACGAGCGGCAGCTATTATCTCACCGGTAACATCGAGGTGAGCGGCACCGACCACGGCATCGATGTGCGCGCGGCCGGCGTCACCATCGACCTGAATGGTTTTGAATTGCGCCGCACCGGCGGAGCTGGCGGGAACGGCATTGAGGTGGATGCCACCGCGCATCGCGTCACGATCAAGAACGGCTCGATCCGCGGGAATTTCGGCTATGGCGTGCGCTGCCTCGCCGCGGCGGGCAGGTACGCGCGGGGCGGCACCTTGTCCGACCTGTCCGTGAGCGAGACGACCGGCTACGGGCTCTTCGCGGGCGAGGGCTGGGAGATTTCCGGATGCAAGGTCCACGACAGCAGCGGCAACGGCATCGGCACTGGAGAAGGCTGCACGCTCAGGAAATGTGTGGTCACGAACAACCAGGCGACGTTCGGTATCAACACTGGGCCCGGCGCCGTTCTGACGGATTGCGCCGTCACGCTGCACCAGGGGGCATCAGCCATTCATGTGGGAGAGGGCAGCACCCTGGCGCATTGCAGCGCGAAGGAAAACACCGTCACATATGGAATCCAGGCGGAGGACGGTTGCACCCTCGCCAGTTGCACAGTGACCGAGAACACCAGCGCCTCCACTTTCTCCTATGGGATCAACGCCGCGGGTGAATCGACCATCATCGATTGCACCGCGAGCGGCAACACGAACACCTTTGTCGGCGGGCAGTCTGGCGATGGGATCTTCGCCGGCAGCGAGTCGATCGTGAAAGGCTGCACCGCTGCCGGCAACAGCGGCAATGGGATCCAATTAGGCGGCAATGGGCAGGTGATCGATTGCAACGCGACTGCCAACGGTGTCGATGGCATCCGGCTGCTCGGCGGGAAGAGCCGCGTGCTCGGGAATACCTGCGATGGAAACGGCACCAGCGCCACACTCGGCGCCGGCATTCGCGCGCTCGTTTCCGCTGGAGGCGGCGACTCCCGCATCGAAGGAAACAATGTGAGCAACAACGACCGCGGCCTCGACATCGATTCGGCCGGCAATCTCATCCTAAAAAATAGCGCCAGCGGCAATACCACGAGCAACTACGACATCGTCGCAAACAATCGTTACGGGCCCATCGTGGATATCACTGCCACTGGCACCGCCGCCGTCACCGGCAACAGCGGGGTCGATACCAGCAGCACGAACCATCCCTGGGCGAACTTCGCCTACTGAGTTCCACCGCTTTGCACGCCGCCAAAAAACTTGCGCGCTGCCAGCCTTCCTTGCCTTCATAGCCACGAGTTGGGCCGCTTCCACCATCAACACCGCCAACTCTTACAGCTACGGCGCCAATACCGGCTGGATGAACTGGCGCCCGAGCGCAGCTGATGGCGTAAGCATCGGCGAATACATCTGCTCGGGCTATATCTACGGCGCAAACGTCGGCTGGATAAATATGGGCAACGGAGCGCCCACTAATCAGATCCAATATTCGAACAGTTCCGGGACCGACTTCGGCGTCAATTATTCGATCGACCCCGCGCTTCCCGGCAAGGCCATCCTGCGCGGCTACGCTTACGGGGCGAATATCGGCTGGATTAACTTCGAGCCCACGGGCAACCCGCGTCTGCGCTTCTCTGACGGCCGATTTGAAGGCTACGCCTATTCCGCAAACTGCGGCTGGATCAATCTCGGCGATGGGAGTTTTGCGGTGCAGACCGACACAGTTGCGCCCGGCCTTGATAGCGATAGCGACGGAATGGCCGACGCCTTTGAGTGGCAATACTTCAGCGGGCTCGCGATGGACGCGGTCAGTGACAGCGACGGCGACGGGAGGAGCGACCTGCAGGAATACCTGGAAGGCACGAGCCCGCTACTGCTGAACGATAATCTGCGCGTTGTTTCCCTCACCATCACCGCGAAGAACGCGACAAACACGACGACGCAGCTCGTCTGGGCCAGCACGCTTTCACGGCTTTACGCGATCGACACCACCACCAGCCTGGCCGATCCGCTGGGGTGGGTCGATCTCGGCCTCGACACCGGCCCGAACTCGGTCGTTCCCTCGGCCGGCAGCAGCACGAGCCGCGACGTAATCACGCCCAACGCGCCCAGGCGCTTCTTCCGCGTGCGCGCGATTCGGCCCTTGGCACCCTGACGCCGTCGCACGCGTTGTCGCGAGCAAGCCTCGAATGCAATGTGGCCGCTTCGCGGTGCGAAGCGTGGGCGGCGTTCCATCAACGTCGATCGCGGCGCTGCCACAGGGCAGCGGCTGTAGGGCCAGTTACGTTGACAAATGCGGTCGCGCTCCTAGGGTAGGCGCTCGCTTTTATGAAACGCACTTACCAGGCCTCTAAGCGCACACGGAAACGTCAGCACGGCTTCCGCGCGCGGATGAGCACAAAAGCCGGCCGCGCCACCCTCGCCCGCCGTCGTCAGCGTGGCCGGAAGCGTCTCCTGCCGAAAGGCGTGGAGATTCACTACGCGCGCCACACTCAGGCGTGATGGGGCAATCACCGCTGCAAAGCGCGCAGCGGACCAGCGTAACCGGTTAATTCGAGATAACCGCGACCTTCGATCGCTCGCCCCTCGCGAACTCCATCAACTTCGATGGCTCCTTCCCAATACGCGAGGGGTTGAAGAGCCAGCTCCTGGTTCTCCAGCGCCGCACGAACTGTGAACTGGAGATTGCGGTTGGGAATCTCTACACGCAAGCCGACCGGATAGGTTGCCCCGCTCACCCCGCTCTTCCAGTAGCGGGTCGGCGTCATTCGAAAGCTTGTGCTCTCCAGATGAGTCCTGCTGCCATCGTTTGCAACGAACGTGCCGCTGGAGCTTGGATCAGCCGTGCCGTCTTCGCGGCGCATCTGGTAGAGCATTAACTCGGTGCCATCGTCGAACTGCGTGGAGAGCCAGTTCCAGCCGATCTGCCCCGGCGCGAGCTGGTTCGTGGCCCATTCATGATCGAACCAGCTTTCGCCGTGCACCTGAAACGTCTCGGTACCCAGCCGCAAGTGCCCGATGCTTCCGAGCCGCGTCAGCGAGTAGTAGTGCGATGCATGGCCGGCGCTCGACGCCTTCTGGCTGACGCCAGACTCGCCGTGGATCACCGGCGCTTTCACGCTCTTCAGCCGCAAATCTATCGCTGCTTCTTTTGCCTCAGCCTGCAGGTGAAACGCGCCCTCCCTCGTGATCCGGAGATTCCATCCATCGATCCAAGCAACCCGGTGACCCTCGTCGAAGCCTGCCTCGCCGAAGGCACCGCGACTCGCCTTTTGCTGAAAGTGAAATCTCTTCTTCCCCACGTCTGTGACTGTGAAATGGGCGAACTTCAGGTCGCTCACGACGAAGCGCGACATCTCCGGATCGCGTTGTGCGGGCGGTCGAATTCCGTGACGAAAGAAAGTCAGTTGAAAACCAAACAGGCGCCCTGCGGCGTCACCGAGGTTGCCGGTGAAATACCACCATTCCGTTTTGAAGTCTCCGTGCGCGTGGTGATCGCGCGGGAATTCGTATTGCCAGCCTGGCCCCGCCGTCTTCCAATCGGCCGCCACGCAACAGAGCGCGAGAAGCGCGAGAGCCACCCTATTC
>JBHENA010000020.1:23137-23381 GCA_046262275.1 Chthoniobacterales bacterium
CCCGCGCGCCAGGCAGGCCAGAGGCCAGCGATCAGCGCGGCCGCCACAATCCAGAGGGGCGTTACCGCAAGCGATGTCCATGGAAACGCCATCTCAATCGTCCAGCCGAAGAAAGCGCGATTAATCACGCCCGTGAGGACAACCGAGAGGCACAGCCCTGAGGCGAGGCCCACGATCGCCGCCAGCAGACCAATCATGACCGACTCCCAAAGAATTACTTTCCGGAGCTGGCCCGTGCTCCCGC
>JBHENA010000021.1:0-16758 GCA_046262275.1 Chthoniobacterales bacterium
GAGTGAGAGAGGATGAATTCCTCATCGTCCACACCTCAAACGTGCGCCCGCCGAAACGCATCGATCTTCTCCTGCGCACGTTCGCCGCCACACGCAGCGCTCGCGCGATGCGTCTGCTGATTCTCGCCGGGGACCCCTTCGCTCCCTATGAAGCTCTGCTCGCCGAACTCGAATTAGGCGAACGCGTGCTCGTCCGGGAAAACGTCACCGACGTGGAAGAATATCTCGCGGCCGGCGACGCCGGCCTCTACACCTCCGAGACGGAGAGCTTCGGCCTGAGCATTCTCGAGACGCTCTTCCATGGGAAACCCGTAGTGGCATTCCGCGTGGGCGGCATTCCTGAAGTCGTGATGGAAAACGAGAGCGGTTTCCTTCATCCCTTCAATGACACCGAAGCAATGGCCGCGTCGTTGGATCGCCTGGCCAGCTCACCCGAACTTGCAGCGGCCGGCGCATTGCCGAAGAACGATTCTCCCAGGCGGAAATCGTGCCGCGATACGAAGCACTCTACCGCCGCCTGGTTGCGGAACGAAGTTGAGGCGGCGCGCAGCCCATACGGTGCTTCACGGCTGACCGGCGAACTTGAACAAGAGCATCTCGCGCCGGTTCGCTCGCGCGAAGTAAAACTGGACCGCGCCATCGCGTCCAATGGCGTCCGCGGGAAGAGCAAGGCTCGCGCGCCGGCTGTGAATCTGGTGCAGGCCGGCATGCGTGCGGACGTAAAGCTCGCCCCAGGCTTCGACGAGAATTGCGGCACGCGCCTTCTCCACAAGCAGCCTTTCGAGCGGCGACCGATCGTAAGCCACATACTCGACTGGATGCATGGCCTCGACCGCTGCGTAGTGGAATGGCTGTGCCTCACTCACTCCAGGCGACGGTAAATCGTTCCAGGTCGAGTTCACAACGCCCAGCCGCACACGCGCATCCACGCCAGCGTTGCGAGCGAGGCGCGAGGTCGTGCTCAGCGAAAGGCGAAGCACTCCGTCTTCTCCTGCACGCAGATCTATCCAAACGTGGTCGATCTTCGCAGGGTCGTGGCTGGTCTCAACCAGCACTGACTTGATTTGCCCCGTCACGCGCACGAAACCCCCGCGGAGTTGATGCAGTCGATGTCGAGACGGACGACGAATTGCCGGTCGTGGCACACCGAGACTTCTCTCGCAGGCGGCTTTTTCGCAAGCTGTCGCGCTCGCGCTCTTCGCTAGGCCGCGGATCGATTGCGCTTCTTCGGCTCGAGCATTGTGCCGCGACATTTTGGGCTTCCGCAGCGACAGGCAAACTCCTCTTCGACCCGCTTCGTCCGACGCTCGGCCGGGACAATCTTGTAATCGTAAAAGAGTTCTTCCCCGGGGTGAATGGTCCGCAGCGCGTAAATGAAAATGCGACTCTCTTCTTCGTCTGTCTCGCAATTGGGTTCGCAGGAATGATTGATCCAGCGGGACTTATTCCCGCCCGCCGCCGCGTCGATAACCTCGCCATTTTCGAGCGAGAAGAAGAAGGTGTGATACGGGTCGTCCGAATCGCGCGCCGGCAACTTCATTGCTTGTTTCCATGGCAGACGCCGTCCGGAGTACTCGATGATGCGAGTTCCTTTGCGAATCCGCGCTGTTGTGTAGACACCCCTTCCGTGCACGCCGGATTTGCGAACTTCCAGCCGGCTGGCAGCCGAGGGTCGCTTATTCGAACGCGCTTTGTTTCGCGGCATGAGCGCAGAAGATCGCGTGCGCCTCGTTAAATGGCTGTAAGAGAGCCGCAACTGCGCACAACCGTCACGCACTCAACGGACGATTTGCTGGAAAACCGGCGCCGGGATCACTACGATTACTTCCACTGCGCAGGCGAAATTTGTACGACGCTCAGTAATGGAAGCCTTGCCGAATATCCTCGCTCACAGCTTCGATGCTGTGATCTGCTTCTCGGACGAGGGTCAAGTCAGTGCCTGGAATTCTCAGGCCGAGCGTCTCTTTGGGCCTTCTGCGGCTCAGATGGTCGGTTGCGGTTTGGATGAGCTGGCAGCGGAGCGAAGTCTCCCGGACGTGTTGCCGCTGGTGCGCGCCGCGTTTGCGGGGGAGCCGTTGCAGCGCGTGGAGCGGAATCTTCCCAGTTCCGACAAATCCACTGCAGTAGTTGAAATCGTGGTGACGCCACGCGTCGAAGGGGCAGGCGTCGCGGTGATCGCGCGCGACATTACCCTGGCCCGAAGGGCGCAGGAGGCCATTCGCGCGAACGATTCATTCCTGGCGGCTCTTTCTCACGCGCTGCGCACGCCCTTGACCCCTCTGCTCATGACCGCTGGCGCGCTGCGGGAGGATGAGCGTTTGCCCGCGGAAGTGCGGGATCAGCTCGGGATGATGGAAAGCAACATCGCACTCCAGGCGCAGATGGTTGATGACCTGCTCGATCTGGCACGCATTCCGCGTGGTGAACTGCGCCTGCGTCCGGAATTTTGCGACGCGCATTCGATCATCGGCCGCGCAGTCGAAACCGTACGCGAGGATGCGGAGGCCACAGGCATTGCGATCGAGATGCGCCTCGCCGCGCAACGTAGCGGCGTGATGGCAGATCCGGCGCGTCTGGAGCAGGCCATCCGGCACCTGCTGCGAAATGCCGTCAAGTTCACACCGCGAGGCGGGCGCGTTTTCCTGCGCACGAGCGATCTACCTGGTGATGAGACGGCGGGAGCTTTACGCATCGAGGTTGCAGATACTGGCCGCGGGATTGAGCCCGCTGCGCTCGAGAAAATCTTCCTTCCTTTTGAGCGAACCGAGCCGGGGGACGATTATCGCTTCGGCGGAATAGGTGTGGGCCTCGCCATCGCGCGCGGCATCGTGGAGTTGCACGGCGGGCGGATCACGGCGGAAAGCGCGGGACCGGGGAAGGGGGCGACCTTCACGGTGGAACTGCCCGGCGCCACGGAAGCGCCTCAGGGCGGAGCGGATTCAGACTTCTCACCTGCCGTTTCGAGAGAGGCTCCATTGTCGAGCGACGTTGCTGTCCCGACTCAAGCACCTCTGCGCCTGCTGCTGGTGGAGGATCACGAGTCGACTCTCGAAGTCCTGTCCCGGCTTTTGACGCGCAGCGGCCATCACGTCGTCACGGCCAACACTCTCGCCGCCGCGCTCGCCGCGGCCGCTGTCGAGCGATTCGATCTCCTCATTTCCGACCTTGGGTTGCCGGACGGCACCGGTCACGAGCTGATGAAAATCCTGCGCGCGCGCTACGGTTTGCGTGGTATTGCGCTGAGCGGTTATGGCTTGGAAGAGGACGTGGTTCGCTCCAGTTTCTCCGGCTTCGCTTCTCACCTGACCAAGCCAGTGGATTTCCGCCAGCTTCAGCACGTCCTGCACGAAGTGGCGGAAGAGGGCGGCTGATTTGTGCGATGAAGGCCGCGTCTCCTTACGCGGCGAGGAGTGTCTCGCATCGGTGCAGCCCCGCGTAGACGACCCACCAGCGAGCAGAGTAAGACGTTCGCGAGCGGCACGATTCCTGCCCTTTCCAGAGAGCAATGCTCTCGCGTAGCAGCACCGCCGAAATGGGGTTTTTCGATACAAACCGTTGCGGCGCAGTGCGTCATCTGCTCGTTGCGTCGGCGATTCTACTCTCCTGCTGTGGGCTGCTCGCGGTCCCTGCGGGCCAGGCCGCGAGTCCAAAATTGGTCGCCGACTACGTGATCCGCTCATGGCGGACGGATGAGGGGCTACCGCAAAATTCGGTCCGAACAATCGCGAAGGATCATCGCGGCTATATCTGGTGTGGGACAGAAGAAGGTCTCGTCCGCTTTGATGGCGCGCGGTTCTCCGTCTTCGACAGGAGCGACGGACTTGCGGCGAAATCCGATTTCGTTTCGGCCGTGGTCGCAAAGGGAAATGGCGATGGGCTGTGGGTCGGCACTGATGGAGGCGGAGTTTGGGAGTCGACAATGGAGCGGCTTCGCGCCGTGGCCGCTCCACCGCTCCTGCCCAGCGGCCTCGTCTCCGCGCTGTGTGAGGATCGGAATGGCGCGCTGTGGATTGGCACGCGTGAAGGCTTAAGCCGGCTGGAGAATGGCGCGGTGCAGACCTGGCGCGTAGCCGAGGGGCTTGCGCACGACTACGTCCGCTCGGTTTTCCAGGATGCCAGCGGCAGAATCTGGATCGGCACTTACGCCGGGCTGAACTACGTGGAAGAAGGCAGCCTGAAACCGGCGCCCTGGCCAGAGCTGGCCAAAGCGCATGTTCGCGCCATCAGCCAAACTTCCGCGGGCCATCTGTTTTTTGGCACGAATGGCGACGGCCTCTTCGCGTTGGAAAATAACCACCTCCGCCACTACAGCGCCAGCGACGGACTTGGTCACGACGTGATCGGTGGCCTCGCCACCGCGGCCGACGGCGCTTTGTGGATCGCTACCTACGGCGGCGGCGTCACGCGCCTCAAGGACAATCAGTTCGCCTCCATCGTGCCTGAGGACGGCCTGTCGAATAATCTCTGCCTGAGCGTTTATGTCGACCCGCAGGGACTTGTCTGGATTGGACATAACGGTGGCGGCCTCACCTGCCTTTTGCCGCGTCGGGTCAGGATGATCGACCAGCAATCCGGTCTGGCCGGGGAGATTGCGCTGCCGATTTTGCAAACGAAGGACGGGGCGGTCTGGGTCGGCACCGCGACCGCCGGCGTGACCCGTTTTCACAATGGAAAAGCGACGATTTTCAACACCACCAACGGTCTGCCACGCAACGTGATTCTGGCCCTGGGTGAGGACGAGCAGGGCGCCGTCTGGATCGCGACCGCTGGAGGCGCAGGCGTCACACGCTACAGCGGGGGCACCTTTCGGAATTTCACGCCCGCGGATGGCCTGAGCGACAAAACCGTCACTGCCATTCTGGCGGACCGCAGAGGTCGGGTGTGGCTTGGGACGGAAGCCGGCGGAATCAGTATTTACGACGGGGAGCGATTCACTAGTTTACGCCGCAGCGACGGCTTGATCAGTGACGGCATTGTATGCCTGTTCGAGGCCGGGGGCGGCGATATTTGGATCGGCACACGCGGCGGCGGCATAAACCGTTTCCGCAATGGGAAGCTCGAAACCGTGCTGACGGACGACAGCGTCGGCAACATCTACACACTGGAGGAAGATGCCGCCGGATATGTCTGGGCTGGTACGGCTACCGGTGGATTGCTCCGCATCAGCGACTCCGGCCAAGTAGCGCGCGTGCCGTCATTTGGAGGTCCTCAGGAGAACCAGGTTTTCGGAATGGCCGCGGACGGTGAGGGTTATTTCTGGTTCAGTTCCACACACGGCATTTCGCGCGTCAGCAGGGAACAGCTGATGGACGTCTGTGACGGGAGGGCGTCCCGAGTCGAGCCGCTCCGTCTCGACAAATCTGATGGAATGGCCGTTGCCGAGTGCAACGGCGGTGTGTCTCCTTCGGCGGCTCGCTTGACCAACGGCGAGATCTGGTTTCCGACCATGCGCGGCGTCGCGGTCATCGTTCCCGGTTCGGTGAAAAACAACGAGCCCTCATTGCCGCCGATCATCGAGAAGTTCAGCGTTGACGAACAGTTGCTGCCGCACGGCGCTCCAGTCCGGCTCGCCGCCTCCAGTCGCCATTTCGAATTCGCGTGTACCGTTCCCGCTTTCCGTGCTCCGCAGCGGGTTCGTTTTCGATATCGACTGGACGGCTTCGACGAGGATTGGTCCGCTCCCACGGAGCGCCGCACGGCGCATTATACGCGGTTACCGGCTGGCGAGTACACATTTCGCGTCACCAGCTCCGGGGAGAACGGCGTTTGGAATCCGAGCGAGGCTGCGATTCGCTTCAGCGTTGTTCCGCCGTTTTACAAGACAAAGCTCTTTTATGCGCTGCTCGCTTGCGCTGCCGCAGGCATGGTTTTGGCGGTCCACCATTTCCGGGTCTCGCGCCTGCGCCGTTACAACGCACAGCTGGCAGAGCGCGTGGAGGCGCGTACTGGGGAATTGGCACGCGCGAATGCCCAGTTGCAAGTCGCCAAGGAACAGGCGGACCACGCGAACGCGGCCAAGAGCGAGTTCCTCTCCCGGATGAGTCACGAGCTGCGGACGCCGTTAAATGCGATTCTCGGGTTCGGGCAGCTCTTGGAACTGGATGATCTTACCTCGCAACAACACGCCAGCGTCCAGCACATCCTGAATGGTGGCCGTCATCTGCTCGGTTTGATCAATGAAGTGCTCGACCTGGCCCGGATCGAAACAGGCCGGCTCGACCTCGAGATCGAGCCGGTTCGTATCCGGGAACTGATAACCGACACGATCGCGCTGGTTCAACCGCTCGCGGCCGAGCGCAGTCTGGAGCTTGTCGAGCCGGTTGGTGAAGAACTGGACGTGACCGTGCTGGCGGATCGGCAACGGCTGAAGCAAGTGCTCTTGAACCTGCTTTCGAACGCGATCAAGTACAACCGGGAGCACGGCAGTGTCCATGTGAGCTGCGAGGTGCGCGAGCAGCGTTTTGACCTGACGGTGGCAGACACCGGCCGCGGCATGTCCGCAGAAGATCTCTCGCACCTGTTTGTGCCCTTCGAACGTTTTGGCGCGGACAAGGGCCGCACAGAAGGGACGGGCCTTGGCCTTTGCCTCTGTAAGCGGCTGATCGAATCAATGGATGGCAGGATCGAAGTGGAAAGCGCCATCGGCCGCGGCTCGTCTTTCTCCATTTCGCTGCCTCTGGTAACGAAAGCAATCAACGTAGCTGCGCCATTCGGCGAAGAAGATCCCGCGGCGCAGCGACCCGAGGTTGATTTCTCTACGATGGCCGATCGCTAGAGAAGAAACGAACACGGGTGGCGATTTCAGCTCTCGTGCGCGCGGACCAGCTCTGCTACGAGTGGGAAGTGATCCGACGCGACACGCGCGAGGGACGTGCGATGGACCTCGACCTTCACTGGATGCAGCCGCGCATTCACGAAAATGTGATCGACCGCGAGCAACGGAAAGCGAGTGGGAAACGTCCACAAGGCACGCGCCGGCCTGACCAGCGCCCGGACATCGCGGAGACGACCGGCGATCAGCCGGTACGAGCGTGAAGTCCGCAAGCTGTTGAAATCGCCGAGCAGAATGGTTGCGACGCTCTCCGGAAGCGACCTGAGCCAATCCGATCCGATCAGCAACTGCGCCTGCAGGAGTCGTTCGTTGCGGCCGAGACCCAGATGCGTGTTGATAATTTGCACCGGGCCCAGATGCGTCTCGGCGGTCGCGACCAGCACGACGCGTTTCTCGCGGCAATACCAGGGCGCTTCGCCCGGCAGCTCGACCGCGCGCGTGAGCGTGAGGGGGGAACGGCTCAGGATCGCGTTGCCATATTGCTCGTCGCCCTGTCGCATCGCGGGATGGAAGAAGTGTTTCCAGCCAAGCTGCTGCGCGATTGCGCCCGCCTGATCCACTGCGGCGGAGCGCGCACGCCCGGCGTCCAGCTCCTGCAGACCCACGATCTCAGCCGCCAGGCTGCCAATCACCTCCGCGATCCGTGCTTCGGAGCGTTGCCGATCCATCCCAACGCAGCCGTGCACGTTGTAGGTGGCAACGCGGAGCGTCTTGTTCATCGCTTCAGAGCTGCGAGCGAAGCACCAATCCGAGACGGCCCTTTACCTTTTCGCGCAGCGGCCGCCCTCGCCAATCCTCGAGCGTGATCTCGCGTGAGTGGCTTTTGTCTTCCTCGAAAACGCGCACATGTTCGCTGACGAATCTGTGATCGAGGACGTTCAGGTTCGCCTCTTCGTTCAAGGAGAGGGAGCGATTGTCGAGATTGACCGAGCCAACCGACGCCCAGCAGTCGTCGACGAGGAAGTATTTACAATGGAAACGCGCGGGCTGGTATTCGTAGAAGCGCGCCCCCGCTTCGAGCAGCGGCCGCCAGCAGGCTTTTCCGACCGCGCGGACGAGCTGTGCGTCCGTGTCGTTGCCCGGGACGACAATCTCCACTTTAACGCCGCGCCCGATCGCCTCGAGCAAAGTGCGGAGGCCGAGCGGCTGGGGGATGAAGTAGGCGTTCGCGATCCGGATGTGCTCCCGTGCAGCCGCGATCGAGACGAGCAGCATCAAGCGCGCGCTATCGGAGCCTTCGCCCGCGGAGCTCTTGAAGACCTGGCACATCTCCTCGCCAGCGCGTTCGAGTTTCGGAAAGTAAGCCTGGCCGTGGAGCAGAGTGGCGCGCGTTTCCAGCCAGTTGTCCATAAACGCCTGCTGCATCTGCGCGACCGCAGGACCTTCCAGTTTGTAGTGCGTGTCCCGCCACAAGCCGCGCGTGCGCCCGTCCCCCTTCCAATCATCCGCGATCCCCGCCCCTCCGATGAAGCCAACGCGGCCGTCGATCACCAGGAGCTTGCGATGGGTGCGGAAGTTGAAACTGGAGAGCTGGAGCCAGCGGAAGATTTCCAGCTCGACCGGCGATCGCCGGATCAGATTCATGGCGCGGCCGTGTAGCGCACTGCAGCCGAGTGCATCCTGCAGGAAATGCACCTTCACGCCGGCGCGGGCGCGTTCCACGAGCGCGGCGGCGAACGCATCGGAGATCTCGCCTTCGCGCCAGAGGAAATTCTCGAACGTGATCGTCTCGCGCGCCGAGCGGATGCCCTGGAGCATGGCAGGAAAAATTTCGGCGCCATTTTGCAAAGTGGTGACCTTGTTCCCAGGCAGCAGCGGCGGCCCCAGCATCTGGCCCATGGTGCGCACGAACACGTCGTCGCAGACGGTGTAATCCGCCGCGATGCGATGCCGCACCTTCTTTTCGGTCGGGAAGAAATTCCGCGCAATGAAGAGGGTGGCCAGGCTCGACCCGGCGGCCGTGCCAACCAGCTTCGGCCATTCCGGCGAACAGCGTCGAAAAGGATTCCTCACGCAAACGTATCGGCCACTGCGCGGGATTGGTTCCCTTTCGCGCCACGAATCAGCAGCACAGCCGCCGATCACCCGAGAGCTGCACCTATGGGCTGAGGAAGGCGGACGCTCGCAGCCCAAAGGCTTACACGTTTGGTCGCGGCTCGGTGGCTGTCGCGCGGAGCGCGATGCGCCGTAACACGACCACGACACCAATCAGTGCCACGAGCGTTAATCCGCCGAGTGCGTACTCGAGCGGATCGCGCGGACCTTCGATGGTTCGCTTCCCGAATGCGCCGAGATAGACGAACAACACATTAGGCGGCGTGAGGCCGACCATGGTCGCGGCCATATAACGCCAGAATGGAATACCGGTAAGTCCGTAGAGGTAATTCGTGACCCCGAGCGGCACAGGACACATACGGAGCAGCCCTACAATTTTCCAGCCTTCCTTTGCAATCGCGCTGTCGATCGTTTGGAAACGTGGATGGCCTTCGATCTGTTGCACGACCGCGCCACGCGCGACGTAGCGGGCGAAGAGAAACCCGAACGCGGCGCTGATCGCAATTCCGAAAAAGACAGCAACGAGCCCGCCGACCATTCCAAAGGTGAAGCCGGCCAGGATCGTCAATGGCAGGCACGGGAGCATCAGGATCGTGACGACACCGAACATCGCGCCGTAGATGAAAATACCCGCGACGCCGAACTGCGCCGCCCAAAGCCGGAACCTTTCGATCCACTCGAGCAAAGGCAGCTCACGCGCGGCGATGAGGGCGGCGAGCATGAACACCCCGAGCGCGGCCAGCTTCCACATCGGCCGCGAGCGGAACAGAGGCTTCAGGTTCATCGCCTACTGTGCGCTAAATCGCGAGTCGTGCCTCGCTTTGTTGTCTTTGGCGCCCGGGCAGCAACGTTGAACCACGACGGACACAGAGAGCACGAAGATAAAGATTTGATTCGTTTCCCATCTTTCGCGGTGCAGAAATCAACCGGAGCGTGCTGGAAATTTGGCGAGCAGGCCGCAAATCGCGCCTCATCCGCCGCCGCGAGTTCTTGCCAATCATCGCCCTGATCGGACAACCTGCTCCCGGATGAGTGCACCGGAGGAGAGCGCTTCCACGCCCGACGCGGCGAGCCGCGCAGAAACCAGAGAGCTGCTGGATCGGGTCGTGACGCGTGCCTCGGGCGAGGCGGCAAGGATTCTCGGATCGCATTCGGAGGAGCGGATCGCCGCCGTTCTCGCCCTGATGAATCCGGCGCAAGCCCAGCGCGTACTGGAACGGTTTCCAAGCGAGCAACGCCAGAAAGTGATGGCCGCAGCCTCGCCGCGCCGCCGGCAACAATGGGTCCGCAATGAGGCTTACCGCGAAGATACCGTCGGTCACATGATGGAGCCGGCGCTCGCGGTCTTCCGGCCGGAAACCACGGTCGCCGAAGCGACTCGCGAACTGCGGCATTTTGTCAGGCGTGCTTTCATTACCTACGTCTTTGTAATCAACGAACACGAACGCCTGGTGGGCGTGGTGGCAATGCGCGAAATGCTGCTCGCCGGGGATGAGGAACGGCTGGATGAGATCATGATTTACAATCCATTTCGCCTGCACCCGCGGATGGAGCTGGTGGAGGCGATGCGCGCGACGATGGTGCGACATTACCCGGTCTATCCGGTCTGCGAGGAGGACGGGAGGCTCATCGGATTAATGCGCGGGCAGATGTTGTTCGAGGCGCGGACCGTGGAGCTGAGTCTGCAGCCTGGCAGCATGGTGGGAATCGAAAAAGAGGAACGCCTCGCGACCGCGTGGAGCCGCAGTTTCTGGTTTCGACATCCCTGGCTGCAGGGGAATCTTTTCGCCGGGTTCGTGGCGGCTGCGGTGGTTGGTTACTTCCAAGACACGATCGACCGGCTCGTCGCGCTGGCGGTGTTCCTGCCGGTTGTGATCGGCCAGTCTTCAAACACCGGGGTGCAGACTCTGGCGGTTGCTTTGCGCGGCATGACCCTGGGCGAACTGCGAGCCGGCAAGGAATACCTCATGATCATCAAGGAAACGTGTTTGGGCCTTCTGAACGGCGCGCTCACCGGGCTCAGTGCCGCCGTCGCGATGTACATCTTCGCGCGGATGCAGGGCAGCTCCGACGCGTTGAGATTGAGCGCCGTTGTTTTTTTCGCCATGACCGCCAGTTGTCTTTTCGCGGGGGTGCTGGGGGCGGCCGTTCCGCTCATCCTGCGGCGGATCGGAACCGATCCGGCGGCCGCGTCCAGCATCGTGCTCACGACAATCAGCGATATCACCAGCCTCGCTGTCTTTCTGGGGCTGGCGACATGGCTGATCTGAGCCTTGCGCTGACAAGACGAGGAGGGGCGCTGTAGCCGCCTCGCTGCGTCGAGGCGCTTAGGCGATTCCGCGCTTTCAAACGTGCTCCGGAACGGCGACACAGCGCCGTTGCTACAGCTGCTGCCGGGCGAAGCGGAATCCGGATAATCGCGTCGTGCTATCGAGATTTTTCGCCAGCGCCAGGAACTGAAACTTCATCCCGAAAAATCCCGGGTGAAGTAGCGTCTGTAAGGCCCGATGTACTTCAGGATCCGCGTCGGGGCCGAACTCCTGACCGAGCGCCCCGGCAAGCAATCCAGTAATGAAGTGATGCTGGTCGGTAAAGCCGGCCACGTTTAAACCGGACGCCTCCGCGCATTCCATCAAGCTCGTCCATTCGACGTGTGCCGTGATATCGGCGTGACCAATCTCGCTAAGCGGCGAAGCGACTACGCGATGTTTTGCGTAGCAACGCAAGGTGCCATTCGTGCGATGCGGCGCGTAAAATTCATCGCGCGCGTAGCCGTAGTCTGCGACCACCACGAAGCCCGCGGTGAGCTTCGACGCGATTTGTTCCATCCAGGAAAGCGCGGCAAGATTCACCTCCGTTTCGTAACCGGGTGGCAACGGCATCGGAATGTTGCACAACCGCTTCGCCAACTCGGGGTTGGCCAATGGCAAATCCACAAAAGCGAAGGAACCATCGCGTTCCGTCACGTGTCGCTCGCACCATTCCGCGCCGGTCCATCGCAGGAGGTGAACCGGCAGTGCGTCGAGCAATTCATTCGAAAAGTGGAGGCCGCGGAATGGCGGCAGCTCGACGAGCGAATTCCGCCACCGAACTTTCGACTCGAATTCCGCGAGCGTAGCGGCCTGGCGCTGTTGCCAGGGCCGGAACGGCTCGATTATTTCGTAGCGGAGCGCCCGGAGAAAGTCAGGATGATGCCGTTGCGCCGCGCCGAGAAGATCGCGCGCAAACTGCCCGTCATGCGCGCCTTGTTCGACGATTGTGAAGTCGTTCGGGCGGCCAAGCGTTTCCCACATCTCGGAGAACTGCGCCGCGAGCACTCGGCCAAAAAGGGGTCCCGTGCTGACGCTGGTAAAGTAATCACCCTCCCGTCCGATCGCCGCGCGCCCCGGGCTATAGTAGCCGTGTTCCGGATGATAAAGCGCCTGCTCCATGAACCAGGCGAACGAAACGGGACCGCGGACCCGGATGGCCTCCCGGATCACCTCTCCTAAAGCTGTGTCATCCTTTTGCAGGCGAAAACGTCCAACGTGCCATCTCGAACGTCCAATTCTTCAACCGGACAACGCGAGTAAAGAGGCGCTTGCCACGGCCCGGCCTGGGCGTCGCACGCTGGGACGCTAGCGTTCCCATTTGGATTTTCGGGAAAGTTGCACCTAAGTTGCGCGCGGACGTTGAACTGTCTTTCTATCCGCGTCGTTTAGCATGCCCGTTTCCTTTTCTTCCCGTCACCAGTGGGTGGAGTATTACGAGCCGCCCTGGTATACCAAACCGAAGTTCTACATTCCGATCGCTGCCGCTGCCACCCTGCTGATCGGCCTCGGCATCTACTGGCTCATTCTGGCGGCGGATCTGCGCCGGCAAGCGGCCACTTACGATCTCGCGCAACTGGAGCAGATGGAGTCGGCGAGCGTGATCCTGGATCGCAATGAGCGGATCTTCGGCCAGATCTACGTGGAGAATCGCGAGACCATCCCCTACGAGCAACTGCCGCGCGACCTCATCAACGCCGTTGTCGCGATGGAGGACACGAAGTTCTACCAGCACAGCGGCTATGACTTGTTCGCCATCCTGCGCGCGGCGATCAAGAATTTCACGGCCGGTCACGTCCGCCAGGGCGCGAGCACCATCACCCAACAACTGGCGCGGAACACGTTTTCGCTCAGGGAACGCACGTTCCGCCGCAAATTGGTGGAAATCTTCCTCGCGCGCCGGATCGAAGAGCGCTTCGGGAAGCAAAAGATCATGGAGCTGTATTTGAACCGGATCTATTTCGGTGGGGGGCTCTACGGCGCGGAGGCAGCGGCGCGGGGTTACTTCGGCAAGCACGCGCGCGACATGACATTGACGGAAAGCGCGACGCTGGCTGGATTAGTCAAGAGCCCGAACCGGCTTTCGCCCTGGACCGATCGCGAGGGGTCGCGCGAAGCGCGCAACGCAGTGCTCAGCCGGATGAGCGGCCTCGGCTTTATCTCGCGCGAGCGGGCGGCAAGTGCGCAGGCGGAGGATGTGGTGATCGGCAGCCGCCAGAGCGCGCAGGGGCAAACCTACGCGGTCGAGTACATCCGCCAGCAGGTGATCGCCGCGGTCGGCTGGGATCGCGCCATGAATGAGGGCTATCGCATTCGCACCACGATCGACGCCGACCTGCAAATGACGGCTGAAGGATCGCTCCGGGCGAACCTCGATAACGCCGAGCGCGTGCCTGGCTACAATCACGAGACCTACGAGGCGTATGCGGCTCGTTTTCGAGCGGCGAAGAAGGCGGGCACCATCAGCCAGAATGCCGCGCCCGAGTATCTGCAAGGCGCGGTGATCGCGCTGGACAACCAGACCGGCGGCGTCCTTGCGCTGGTGGGCGGGCGCGATTTCGAGCACAACCAATATGATCGCGCGTTGCAGGCAAAGCGCCCGGCCGGCACTGCGATAACGCCGTTCGTCTATGCGGCGGCGTTCGAGAAGGGACTGTTTCCCGGCACCGTGGTGGAAGATTCCGCGCTGGACAATCGTGCGGTCATGATCGGCGGCACCACCGGGATTCTGGGGGAATGGGGACCGGAGAACCCCGACAACCGCTACGAAGGTCCGATCACGGCGCGGCAGGCGCTCGCGAAAGGGAAGAACGCCGCCACCGTGCGTTTGGGGATGCTGGCGGGTGTTGATGCGGTAATTGAGCTTTGCAAGATCGGCGGGATCCGCTCGCCGCTGCGGCCGTACCCGGCGACTTTCCTGGGCAGCAGCGAGATGACACTGGCGGAGCTGGCGCTGGCTTACACCAGTTTCCCAAATGGCGGATGGCGGCCTAACGCGCCGTTCATTCTCGAACGGATCGAGGCCAAGGATGGCACGATCGTCTGGCAACCGACGGAGAAACGGGCGCGTGAGAATGTGATGAAACCCGCGACTGCCTACGAGGTGCACTCGTGTCTGGTGGATGCGCTCCAAACCGGCACGGGCGCGCTGGCTCGGCAGAAGTGGGGGCTGGAGAAATTCCCAGCCGCTGGGAAAACTGGGACGGCGTACGATTTCACGGAGGCGCTTTTTGCCGGCTACGACAGCGCCATTACGGTGGCGGTGCGGGCCGGATTCGATAAGCCGCAAAAGATTTATCGTGGCGCGTTCGGCAACCAGATCGCATTGCCGATCTGGGTCGACGTGATGAATGCGTCCGTCGCGCGTTATCCGGCGAAAGAACTGCCAAAGCCGGCCAGCGTGCAGAAGGTGGAGATTTGCGCGAAGTCCGGATTGCTGGCGACCGACAAATGCTCCGAAAGCGTCAACGGCGAGCAACGGCGCACCAGTTATCATGAGCTGGCCACGAAAGAGCAGATGCCTACTGAACCGTGCAATGTTCACGGCGACGCGCGGGCACGAATCGTCCGCGATCTGCCGGACGCAGGTGTGCCGCGCGCAGCGCTCGCGGTCGATACAAATCAGGTAAAGCCGGTGGCGGTGAAAGGTCCGACCCTGCTCGCCGACAACGATCCATACAATGCGGTCAAATCGACTGTGCGCCCGCCGAAGCCGCCGGACCCGGCGAATAATGAGTTGAACGCAGCGGTCTCCGTGACGCCGCCGCCGGTCGCGGCGGTGGTTCCTGAAGAGGAGACACCCATCCTGCGCGCGGAGCCGGTTGACCCGGCAGCCGAACCCGTGCTTGAAGAGCCGGTCGAAGTACGCCGCGCCGAGCCGGTCTTGCGAGCGTCTCCTGTCCCGCGTGATGAGCTGGCGCCGAACGTGGCACCGGCGCCGCGCCGCGAACTGATCCCGCGCGCTGAACCAGTCCCGCGCGCGCTACCGGTAGATCCGCAGGTCGAGGAGGAGCCGGAGGAAGACGATTCCGGCGACTAAGTGGCCGCTTCTGATGTAGCAACGGCGCTGGGTCGCCGTTTCGCGCGCGCAGGGCACTCGACACCGCGCCGTGACCACAGCGCAACGAACTATGTCGGCAGATAGTGATTTCCGGCTCAACGTTTTAAATCCAGGCGGACGCGATCCCGAACAGGATTTCGCGCAGGACGCGGCGACCGATTCGGCGCCGCATGCGCCGGTAAATTTTCACGCCTACGCCGCCTGCACGCGCGGCGCGTTTTTGCGCGATACCAATGCGGCGATCGCGGCGCAACGACCGGTGCTGTTGCTCTTGCGCGGTGATTTTCGCGCATCGGAGCGCGCGCTTGCGACTTTGAAGAAGGCCGCGGTTCGCGCAACCGTTTCATTCAAAGAAACTGGATTGCACCAGATCGCGGAACAGTTACGCGATGCCGCCAAGCTCAGTCGCTTTATGCGGATCGTGAGCGAAGCGGACGGCTGCATCGCGCCGACGCCGGAGGCGGCGGATATCTTCCGCGGCGTTCGGCGCAGCAGTGCGGGCGTGGCGTTTATCCCGACACCTTATCCGCTGCACGATCCGCGTTGGGATTTCTCTCGCCCAATTGAAGAGCGGAGCGGCATCTTCATCGGCACGCGCGAATGGGATGTGCTGACGCGAAATCATTTCGCTGCTCTTGCCATGGCGCGCGAGCTCAGCGAATCAACCGGCGCCCCGGTGACGGTTTATGATCTCGCCGGACGCACTGGCGCGCGGTTGCTGAAGGAGATCGGCTTTGCGCCGGAGAAGCTTCGCGTTCGGACGGAACGTCGCGATTATACCGATTACCTGCGGACGATGGCCGAGCACCGCATCGTGTTCCAGCTCGACACCAGTTTTGTTCCCGGCCAGGCCGCGGGTGACGCGCTCTTGTGCCGATTGCCGTGTATTGGCGGGAATGGCGCGGTCGACCGACTGGGACATCCGCGCACGTGTGGGCACGGCCGTTCCGGGAATCGGATACTCAGCCTCGCGACAGAGCTGCTGACCGATGATCGAGCGTGCGAGGAGGCAATCGAACACTCGCAACGCGCCGCGGCGGAGTGGTTGTCCTTTAGCGGAGCGGCCGCGGAGTTGGAGAAGTTCTACTCGGGTCTGCTTCCCCCGATCGCTTCGAAGTAGTGATCTTCGAGTAAACGCACGCCAGCCTGTTGAGAGAATTTCGCGGCGACCGCTTCCGCCCCGGCCGTCGCTATTCGCGTCAGGAATTCAGGATCCTCCCCCGCGCGTAACAACTCGCGCGCGAGCCCCTCGCGATCGCCTTCCGGCACGAGTACGCCGCTGACGCCGTTCTCAACCGCTTCTGGAATCCCACCGTGCGTGGTGGTGAAAACCGGGAGCCCGCTTGCCACCGCTTCCAAGAGGGAGTTTGGCACGCCTTCCTGATTTCCGTCCGAACCGGTTTCGCTCGGATGCAGGAAAATGTGCGAACCATAAAGGAGATCGCGCAGCTCGGGTTGCGAAATAAACCCGGTGAAGTGGACGCGATCTGCGATCCCGAGCG
>JBHENA010000021.1:16768-22451 GCA_046262275.1 Chthoniobacterales bacterium
ACACGCGCTTGGTACGGCAGCTCGTCCAGAGGAATACCCGTCCGCTGAATGCGAATTTTCTCCGTAGAGCAACCGAGCCGGAGAACGGCATCGCGGAGCGATTCCGAGCGGACGAGAACCAGTCTGACCGCATCGAGCATCCTGTTAGTGGCCGCGCGATAGGCAGGTCGGTCCAGATCGACCATTACGTCTGCGCCGTGAAACGAGACCACACTCGGCCGGTTCCAACTCCGGATCAGCGGCAGCAGATGAACCGCGATGTGTCCGAAGTAGATGTGGAGCAATTGCGCTTCAGCAGTTCGGAGGACATCGAGCAGCCTGCTGGTCTCCCGTCGCGAAATCATCCAGGGCTGATCGCGCAGCTGGTGGAACCAGAGACGTCGGAGGAAGTGGCTCGCTGGCTTGGGAACTACTGTGACCGCCTCGAATGGGTAACGTTCCGCTTCTTCACGTTTCTGTGTGATGACGATGGGCCGCACGCGCTCCAGCGCGGTGATCTGCCGGTAGATATGGAGCATTTCCGGTTTGAGAAAGGTCGCGCAATAGCACGCCACTACCGGTTTTTGATCATTCACTTGCGGTTACAGCTTCACCTTCTTGGCGCGACTTAGTCTGAGCTAGGTGTCGAAACCTCCGAGCGTCTGATACGAATTCTGTTGTAGCGACGCCGCTCTGTCGGCGTTAGGGCGCGGCCCTGCGAACACGCTGAAGAACGGCGACAGAGCGCCGTCGCTACAACTACAACTTCTATTCTGACCTGCCGGAGAGGTGCTCCAGTTTTTTCAAAACTGAATCCCGACAAGAATGATGCCGGTGACTTTCGACGGATTGTTCGGGTCGTAAGTGACCGTTTCCTCGTGGCGGCCATAGTACCTGCGTGGCGCCTTCGGGTTCAGGAGCTGGAGCGGATTTCCACCCCGTACCCCGCGGGGAATCGCCCCGCCTACATCACGGTCGCGGACAGGAGCGGGGCTGCGTTCCGCGCGTTCACGCGGCGTTTCAGTAGCGGGAGCCCTGAATGTCTGCGCGTGCGTCGTGCACGCGGCGGCAGCGATCAGGATTGTGGCAAGGAGATATTTTTTCATAGGCGGACCCATCGGCGGAGCGCGCAAGAGCTTGCTGCCTAACACGCCCCGGCACAGGATTATAAGCTGATGGAGTATCTTGAAAAGGGTAGACGCGTGCTCGAGATGGAAATCTTCGAGCTGCAACGGCTCCGTGAACGGCTCGATGAGAGGTTCGCGCGCGCCGTCGAGTTGATCAAGGAAGCCGTCGAAGCGCGCGGGAAAGTGGTCGTTCTCGGCGTCGGGAAATCCGGGCACGTCGGTGCGAAAGTCGCGGCCACCCTGACCAGCACGGGCTCGCCCGCCGTGGTGCTCGACTCATTGAACGCGATGCACGGTGATCTCGGCATGGTGGCGGACGGCGATGTGGTGCTCGCACTCAGCGCGAGCGGTGAGACGGAAGAGCTGCTTCGCATTTTACCCGCTTTGACGCGCTTCCAGGTGCGGATAATCGCGATCTGCGGCGATCCGAAATCGACTCTGGCGCAAAATTGCGATGTCTTCCTCGATGTGAGCATTGAGCAGGAAGCGTGTCCGCTGAACCTCGCACCGACTTCCAGCACGACGGTGATGCTGGCGCTCGGCGATGCGCTCGCCATGGTCTTGCTCGAAGCGCGCGGATTCCAAAAGGAAGACTTCGCGCGCTTTCATCCTGCGGGAATGATCGGCCGCAGTCTGCTGCTGCGGGTGCACCAGATCATGCGGCCGAGGAGCGCGCTGGCCCTCGTCTCGCCCGACACGCCTGTGCATACAGCCTTGAAGACGATGACCGATGTTCGCGCGGGCGCCGCCGTGATCGCGGATGGCGACGGCCAATTGCTTGGCATTTTCACGCATGGCGATTTTGCGCGCCATTTCCAAAACGACCCGCGTGTGGGTGAAAGGCTCATAGCGGATTTGATGACGCTCAACCCCGTCACCGTGCAGCAGGACAAGCTGGCGGTGGAAGTGCTCAACCTCCTCGAGCGTCACCGCATTGACGATTTGGTGGTAGTCGACGAGCGGCAGGTCCCCGTCGGCATCGTCGACTCGCAGGATCTCACCAAATTGAAGCTGCTGTAGCGCGACGCGAATGAGCGAGAGCTTTCTTCGCTACACCGATCTCGCCGCTGCAATTCAGAAGGCGCGAACGAGTGGCTTCTCGACAATGAAGATTGTTCGTGCGCTCTCAGCCAATATGACTCACGCCGAAGCCCTGGCACTTGCACGCAAAGCAGCTCCGCTGCTGGGCATCAAAGTCAGCGAGTTTATGCAACTGCGACGGAACGACTAGCCTTAAGCCCCCTCAAACTTCTGGATAAACCGCTCGCTATAGCCTTCGCGACGAAGTTCCTCAGGTGTGACGGGTTTGTTTTTTTTCCTGCCGTCCTCCTTGATCGCGCGGAGAAGCTGCCGAGTCGCTTGATCCAGAACGGCGTCTTCCGAGCGTGCTCGGGATTTGGCGGCAGCAGCAGTTTTGGGCATAAGCCTTTATACAACTGTTGCCCGGTTTACGCCATGCTAATAGCGCCTCCCTTGCCAAACGCGCAACTCTCGCCTATCAACTCCCCTCTTCATGGCAGCAGCGAATGACCTCCGCAAAGGGCAGGCGATCAAGTACAACGGCAACGTCGCCATTGTCCTCGATGTGCAGCATCGCACGCCGGGCAACCTGCGCGCCTTTGTGCAGGCGATCATTCGCTACATCAACACCGGCAAGAGCGCGGATGTGCGCTTCGGTTCGACCGATAAGGTTGAGCTGGTCGATGTCAGCCGTACGACGCTGGAGTTCTCCTACAAGGACAACAGCGGGTATCACTTCATGGACCCGGAGACCTACGAGACGATCACGCTCAATGAGAACCTGCTCGGCGAGGCGAAGGAGTACCTGGTCGAAAACCTCAAAGTGGAAGTGCTCTCGACCGAAGGGCGTCCGGTGCAGGTTGAGCTGCCTTCCTCCGTAACACTGAAGGTAGCGGAAGCGCCGGAAGGGCTTCGTGGCGATACCGCTTCGAACGTGACCAAGCCCGCTATTCTGGAGACGGGCAAGACGGTAAACGTGCCGCTGTTTATCAACGAAGGCGAGCTGGTCAAGATCGATACGCGGACTGGCGCCTACATGGGCAGGGCCTGAGCGAAGCGTCATTCGGTCGGGATCCGGCCACGGATGAAACCCGATCTACACCATGCGAGAACCGCGGCAGCCTTGCTTTGGCTTCTTCATCCGTGTTTCATCCGTGTTGATCCGTGGCTAAGAAGCTCGTTGCTGCAAATCGCAGCTCTCGACGACGCTCGCGCCGGCGCTCTTTCCGTCGCGTAAAGGTGGCGCGCGCGGTGATCCCGGCGACACGATTGAGCCGCGACCCGATCCCGCTGACCGTTCCCACGCGCTGGGTCAAGTCCGTGGTGGCGGTCTTTCTGCTGCCCGTCTGTTTTTTTCTAAGTCAGGCCTTCTTTACCGTCTTTACCCGCGCCACGGTCACGCACCATCTCTGGGCGACGGAAGAGTTCTGGTTCTTTTCGTTAGGCGCGGTCTGCTGGCTGATCGCCTTCTTTGGCCTCCCGCGCCCGTTGCTGGTTTACGTCTTCGGTCATGAGCTGACCCACGCCCTCTGGGTCCTCCTGATGGGCGGACGGGTCAGCCAATTTCGCGTCGCCCGCGATGGCGGCCACATCGTGACGGACCGGAACAACTTCTGGATCGCACTCGCCCCGTATTTTTTCCCGCTCTACAGCATCATAGCGATCACGGTCTACGGCGGGTTGAGCTTTTTCACCGACGTGCAGCCGTATGGCCGGTTGCTCTACGCTGTTATCGGCGGGACATGGGCATTCCATTTCAGCTTTACCTGCTGGATGATTCCGAAAAGTCAGACCGACCTCACGGATCGCGGCACGTTCTTCTCGCTCGTGGTCATCTACCTGATGAACTTGCTGCTACTCAGCGTGATGCTCGTCCTGGCTTCTCCGCAGATCACGTTTGTTGGTTTTGCCGCCGAGTTGGTCGAGAACGTCGGCTCGGTAGCTGATTGGATCGCGCGCAGTCGTTGAAAGGCACGCTCTGCTACCGTGCACTCCCGTAGACAGCGAAGGGCAGCATCGCGAGGGCTTCCGAAACGGCCAGGGAGTTGCCGTTGTTCAGGCGAAGTTCGCGGCCGGTGAAAAGATCTCGGGCGGCTGCGCCCGCGGCGCTCTCCGGCAGCTCCACTGCTGTATCCTGCCAGCGCTCGCCAACGGGCGGGAAGCCGACGCGCGATGAGAGACGCGGGACAATCGTCAAAATCCAGGCGGCGCCATGCTCACGAGCAAAGGCAAGACAGGAGTCGGCATGGGCGCCACTTACCCGCAAGGGAACATAGCTGCCTTTCAGGAACAGATCGGCATGTTCTCGGCGGAACCGGAGCAGCTTTTGCGTAGCGAACAATTTGATGCGCCCGTCCGGCCACTTGTGGAGCAGATCTTCCGGCGTGGTCTTATCCAGCGCCTGCAGCATGTCACGCCGCCGCCCGTAATCGACCGGACGGCGGTTATCCGGATCGACAAGGCTGTAGTCCCAGATTTCGTTCCCCTGGTAAATGTCCGGAACGCCGGGCGCGGTCATTTTCAAGACAGCCTGTGAAAGCGAGTTGATGGCGCCGAGGCGCGCGATCTCTTCCGCCACGGGCGCGAACGCCGGCACGAATCGGTTCTTCGCGTCGCGCTCGAGAATGCGCGCGACGAACTCCTGCACCGCGCTGTCCCACTGTTCGTTAGGCTGGATCCAGCTCGTGTTGAGCTTGGCCTCCTTGAGCGCCTTTGCCATGTAGGCCTGGATGCGGCCGACGTATTCTTCGCTCGCTTCCGGAGCCGCTTTGCCTGCGGCGTCCACCGGCCACGTGCCGAGGAGCGTCTGGTAGAGCAGATACTCCTCGTTCGCATCGGGCGCCTCCGCGTCCTCGATCTTGCGCTTCGACTTGCGGTTCGTGGTGCGCCAGCGCTGAATCGCGCTTCGCCAAAGATCCGGGATTTCCGAGATGGCCACCAGCCGCGCCCGCACGTCTTCGCTGCGCTTCGTGTCGTGCGTCGATGTGGCAAGCATCGTCAGCGGCCAATGCCGCTGATAATGGGCGAGATCGGCGTGGAACGTTTCGACGCTGATCCCGAATTGCTGCGGCTCCCCACCGACTTCATTCAGGGCCGCCAAGCGATTGAAAATGTAGAAAACGGTGTCCTCGAGTCCCTTCGCCATGATCGGGCCGGTAGATTGCTGGAACTTCAGGACGAAATGCACGTGCTCGGCGCGTGTTTCGTCGTCGATACCTTCCGGGAAACGGAAGAGCAGAATGTCGCGCAGGAAATTGAAGACCGACTCTTCGATGGCGGGATTGCGGCGTTTGGCCGCGGCCACGGCGCGCTCAATCACGGCTCGGTCTTCTTCGCTCACCTGTCCAGGGAGGGGCGTTCTCCCGGCCGCCCCGTGTTCCAGCGGCGGCCTGGAGGGCGCCGCTCCTTGAGGCGTGATGTAGGTGCGGTAAACCGGGAAGCAGGCGATCGTCTCGCGCACGGCCATGTTGAGGGCATCGAGCGTGAAATCGCGAAACCAGCGGTTCTTTTCCGACAAACGATCCAGCATGTTGCCGAGCACTTTCACGTCGTTCGCG
>JBHENA010000021.1:22461-22986 GCA_046262275.1 Chthoniobacterales bacterium
CGTAAACGAGATGCCCGAAATGCATCGAATGGCCGATGAACCGCCGGAACGTCTTCGTGATCGCCTGTTCCGCGTTGGCGTCGCACAGCACGCTCGTCACGAGGCGCGCGAAATCGTAGCCGGTGGTTCCGTGCACCGGCCAGTCGTTAGGCAACCGCTCCTGGCCGGAGAGGATTTTCTCCACGATGAGGTAAATGGCGCGGCGGTCTTCCGGGAGGTGCCCGTCGAGAGCCGCGCCGCAACGCTGCTGTAACTTGTTGAAGTAATCCTTGGGAAGATAAAGCCCGTCGGGGTGATCGATCCGCAGACCGGTCACCGCTCGTTTGCCGACCAGCTCGAGCAGAAGCTGATGTGTGGCGTCGAAGACCTCCGGCAGCTCCATGCGAATCGCCGCCAGATCGTTAATGTCAAAGAAGCGGCGGTAGTTGATCTCTTCCGCGGCCACGCGCCAGAAGGCGAGGCGGTAGGCCTGATCGTTCAGAAGTTCATCGAGTTTGTCGAAGCTCCGCGGATCATCCCTTATGC
>JBHENA010000022.1:0-7677 GCA_046262275.1 Chthoniobacterales bacterium
GGCTGATCCAAACTGCCGCCACGCGGCGCTCCTCCGCCAGCGCCTTTGCCCCGCCTGCCAGGACCACGAACGGCTGACCGGTCCTCTCTCGGTGCACGTCGATGTCACGCCAGCCCATCGATTTCCCAATCCCGGTGCCGAACGCTTTTGAAACCGCTTCCTTGGCCGCGAAACGAGCGGCGAAATGTCGCGCCGGGTACTTCATGGACTGCGCATACTCGATCTCCCCCGCGGTAAAGACGCGGTGCAAGAAACGATCGCCGAAACGCTCGATCGAGTGCTCGATGCGCGCGTTCTCCACCATGTCGACGCCGATGCCGAGGACGCTCATTGCGCAAAAGAGGAATCGAATTTCAACACCAGAAAAGCAGAAAAGGTAATCTTCTTCTCGTTTCTGGTTTTCTGGCTTTCAAATTTCATCCTTTGTAATTCTCCATCGCGGCGAGCATCTCACGCACGGCCGCTTCGAAGCCAACGAACATCGCCCGCGAAACAATCGAATGCCCGATGTTCAGCTCCACGAGGTGCGGGATTTGGTGGATCAACCTGATGTTGCGGTAGTTGATCCCGTGACCGGCGTTTATCTGCAGGTTCCAGTTCGCCGCGCGCACCGCAGCCTCCTGCAGCCGCTCCAGTTCCTGCCGCTCGACCTTTTCTGTAAAGGCATTCGCGAGCCGGCCGGTGTGGAGCTCGACGATCTCCGCGCCGAGCTTGTTCGCTGCATCGATTTGTTCCCGGAGCGGGTCGATGAAGAGGCTGACGCGAATGCCAGCGGATTGCAGGCGCTTGATCGTGCCGGCGAGTTTCTTCCGGTGAATGAGCAGGTCGAGTCCTCCTTCGGTCGTAATCTCCTCGCGCTTCTCCGGGACAAGGCAGACCTCATCGGGCACGATGCGCAGCGCAAAGTCGATAATTTCCGACGTGTTGCCCATCTCGAGGTTCAGCTTCGTGATCACGTTCGCGCGCAGTCGCTCGATATCGCGGTCGATCATGTGACGCCGGTCCGCGCGTAAATGGGCGGTGATTCCGTGTGCTCCGGCGCGCTCGCAGATGCCGGCTACCGCGATCGGATCAGGCTCGGCATTCTTCGACTCGGGCATGGTGGCGTAACGCGCCTGCCGAAGCGTAGCGACATGATCGATGTTAACCCCGAGACGCAGTGTGCTCACTGGGCGTTCAATAGGAGCGAGCGCGGCGATTCGGGCAAGCGGAATGCGCTCGAAGCTATGGCTGCATGCAAACTGAAAGCTGCGCTACCTTCTGACGCTTCCTTGAGGCAAGCTGATCGCGTGGAAATAACTTCGCCGAAGCGCAAGATCATCCATCTCGACATGGATTGTTTCTACGCCGCAATCGAAGTGCGGGATCGACCCGAGCTACGAGGCAAACCGGTCGGCGTCGGAGGCGCGCGCGATCGTCGCGGCGTGCTGACGACGTGCAACTATGAGGCGCGGAAGTTCGGCGTGCACTCAGCCATGCCTACCTTCATGGCGCTGCAACGCTGCCCCCGACTCATCATCGTGCCGACGCGGTTCGACGTTTACCGGAGAGAAGCAGCGACGGTGCGCGCGATTCTGCACCGGTTCTCATCACTGGTGGAGCCGCTCTCGCTCGACGAAGCCTACCTGGACGTGACTGCGCACCCCGGCGCGCCCGCAGCTCTGGCGCAGGTGATCCGCGATCTCATTTACCGCAAGACAAAGCTGACCGCATCCGCCGGGGTCGGCCCGAACAAGTTGATCGCGAAGATCGCGAGCGACCTTAATAAACCGAATGGCCAGTGCGAGGTAATGCTAGAGCAGGTGCCCGAATTTGTAGCCGCGCTGCCGGTGCGAAAGCTCTGGGGAATCGGCATCGTCACGGAGCAGAAGCTGGAGCGGCTCGGAGTCAGCACGTGCGCGGATCTGCAGCGTTTCTCGCGCGCGGAGTTGTGCGAGCATTTCGGAAAGTTCGGCCTCGAGCTCTACGACCAATGCCGCGGGGTCGATCACCGCGCGGTCGAGCCGGATCGCGAACGGAAATCGCTCAGCAACGAAGAGACCTTTTCGCGCGACCTCGAGACGCTCGAGGAATGCGAAGAGAAGCTGCCGGAATTGTTTGAAGAATTGGCGGCGGAGCTGGCGCAAAAAGCCGCAGATCGCTTGATTACAAAGATTTTCGTGAAGCTGAAGTTCAGCGATTTCACGCGCACGACAGTGGAACGTGCGGGGCTACCTGTCTCACCGGAGAACTTCAGAATGCTCCTGCACGAAGGATTCGCGCGGACAGGTAAGGCGGTGCGGTTGCTCGGTGTCGGCGTGCGCTTTGCGGAGAGTGAGCCAACTGAGGCGGCGCAGTTGGCGCTGCTGTAGCCGTTTCGCTGCGCGAAGCCCGGCGTTATGGATATGCGCACCCGCGTCGCCCACAGGGCGACGGCTACAATGCCCAGCCTGGCGCCCGTTTTTCAAGGAATGCGGCGACGCCTTCTTTCGCCTCCTGGGATTCTCGCGCCTGCCTGTGATGGCCGAGAGCGCGTTCGATATCCTCTTTCACAGACGTGGCCCAAAGCTGATCGAGCAAGCGCTTGGAGTGCGCAAGGGCTCCCGGTGCATTTTGCAGGATGGCGCTCGCAAGCTTCTGCACCTCGTTCTCCAGCTCATTGGGCCGCACTACGCGATTAACGAGACCGATCTCGAGCGCGCGTGCCGGCTCGATCAATTCGCCGGTCAGCAGCAGCTCGCGGATGTCGCGCTCGCGAAGTTGGCGGCGCAGAAATGTCATGACCAATCCTGCTACCAGGCCGCGTTTAGCTTCTGGATAACCGAACTTCGTGCCTTCTGCCGCAACAACGAAATCGCAGGCGGACATGATCCCAGCCCCGCCCGCGAGGGCTGCGCCATGCACAGCCGCGATTGTGATGAGCCGCGTCTGGCTTAATGCGAGCAGCGTCTTCGCGACCAGACCAGCCGACTCGTGCGCCTTCTCCGTCTCCGAGACTTCCTTTAAGTCGAGCCCCGTGCAAAACGCGGGGCCGGCGCCGCGAAGGATGAGGATGCGCTGCGTTTGATTTTCCTCCGTAGCGCCGACTGCTGCGATCAGCTCCGTCATCAGGTCAATCGTAAGGGCGTTGCGCCGTTCGGGACGGTTCAGCGCCAGGAGCGTAGTGTGTGCGGATTGTTTCTCGACGAGTACGAGTGGCATGGCGTTACGTTGTTCTGGCAGTAACGTCCGCCACGATGCAATCCGTCAAGCTCATCGAATGTCCTCGCGATGCGTGGCAGGGTCTCCCCCGTTACATTCCCACCGAGCGAAAAGTCCAATACCTGCGCGCCCTGCTGGACGCAGGCTTTCGTCACATCGACGCGGTGAGCTTCGTCTCGCCCAAGGCGGTGCCGCAGATGGCCGACAGCGAAGAAGTGCTGGCGCAACTAGCCCCGATGGAGGGCGTGGAGATCATCGGCATTGTCGTGAACGAGAAGGGCGCAGAACGCGCGATCGCGACCGAAGCGGTAACGACGCTCGGATATCCATATTCCATTTCGGAGACGTTTCTGCGCCGGAATCAGAATCAATCGCCAGCCGAAAATCAGGCCGTGCTAAAGAGAATCAGCGAGCGGGCGGCCGAAGCCGGATTGGGCGTGGTGGCTTACATTTCCATGGCGTTCGGAAACCCGTACGGCGATCGGTGGAGCGAACGGGTGGTGGCGGATGCGGCGCGGACAATTGCGGGAATCGGAATATCGGCTGTCTCTCTCGCGGACACGGTCGGAGCGGCTGATGCGGACCTCATTCGCCGCGTGGTGGATACAGTAATACGCGAGATCGGCGAGTTCGAAGTCGGCGTACACATGCACAGCACGCGAGGGGGGGCGGTAGAGAAACTTCTCGCCGCCTACGATGCTGGTTGCCGGCGTTTCGACTCCGCACTCGGAGGGCTGGGCGGCTGCCCGTTCGCGCAAGATCAGTTGGTCGGAAACATCCCGACTGAGGAGGTGCTCCGTGCGCTGGAGCAACGTGGCGTAAAGCTGCCCATCGAGAGCAGTCTCGCGTCAGTGCGCGCGATAAACAGCGCGATTGCGACCTGCTCGTACTAGTCGGTCGCGGACTGACTCTCGACACCGGCCACCTGTCTGGGCGGGAGCAGATTAACAACGCGCTTGTCGTCTTCCACGACAATCAGGCCGCTCGGCATGATCGAGACATGATCAGAAGTGAGGATTCCGAAGGAACGGCCGTCAGTCATAAAGATTGTGAACGGCGTGAATGGAGTCGCTCGCATCAATGTTCTGATCTCTTCGTGCATCACCTCAATGTTACGTGAGACCGCATCACCTCGCAATCCTCAGGTCTGCACGACCCCGGTGTGGAAGCGCGCTTTCGGCATCGGGCGCGAGACGTATTGCAGAAGGCGAATCAGGACATCGCGCGTCTCGTGCGGCTGAATGATGGCGTCGACCCAGCCACGCGCCGCGCCGTAGCGGATGTCGGTTTGATCTTCATAGCTTTTCTTCACCGTGGCGCGCAATTGCTCCAGTTCTTCCCGCGTCGATTTCTTGTCGCCGCGCTCACGTGCGCGCGCCAGGACACTGAAAACCGTGTCGGATGCCTGCGCGGCCCCCATCACCGCGTAGCGAGAATTCGGCCAGGCAACGATGAACCGCGGATCGTACGCCTTGCCACAGAGCGCGTAGTTTCCAGCCCCAAATGAGCCGCCGACTACGACGGTGATTTTCGGCACCACGGAATTGCTGACGGCGTTTACGAGCTTGGCACCGCTCCGGATGATACCGCTTTGCTCGGCGTCACGGCCGACCATGAATCCGGTCACGTCCTGGAAGAAGATGATCGGCAGCCCGGTCTGGTTGCAATCCAGTATGAAGCGCGCGGCTTTATCCGCGCTATCGGCATAGATGACGCCCCCCATCTGGATGCCCTCCTTTTTTGTGCGGACTTGTTGTCGCTGACTGGCGACAATCCCGACCGGGCGGCCCGCAATGCGCGCGTATGCGGTGACAAGCGTTTTACCGTAGTCGGCCTTGTATTCGTCGAGCGAATTGCGATCGATAATGGACGCCAGCAAATCACGCGCGTCATAGGGCTTGTGGCCATCGAGGCTGATGAGCTCGTAAACCGCGTCAGGTTTCCGCGCGGGTGCAGAGGTGTCGGGTTTTGGCGCATGCTTCGCCTGCTCCGCTTCCGGAAGAAGCGCCACGAGCGAGCGCAGGCGTTTCAAGCAGGAAGGATCATCCTTCTCGTAGAAATCCACCGTGCCGCTAATCTCCGCGTGCATCTTCGCGCCACCCAACTCCTCCGCCTCGATCACCTGGCCGATCGCCGCCTTCACCAGCGACGGACCGGCAAGATACAATCCGCTTCCCTCAGTCATGAGGATTTTGTCGCATAAAACCGGCAGGTAGGCGCCGCCTGCCACGCAGTTACCCATGATCGCGGCAAACTGCGGTATGCCGGCCGCGGAGATGACTGAGTTGTTGCGGAAGATGCGGCCGAAATCGTCTTCGTCCGGGAAGATCTCATCCTGCATCGGCAGGAACACGCCCGCGGAATCCACCAGATAGATGATCGGCAGATTGCATTCGAAGCCGAGCCGCTGCGCGCGGATGAGTTTCTTGGCCGTTTGCGGAAAGAACGCGCCAGCTTTTACGGTGGCGTCATTCGCGATCACCATGCAGGGCACGCCCGCGACATTGCCAATGCCGGCGATAGCGCCGGCTGCGGGGATGCTGCCCCACTGCTCGTACATTTTGTAGGCGCCCCAAAGACCGACTTCAAAGAAGGGCGTCCCTTTATCGAGCAGGAGCGCAATCCGCTCTCGCGCGAAAAGCCGACCGAGTTTGTGTTGACGCTCCTGGCCCGCTTTACCGCCGCCTTCGCGAAGAGTCGCTTCTTCCCTCGCGATCGCCTCGCAATGCTGGCGTAACGAATTCGCTGAAGGTGCCCGGGACATGACGGCAAGACGGGTAAGCTGCGCGCGCCTCTGAAGCAAGCAGAGCGCCCCCCCGGACACCTCAGCCCTTAAACATCGAGACGTTAGTAAGCGTCTTCGTGCTCGGGAGGGCGCCCCGAATCGCCGCGGATGGAACGTAAGCGATTACGGCTGCCGCGCTCCGATTCCGGACGATTGATCCGGTCTATCGCCATTTTCACGAGCACCGGCACCGCAGCTAAAGCGCCGAGCGACAGCAGCGCAATCGCGGCCGCCTCACGCACCGGCCGCTTGATTTTGTCGGCGATCAAAATCCCAAGCCCCAGACCGAAAGCGGTCCGCGTGAGCACGAGCAGCCTGTCCAATGGAAGTTGCTCGGAAGTTTTCGGGATGGCTATCGAGAGGGACATCGGATATTCTTATACGTTCCCTTTCTGAAAAAGAAATGGGAAATGTCGCGAGCCGCGCGATCGGTTTCGCGCCTGCATTTCCGAGATACACATGTCGCAAGCGATTTATGCCCTGATCCTCGCCGGCGGCAGTGGCGAACGCTTCTGGCCCCTGAGCCGCCGCTCGCGCCCGAAGCAACTTCTCCAGTTGATCTCCGAAAAGACACTCCTCGAGGAAACCGTTCTGCGCCTCGAAGGCCTGGTGCCTCGGGAGCGGATTCTAATCCTGACAAACGTGGAACAGGAGGCTTCGGTCCGCACTCTGCTGCCGGATTTTCCGGGCGCGAACATCGTTGCCGAGCCGGCGAAGCGGGACACAGCGGCGGCGGTGGCCCTGGGCGTGAGCTGGGTTGCGGCGCGAGATCACATGGCAACGATGGCGGTACTTCCCGCAGATCACGTGATCAAGGATATGGCGGCTTTCCAAACTGCGCTGGCGACGGCCGCATCCGCGGCTCAGGAGACAGGCGCGCTCGTCACGATCGGGATCAAGCCGACATGGGCGTGCCCTGGCTTCGGCTATATCGAGCAAGGCCAGCCGGTGCAGCTGCAGGAGGGCGGGCGCGCGGATGCGGATATTCGCCACGTCGTGCGTTTTCGCGAAAAACCAAACGCGGAACTGGCGGAGACGTTTCTCCGGAGCGGAAACTTCCGCTGGAACGCGGGTATGTTCGTCTGGGCGGTGCCGAGTGTACTGAGCGAGTTCAACCGGCACGCGCCAGAGTTGGCGAGCTTCATCGCGCAAGCCTCCGTGCCGAACAGATTCGAAAAGACTTTGGCAGGAAAATTCGGCGCGCTGCCGAAGATTTCATTCGATTACGCGATCATGGAGAAAGCCGATCGGGTGCTGGTGGTGGAAGCGACCTTCGACTGGGATGATGTGGGTAGCTGGCAGGCGGTGGCCTCTTATTTCCGCAAGGATGACGAAGGCAATGCTGCGAACGCGGAGATCATCGCAGTCGATTCCAGCAACAACATTGTATTTGATCAGAACGGGACAAAGACCGCCCTCCTCGGTGTGCACAACCTGATTGTAGTGCGAACGGGCGACGCATTGCTCGTCTGCCATCGGCATCAGGCAGAGAAGATCAAGAACTTGATTGGCAAGCTGCCACCGGAGTTGCAATGAGCGGAATGGAACTGGTGAAGCGCGTCCTCGGGGTCGATTACGGTCGCGCGCGCATCGGGGTGGCCATTTCCGACGAGCTGGGCATGCTCGCGCATCCGGTAGAGACAATTCCGGCAGCGCGGATTAACCAGGCCGCCAGACGCGTCGCAGAGATTGCGCGTGCCAGAGAGGTAGAG
>JBHENA010000022.1:7687-22087 GCA_046262275.1 Chthoniobacterales bacterium
GTTCTCGGTATGCCGCGACAGATGAATGGGGAAATGGGAGCGGCCGCCGCGGAAGCGAACTCCTTTGCAGACAAGCTCCGACCTTTGCTTCCCTGCGAACTGGTCGTGTGGGACGAGCGGCTAACGACTACGGCGGCCAATCGCGCCTTGCGCGATGCAGGGAAAAAGACACGGAGCACGCGTGGTTTCGTAGACCAGGTAGCCGCGCAAATGATCCTGCAGAGTTATCTCGATAGGGTGCATCGCGCGCCGGGAGGGCCCCTGCCGCCTGGGAGTCAGCCGCTGGCATAGATGCCGAGCCGGCTCAAATTCGTCGTCGCATACGATGGGGCGCCGTTCGCCGGCTGGCAAAGCCAGGCGAAAGGGAACACCGTCCAGGACCACTTGGAAAAAGCATTCGCGCTCGTCGCGCAAAAGCCGGTGCGGGTGCACGGCGCCGGACGGACCGATACGGGAGTGCACGCGCTGGGGCAATGCGCGCACGTCGATCTATCCGATCAACGGCTCACGGCAGAGACCTGGGTGCGAGCGCTAAATGCCTCCCTACCGCCGGCTATTCGGGTGCTGCGCTGCCGCTACGTCCCGCGCAGTTTTCACGCGCGGTTCTCCGCCAAGGGGAAACTCTACCGCTATCGCATCTGGAACGACACTGTCCTACCGCCCTTCGAGCACGGTCGTGCATGGCATTTGGCCGCTCCGCTGGATCTGCGACGAATGGCGCGCGAGGCCCGTGCCTTTCTCGGCCGTCACGACTTCGCCTCCTTTGCCGCTAACCGGGGCCACCCGGTGGAAAATACAGTGCGCTGTATTTCGGCGGTGCGATGGCGGAAAAAAGGGAAGCTGATCGAGTTCGAATTCGATGGCGACGGCTTCCTTTACAAGATGGTGCGGCTGATGACGGGCGCGCTGGTCCGGCACGGGCGGGGCCAGACTCCTGCGGGTGAGATTCGGCAACGCCTGGAGGCACCCTCGCGCACCTCGGGTACCGCACGTTTCGCGGCCCCAGCGGAGGGATTATTTCTCGTCCGCGTGCGGTACTAAGGTTGCTACTCATCCTCCGAGCCTCTGGCGCATGGCAGGGGACCTGCTTTGTGGAAATTATAATGACGCCCACCCCCGCGCCCACTTCAGCCCCCCAGCAGCGACGAGGCGTCTTCTCCATTTTCCGACGGAGCACGGCGTGGTTGTTCAGCCAGAAGCACTTCCACGTCAAATTACTCTCCGGCACGGCCGCTGGCGTGATTGTAATCGTCCTGCTCTCGGGAATTTTCCTTTTGGTTACCTATCGCAATCACCGCCAGGAAGCGCTGCGCACCCATACCATCGAGGTAATGCGCCTGAGCAGCGTGATTGAGAACGATATCGCCGCGCTCGAGGCCGGACACCGCGGCTATCTACTGACCGGCAACGCTTCTTTCCTGGACCCATTTGAACGCCGGCGGGAAGCGATCAAAGCCCGGGTTGAAGAGCTAACCGACCTGATCCTCGAGAGCTCGCAGCAGCGTAAACGCGTCATGAAGGTGCAGGAAATCGTGCAGCGGTGGCTCAATACCGTCGCGATTCCGGAAATGAGTGCCCGGCAGGCGACGGCAAATGCCTCCGTGCCCAACACCCAGGCTATCGCCTCCGCAGCGCCCATCCCGCTCGGCAACTCCATCCTCGACCAGGCGCGCGAACTCCTCCGCTCCCTTCAGAACGAAGAGCAGATCGTCCTAAACCAGCGAATGCGCGATCAGGAGTGGGCCGCACAATCAACCCAGATCCTCGATCTGCTGCCGAAGCTGGAGCGTTCCGTCATGGAAATGGAGAAGGAGAAGCGCGGTTACCTCCTCACGGGCGAGAACAGTTTTGTGGAAGCTTACAAGCGTGCCACCGCCGCCTTCGCCAATTACAACGGCTACCTCTCGATCCTGGTGGCAAACAGTCCCGAGCAGTCCGCCTTATTGAGCGAAATCCGCGCGGACGTAGAGCGCTGGATCAGCAGCTCAGCCAATCCCGAGATGGAGGCCAAACGAACCGGACGCGAGCAGGCGATTCATGGGACGCTGGAGAATGGCGCCGCACTTATGGCCGAGATCGGCCGGAAAATTGCAACATTCGAGAAAAACGAAATGAACGTCTATGACGTGCGCGCCGCGGCTGCCAGCCGGCAGCGGATCGTCAAAACCACCGCACTGAGCGTGCTCTGCCTTTTCGCGGTTGGGCTCCTGATCGTTTCGAACAGCTATAGCTGTGTTCTCGTGCGGCGGCAGCTTGCCAAGCTGGACGCAGTCGAGATCCGCATCAAATCCATCATCGAGAACATCCTCGACGGCATGATTACGGTGGATGAAGAGGGCGTGATCTGCTCGATGAATCCCGCGGCGGAGAAGATGTTCGGCTGCATCAACAACGAAATGGTCGGCCACAAATTCGTCAAACTGGTGCCCAAATGCTACTCGGCCGAACCCGACGCGCAGACGCCCGTCTCCTGCGCCTGGGAAGACCTCGCGCGGCGAACCGGCAGCACCGCCATGGCCGTCGGGCGTACGCGCCGGCACGCCACCTTCCCGATCGAAATTTCTCTGAGCGAGATGACGGTGGACAATCACAAGCTTTACGTCGCGATGGTGCGCGACGTAACCGAGCGCAAACGATTCGAGCAGGAGATCGACGCCGAGAAGGAGAACCTCGCGGTAACGCTCCGGTCCATCGGCGACGGCGTCATTACGACCGATGTTCAGGGCAAGATCATCATGATCAATAATGCCGCCGAATCGCTCACCGGCTGGGAATCGAAGGAAGCGATAGGACAGCCCCTCAAGACGGTCTTCAACGTCGCGATTGATCTCGCTGCACAAGCGCGTGCGCAAAAGAGCGGCTATCGCAACGAAGCACAATCCATTCTCCTGAGCCTGCCGGAAAACGCGACGCTCGTCTCCCGCGACGGCTCGGAACACGTGGTCGAGCAGGTGGCTTCCCCGATTCGCGACAGCAAGAACGAAGTCGTCGGCGTGGTGCTGGTCTTCCGCGATATTACCGAGCGTCAGCGCAATGAAGCCGAACGTCGCAAAGCGGATACGCTGGAACAGCTCGGCCTCCTCGCGGGCGGCATCGCGCACGATTTCAACAACCTTCTCACAGCCATAATCGGGAACATCTCGCTGGCCTCGCTCCTCCTCCCACCGAACGACGAAATGGCCACGCGCCTGAACGACGCGAAAAACGCCTCCATGCGAGCGCGCGATCTGGCGCAGCAACTCCTCACCTTTGCCCGCGGCGGCGCGCCCATCAAAAAGACGGCTTCCATCGGCAAGCTCATTCAGGACACGGTCAGCTTCTCATTGCGGGGAACACAAAGCCGCAGCGAATTCACCTTCGGCGCGAACCTCTGGCCGGCAGAAATCGATCCGGGCCAGATCAGCCAGGTCATCGGCAACCTGGTCGTCAATGCGGATCAGGCGATGCCGAACGGCGGCACGTTACGTGTCACCTGCGATAATTTCTCCTACAACTCGGACACCACGCCCGTGATTCCGGACTTGAAGCCGGGCGATTACATCCGCGTTTCGATTCGGGACGAAGGGGTCGGCATTCCGGAGGATTGTCTTAAGCGCATTTTCGATCCCTACTTCACGACCAAACCAAAAGGGAACGGCCTCGGCCTCGCCACGACTTACTCAATCATCAAGAACCACAACGGTCTGATCACGGTCGACTCGAAGGTCCATTTCGGCTCCACCTTTACACTTTACCTTCCCGCATCGCGTCACCAGGAGATGCCCGCGGAGCCGCCCCGCTCCATCAGCCCGGTCATGGCAGGCACGGGCCGCGTGCTGATCGTCGACGACGAGGAGGCAATCCGCGCGCTGGTCGAGTTCACCCTCACTCGGCTGGGCTACGAAGTGACCGAAGCGGAGACAGCTCTGGAAGGTGTTAACGCCTACCGTGAGAAACTCGAAGCCGGCGAGCGCTTCGATGCCGTCATTCTCGATCTCACCCTCCCCGGCGGAATGGGTGGGAAAGAAGCTCTCAAGCGCTTGATCGAGATCGATCCGACGGTAAACGCGATCGTCTCGAGCGGCTACGCGATGGATTCAACCATGAGCCGCTACCAGGACTTCGGCTTCCGCGGTGTGATCGCCAAGCCCTACGAAGCGGCCGAGCTGGGCAAGATCGTTTACGACGTCATCCAATCCAGCCACGTTAATCTCGCGCAAAACTTCGAAGGCGGCCGGCTTTCGACGCGGGTCGCCTGATTGGGGATTTCCCCGGCCCGTCTTGCACGTGCTCCTGCCGTAAGGCTCAAGCTCTCGCTTCGTTGTAGCGACGCCGCTCTGTCGGCGTAAGAAGCGTTGCGCTGGAGCTGCTGCTCCAAACGGCGACAGAGCGCCGTCGCTACACTTCAGTGGCTCGCAGGCGTGGAAGTAACTGCTCCAGAATCGCGGCGACAGATTCTTCCACCCTTTGCTCGTCCGTTCGGACGGTGATCTCAGGATTCTCAGGCGCCTCGTAGGGCGCGTCGATGCCGGTAAAGTCCCGGATCTGTCCGGCGCGCGCTTTTTTGTAGAGCTGCTTCGGATCCCGCTCCTCGCAGACACGCAACGGCGCGTCCACAAACACTTCCACAAAGTCCGCCTTGGCTTCGAGCGCAATCTCCCGTGCGCGCCGGCGGTCCATCCGATACGGCGAGATGAACGCCGTGATCGCGACCGCTCCCGAATCAGCCATCAATTTCGCCACCTCACTGACACGGCGAATGTTCTCCACGCGATCTTCCGGCGAGAAGCCAAGATTGGCATTAAGGCCGTGCCGGATGTTGTCGCCATCCAAGACGTAGGTGTGCATCCCGCGGGCAAACAGCTCCGCCTCCAGCGCGCGCGCGATGGTGGACTTCCCGGCTCCAGAAAGGCCGGTTAACCAGACCACCGCCCCGCGATGGCCGTTGTGCGCCGCCCGCCGCTGCGCCGTGATCGCCCCTTCGCTCCAAAAAATGTTTTTGCTCTTTGTTTCGGAACGCCTCGTGTAGGCGCCACCGAACACGATTCCGCCGCCGCAGATCCGATCGTCATCCACGAGAACAAAGCGGCCCAGTTTCGGCACGCGGTCGTGATTATCCAGTACCAGCGGTGCGCGCGTCTGCAAGGTCACGCGCCCGACTTCATTTCGCGCCACCTGCTCTGCGCCCGAGGAAATCGCGAGCGTGGAAGAATCCATCACCTGCTCGATGGCTGCGACCTGGCATTTCAGCTCCTGGGTGGCAAGACGGACCACATATTGGGCTTCTTTCCGCAACGGCTTTTCCGACAGCCAGAAGATATCGGCACGAAAACGGTTCGCTTCGATCGGTGTGTCGTTCTGATGGGAAGCGACGTAACCGCGCTCGACGAAAATCTGTTCCTGCAAAGTGATGCCGATCGAGTCGCCGGCGATGGCTTGCGCATGCGGGGGCGCGCTCCAGGATTCCATCGTGGCGACGGTGGAAGTTTTGTTCGCGGGTGAAAACACGAGCTGGTCACCCACGCGCAGAACGCCACTCTCCACCCGGCCCGCGATGATCCTGCGCTCGTCGAAGCGGTAGACATCCTGCACGCAGAATCGCAACGGCTGGTTCAGAGGAGCGGTAACAACTTCAAACCCGTCCAAAGCCTCCAGCAGAGTGGGACCTGAATACCAACTCCGCTTCGCGTCAGTGCGCCGCGCGACATTATCGCCCCCTCGCGCGGAAGCAGGAATGAAGCACTGGGGTGTTAGTCCCAGCGTCGCCAGAAACTCGCGGTATTCACGCTCGATTGCCTGGAATGTCGATTCAGGCGAAGCGGCAAGATCCATCTTGTTTACCACCACCACGATCTGGCGGATACCAAGAAGGCTGAGGAGATAGGCGTGGCGCCGGCTCTGCTCGCGCACACCCTCGTTCGCCGCCACCACCACCACAGCCGCATCCGCACTCGACGCGCCGGTGATCATGTTCTTGAGAAATTCCTTGTGTCCCGGCGCGTCGATAATCACGTATCCGCGGCGCGCGGTGCGGAAGGGAATTTGCGTTGTATCGATTGTAACGTTCTGCGCCTGTTCCTCAAGCAGGGCATCAAGCAGGAAAGCGTATTCGAACTCCATCCCTTCCGCTGCGCACGCCTGCCGAATAGCGGCGATTTTCCCCTCCGGCAGCGAGTCCGTGTCGTGCAGGATACGCCCAATGAGCGTGGACTTACCGTGGTCGACGTGACCGACGAAAACCACGCGCAAACGCGGATCCGGGGACAAAACCGGAGAGCGGAGAACGGAAACCGGAGAAAAAGAGCGGCCACTCATGTCCTCGCGTTCCTTCTGGCCGTTTTGATGGAAGAAACCGTGATCGCAAGAATCTCGTCGCCCTCACGGTAGAGATCCGCAATCCGAGTGCGTTGGACCAACCTGAGTTCGACGAGTACATCAAACCAGTGCAGCGCTTCGTCGCATTCTTCTTCGACGATCCCCATTCTTGACATGAAATCAGCGCGCGATCGGCTTCTCACGGCCGCGCGGTAATTGGCCCCTACACTTATGGCTGCGCGTAAAAGCTGCCGGCCGATGACATGAGTTGTCATGTTCTTCGGCAAGGCTTCGACGAGCCGGATACAACGGATTCCGAAGTCAAAAGTACGCTTACGAAAAGCAGAGTCGCTCTCCGGTCTCACAAAAATCCTTTCGCGCGCAGCTTCTGCATCGCGTTACGCTCGTGGTGGTCCTGCGCGCGGCCGGCCCGTTCGCTCGTTCGGGTGGCGTCCAGTTCCGCGATGATCTCTTCCATCGTAGCCGCGTTGCTTCGCACCGGCTTTGTGATCGGTTTACAGCCTAACGAACGGTAACGCTCCCCGTTCTTTGCGAAGTACATCCGCGGAATGGGAATCTGCTCCCGCTGGATGTAGCGCCAGATGTCGGCTTCCGTCCAATCGAGCAGCGGCTGCACCCGCACGTGCCCTCCCTCCCCGCGGCCGGTAGCAAATTGGCCCCAGAATTCCGGCGGCTGATCCTTGTAGGACCATTCCGACTGCGCGTTTCGCGGCGAGAAATAGCGCTCCTTTGCGCGCGTGGGATCTTCGTCACGGCGGATGCCGGTGATGAGCGCGTCCCACTTGTATTCCGCCAGCGCCTGCTGTAGCGCCACGGTCTTCAGCTCGTGCGTCACCGTCACCGGATCGTGCGTCTCATAGCCAATCCCCCGCGCCCGCGCCTCTTCATTGATCTTCACGATCAGGTTGAGCTTGTAATGCGCCGTCGCCCAATCCCGAAACTCCAGCATCTCCGGAAATTCGTAGGTCGTGTCGATGTGGAGAACGGGAAACGGTACCCTTCCGAAGAACGATTTTAGCGCCAGCCAGATGAGGACATTCGAGTCCTTCCCCATCGACCACGGCATTGCGATGTTTTTAAAGGCGCGAAACGCTTCCCGAAAGATGTAGATGCTTTGGCTCTCGAGCTGATCGAGGTGGGTGCGATTCTGGGTCATCTATCCAAGCTGACGATCATCAGGCGAAGAAGGTAGCGCAAGCTTCCAGCTTGCAGAGGAAAAGCATGCAAGCTGGGAAGCTTGCGCTACACTTCGCGCATGCCCGACGTTCGTCCCGCGGCTTACGATTCGAAGATCGAGGGCAACATCATCATCACGCGCGTAGATGCGGCCATCAATTGGATGCGCAAAAACTCGCTCTGGCCCATGCCGATGGGCCTGGCTTGCTGCGCGATTGAACTTATGGCGACCGCCGCGTCGCGTTTCGATATTTCGCGCTTTGGCGCCGAGGTGATGCGCTTCTCTCCGCGGCAATGCGATGTCATGATCGTGGCCGGCACGGTCACCTACAAAATGGCCCTGGCCGTGAAGCGCATCTACGAGCAAATGCCGGAGCCGAAGTGGGTGATCGCGATGGGCGCGTGCGCTTCGACCGGCGGAATGTACCGCTCCTACGCTGTGCTTCAGGGAATTGATCAGCTCCTGCCGGTCGACGTCTATGTCTCGGGCTGTCCTCCGCGCCCCGAAGCCTTGTTGGAAGGTTTGATGAAGCTGCAGGAAAAAATCACGGGCGAGCATTCCTTCCTGGCCCAAAAACGCGAGCTGGTATCCGCATGACCGGCCAGGAACTCCTCGCTTCTCTCGGCAAGCTCTTCGGGGACAAGATCCAGAGCAAAACGGAGTTCCGCGGCGAGACTTCCTTCACCATCCGGCGCGAGGATCTGCGTGAGCTGGCAAAGTTCTGCCGCGATGAACTCTCGTTCGATTACCTGCTCGACATTTCAAGCGTCGATCATTTCGGCGAAGAGCCGCGCTTCGAGATCATTTACGAGCTTTACTCGATGACGCTTGCCGTTCATCTCCGCCTCAAACTGCGCGTCGCGGAAGAGGATCCGACGGTCGACACCATCTCCGACATCTGGCCAACGGCCGAATGGCACGAGCGCGAGGTCTACGACATGATGGGTTTGCGCTTCAATAATCACCCTGATCTTCGCCGCATTCTGATGTGGGAGGGCTACCCCTACTTTCCGTTGCGCAAAGAATTTCCTCTCGAAGGTCTACCCAGCGACATGCCCGACGTCGCCTTCAGCGCCGCCGCACCTCTCGAGGGCGGACCTTTCGTCACCGTACCCGGCACAGCCACCACCAAAGACCGCGAGCCCCGTGCCCGTGGTTTGCCCGACGAAATCTAACCGGCCGCTTGATTCACCGAGGACGTAACCGGCATTTCTGCCGAAATAAAGGCCGCGCGCGGCGCCATCACCTTTACCCACCTCCACGATGGCTATGCCACATCTAGATGTTTTGCCATTTGCGGGATTGGCTTTAATGCTCCGACATCGCCGCTGCGTCTCAAGTTTGGAGACGCATTTATAACATCACGGCGCGGGGAATCGGCGGAAGCGGGGCCGACGCAGCCGGACGTTCTACTTTTGCAAAATCGAAACGTCGAAGCCGCCCAAAAGTCTCTCCGTCTCCGACAAGTTGCAGGCGTGAAACTTACTGTACTTGTGCAACATTGTTTTTCTGATGTCGATCGCGAAATGTTTCGAAAGCATGTCCAATAAAAGCCATTCGTTTGCTCCGTGAACTTCGCCCACGATCCATTTGCATCGGGCGAAAGCAGCGTCATCCAGGGAAGTCAGGAATGGGTATTCGCTCCCTTCAATATCGATCTTAATTAGGTCGAAGAATGGTACGCCGGCGACCTGAAGAAGTCGTGGATAGTCGTAGATGGGAACGTTACCGAGCGGCGTTTCTGTCACCGTGAGGCCGCTGTAATTGTTTGGCAAAAGAGCCGGCTGAACCTTGCCCACGCCAATGTTCCTGCCAAGAGCGCACTGTATCACGGAAACGTTCGGCAGCTGTGCCGTATTGCGGCGTGCAAGCTCCACATTTTCGGCCGAAGGCTCGCAGCAGACAATCCTCGCCATGGGAAACAGCTCTGAAAAGTAGAGCGCGGCCAAACCAATATTGCTGCCCGCGTCCAGAATGCACTTCGGATCGATGTTGGTGGGCAGGTTATACTCGCACCGCTTCCCCAGCAGAAGGAGGCGCTCGATATGTCCGGGATCAGTGGTTAAGGCGCGGTAAAAAATGCGGTGGCTCCTCCAAACAAGCGTCCGTTCTGTCCCTTCCGGACCGAGTTGAAGGCCAAAACGAATATCCCGTGACCGAACTACTCGTTTGATCGTTTTAAATATCTTGTTCACCGCGACGCACGCTTTCCGCTGCTCCTATTCCAAAGCATGTGGCGCCCTGGTTATTGCCGTGGACAACAGCCGCGAAAAATCTGCGGCTGCTGCTTTACCAGTGGTAAGAACCTCCGCGTGACTGAGTGTATCCGCGCTCATGCCCGCGGCCGAGTTGGTGAGACACGAGAAGCCTGCCACCTCCAGGCCGAGCGCGCGCGCCTGAATGGTTTCGAGCACGGTTGACATCCCGATCGCATCGGCACCGAGCTGGCGCAGCATCCGCACCTCAGCCGCCGTCTCGTACTGCGGGCCGAGCAAACCGGCGTAGATGCCCTCGTGCAGCGCTACACCAGCCTCTCTGGCCGCGGCGGCGAAGTGCGCCCGCCATTTGCTCGAGTAGGCAGCCGTCATCTCCACGAACTCTGGTGCACCGAGCAAGGGTGTCGTGCCGGTGAAATTCAAATGGTCAGTGATCATCATCCACGAACCTGGGGCGAACTGAGGGTTAGCGCTGCCCGCGGCATTGGTAAGGATGACACGCTTGACCCCAGCTGACGCGAGGAGACGAATACCGGCGGTGACGCCGCGTGCCGAGTGCCCTTCGTAGAGGTGGACCCGACCCTGAGCATAGATCACACGCGTGTGGTTGAGCGCACCGAGAACGAATTGCCCTGCGTGGCCTGGGACTGTCGGAAACGGCAGGTCCTCAAAATTCGCATAGGCGATCCGCTGGTCCGCCGAGATCTCGGCCACGAGTGCGTTCAGGCCGGAGCCGAGCACAATGGCAGTTTCCGCGCCCCAATCCTGCAGGCGCTTGAGCGCGACGCCGCTCACGGTCTAAGCAGCGGAAATCGGCGGCGCGGACTCCGGCTTTTTGGTCGCGGCCATTACATCCGGGCGCAATGGAGTTTCGCGCAAAGCGGTCGTTTTCGTTTCCTGTTTCGGATAGGCGATGCGTGTGTGCAGCATCGTCATGAGCGTGAAACGGAAGCGTTCCGCTATGATGCGTAACTCGGCCAGGGTAAGGTCGCACTCGTCCAGCTGGCGGTCGGCGATGCGTTGCGCGATGAGATCGGAGACGAGTTGCTCGATTTTTTGCGGTGTCGGTTTTTCCAGGCTGCGCGATGCGCTCTCCACCATGTCGGCCAGGCTGATGATCGCGCTCTCCTTCGTCTGCGGCTTGGGCCCGGCGTAGCGGAAGCTCTCTTCCCTCACCTCCGGCACGTCGCCTTCGCGCATGTTCATGATTTTCCCGCCCGCGCGGGCGTCCTCCTGCTGTTGCAGAGCGCGTTTGTAAAAATAGTAAACCAGCGAAGTGCCGTGGTGCTCCTGAATGATGTCCACGATGCGGTGATTCAGGCCGTGCTTGAGTGCAAGATCGACGCCTTCTTTTACGTGCGCGATGATGATGAGCGCGCTCATCGTGGACGCGAGATCGTCGTGCGGATTGCGCTCGAAATTCATGTTCTCGGTGAAGTAGTCCGGCTTCACCAGCTTCCCGACATCGTGGAAATAGGCGCAGACGCGACAGAGGGTGCCGTTCGCGCCGATGGCTTCAGCGGCTGATTCGGCGAGGTTAGCCACCACTAGGCTGTGGTGATATGTGCCGGGCGCTTCGATCGTCATCCGGCGCAGCAGCGGGTGGTTGAGATCCGAAGCTTCGAGCCACGAAATGTCGGTCGTGATACCGAAGAGATGCTCCAGGATCGGGAGCACACCGCCAACGATCGTGGCGGTGAGAATTCCATTCCCGATCGCAAGCGCGCTTTGTAACCCGAGCATCTTCCAATTGTTCGAGCCGGGCGTGAAGAGATCGATCGGGCCGATTACGCCAAAGGCGAGCGACAGCAACCAGACAGCAATTCCCACTCCGAAGCCTGCGCGAATGAGCCGGCTGCGTCTGCGCACCTGCAGGGTGAGGAAGACCGCGGTGAAGGAGGCGACCAATGCACACGCCAGCAACGGAGCGTCGAAGCCTCCGAACAAGATGCGCGTCCACAAGCTGACAAAGATTGCGGCGTAGAGCCCATGGTTCCGGCCGAGAAGCACGCTAAGGGTAAGTGGAGCGAGCGCGTACGGTGCGAGGAGCGCTGCCATTCCTGGTTTTAGGGCCGCAAAGGTGCCGCTCTCGGAAAGCAGGACCAAAATTTTCGTGATGGCGAGCTGCACGAAAATCGCGCCAAAAACGAGCAGAAGCCGTGAGCTGCGCATGAACGTCTTCGGCTGGTTGATCCAAAGCTGGATGACGGCGGCCGCGAAGAAGAGGAGCCCTACCAGGAACGTCTTGGTGGGCTCCGGCTGCTCACCGCCGAAGGTAAGCAGAGCGAGGCCGGCTACGAAGATGGCGAAGATCAGCCCTTTGCTGTAGGGCTGGAACTCGAGCTTCTGCATGAGCTCGTTCGTGATGCGGCGGCGGCGCGTCTTGCCTGAGGCAAGGCCTCGTTTCACGAGCTGACTCCGCTTCAGGAATTCGAACATGCGAGACTACTTGCGCGGCCCGCCAGCCGCTGCATTGGCCGGGGACCGGTGCTGCTGGTAGGCACCGATGATCGCGCGGACCAGCTGGTGCCGAATGACGTCGCGTTCAGTGAAGTAGGTCATCGAGATCCCGGGAACGGTTTTCAGCGCCTGCAACGCCTCCACCAAGCCCGAACGCTTGTTCGCGGGCAAGTCGATTTGCGTCACATCTCCGGTTACAACGCACTTCGAGTTCTGGCCAATCCGCGTCAGGAGCATGAACATTTGCTCGCTCGTGGTGTTCTGCGCTTCGTCCAGGATCACAAAGGCATCGCTGAGAGTGCGTCCACGCATGTAGGCGAGCGGCGCGATTTCGATGGTCTGTCGTGCCACGAGACGCTCGATCTCTTCGGGATCGAGCATGTCGCGTAAGGAATCGTAAAGCGGCCGGAGATAAGGCGTGATCTTCTCCTGCAGGTCGCCCGGCAGAAAACCAAGCGCTTCACCAGCCTCCACCGCGGGTCGCGTCAGCACGATCCGGCTCACCTGCTCCTTCTTTAAAGCCGCTACCGCCATCGCCACGGCCAGGTAAGTCTTGCCAGTGCCGGCGGGACCGATTGCGAATACGATATCGTGCTTCTGGATCGCTTCCACGTAGTTGCGCTGGCCGAGAGTGCGCGTCACAATCGGCGACTTGCGCGTGGAGGTGGCGATCTTTACATCGACCGCATCGCTCAAGCTGTCCGGGCGCGCTTCGTTCACCGAGTTGAGGGCATAGCTGAACTCGTGCTTATGGATGTCGACGCCTTTTTGCCGGACCTTTTCCAATTGCTCGAAGACGCGTTGCGCCCGTTTCACCTGTTCCGGCTCGCCTTCGATTTTCACCCAGCCTTCGCGAGTGGTGAGACGGACGCCGAGCGCCTCCTCCATAGTCTTGAGCAGCTTGAGGTCGTTCGCATAGAGCGATTGGAGCGAGCGGGCGCTCTCAAACTGCAACGTTCGGGATTCGATCATCTGCAGCCCGCGCGAGGCTTTGACGGAGAGATCAAGAAGTGTCGAATGCTGTGTGGGGCGGTCGCTCGTGTAACCTACTAACGAAATCCGTAAACCAGCGCCCAATGGGTGCGCTCGTCCGGCGATTCTTCAATCGTGACTATGATGAAGTAACTGCCGGTGCTCTGGGGAATCACATGCGCGGCAGCGAAATGCCCCTTTTGCCAACTGTCCGGCTGCTCGACGAGCTTGCCTTCCGCGTCGTAGATGTGGACCGAAAGCGTGGCTTTCTCGACGTCTGTGCCCAGCCAAAACCAGTATTCGTTGCCTTTGAAGAGCTGTTGCTTGACTGCTTTTTTCTCGCCCGCACCCAGGTCGCCGCCCCAATAATCTTCTCGCACCTGAAAGCCTTCCTTCACGTAAGGCTCCGCCGCTTGAAGCGCAAAAGATTGCGCATCGTCTACCGACGCGGCGGAGGGGTGCGCGATCACGCAGACCAACGCGAAGCAGACGGCGACCCGCGCTGTGACGGGAAGAAGAGCGCGCATGAGGAGAGCCACGGTCATTTCGTCACGATCGCCTCGTCGAGGCGTGCGGTGATCTCGTTGATCCGTTTGACCGCGGCGGGAGAAACCTGGGCGTCACCCACATCGATGAGCGGCCGCACTTCACCCAGGGCAGCCCGAATGTCCTGCAGCAGCTTCAGGTTGAACTCCGGCATGGCTTGGAGCCGCTCCTGGAAGTAGACCAGCAGGTCCGGCTGATGCAGAAGTTCCGCGCCATCGGCGGAGAAGCGCTTGTTTACTACCGACGTCAGCACCTCCGTCCCGCGCAGCCACCCACCCAGACTCACGAGGTGAGAGAGCTTCTCGTCGTGCACCTCGTTCATCGCCTGCTGCACGCTATTTTGGGTGCGGTCCAACTCCTGTCGCACACCGCGCCAGTTCCGTTTGTCCGCCGCTTCCGTGATCGCTTTCGCATGTGGCGTGATCGAGTTCCCCACCCCGATGCCCTTCGCGAGACTTAGCACGCGTTGCCCGATGTCTTTCACTGTCGGCGCGTCTTCGGCTTGCACGGCGATGAACCCGTCCGCGATCACGGTCCCAAGAAGGAGCGCAATGCGCGGGCGCTCCGTGAAATTGCTCCCTTTGCCGCTGCGGACGTATTCCTTCCAGTTAACATTATCGAGCTTGTTCAACGCACCGAACACTTCGTTAGGCAGCGGCACCACCACGTCCTCGACGCGCTTCGATAATTGCTTCACATCAATCCGCTTAGGGG
>JBHENA010000023.1:0-785 GCA_046262275.1 Chthoniobacterales bacterium
GTCCCGCACCTTCCGCGCGAAAAAGAAGCTCGATCACGCCCTGGAGGCCGCACTGCCCGGCATTTCCCTGCCGCTCTACACGATGGTCACCTTCACGCGCATCCCCTACGCCGAGGCCGCTCGCCGCGCGCGCAGGATCGCACCGTATACGCCAGCCTTGTTGCTACGATGATCGCCATTTTCCTGTTGCTATTGCGACTCGCCGCAAGCTGAAGATGCAGTTCGAATTCGGTCCGCGGGAGAGTCGGAGCAACAAAGCGAAACACGCTTACGGAACGGGCAGACGAGGCAGATCGTGATAGGGAAAGCCGGAAATCCGGACCGGATAAGCGCGAGGCGGATTTGAGATCCAAATCTCAAGGTAGTAGTCACCAAATGGGACGTTGTAGATGTAGTACATCCCATCGCCTCCGGTTTGCGACGGCGAAGAGCGACCGAACATCTGACTGTAAATTGTGACCGTAACGCCGCTCGCCGGAAATTCGCCATTTCGAAGAAGCTGGCCTCGCACAGTAGTCTGGGCGCGGCTCGACGGCGCCAACCAAAACCCAAGCAACACAATCGCGGTAAGAATGACGGTGCGCATTTTCATTATTGCTGGTTACTGATCAGGGGCGGTGGTGTTGGGGAGGACGGTCGGCTGCGGCAATGGCTCGGTCGGTGGGACATACGGCTTTTCCGGTATCTTTTTGAGCTGAACCGGTTCCGTGATCGTGATTTCCCGCAGAGCTTCGTCGACTTTGATATTGTACTTCTTCCCGAAGAGTCGGTGCGCGGGATCTAGA
>JBHENA010000023.1:795-9394 GCA_046262275.1 Chthoniobacterales bacterium
ATGGACAGTAGCGTTGCCGAAAGGTTGAACCGGCTGCCTGTCGATCGACAGCGACGGCAACTTTATCTGACCGACCTGGCCACGCCTGACCAGGATGTCCATCTCGAAAGAGCCGTCACCCAGATAGTTCACGCTCGGCGGTTTTATACTCAGGTTGACCTTGTCTGGGGGAAGGGTCATGCCGTCCTCGTCTTCTACTTGCCCTTTCAGCGTCCAGACTTCAGAGACGAGATCCCGCGCCTTTGGTCGTGGCCAGAAAAAGACCACCATCACGAGCAGGAAATAGCCGGCGAAAGCTCCTCCGAGCTTGATCACCATGCCGTGAAAAGGACCCGATACGTCTGCCGTACTAGGCAGGAACTTATAAATAAGGAATGCCGGAATAATGGGCAGGAGAATCGCCGTGAAGAGCCAAATCAGGTTTACCGTATTTGGATCGGTAGGCATAATCGCAGCGCTGCGGGTAGTTGTGCCGATCCGTTGGCGGGCATTCAAGATCAAATTCAGGCTCGGATCGGCTTCTTCAAGTCGCGCTCGACGAAAAACAATCGGCGGAGCGACGGCTCGTCGAGGCGCTCGCGCAGCGTGCGCGGTTTAAGAGCGGCTCAAAAAAATCCGCGCTCGCGCGACCTGTCGGACATGCGTTGACCGACTGAGAACTTGAGGGTTTAAAACCGTCGAATTCGAAAAACCGGACCGGCTGACTTGTCATTTGTCCCACTGACGCGCACATCGTAAGCCGGTTACGATGCAGCTGGAGCGCCGTTAATCGACGTCGATGAACTGAGCCAGGTGACGCAGAAGCAACTCTCGACCTTGCTCGATATACGGAGCTTTTCTGCATGTCGCAGCTGGAGTGAATTTCGACAAGAGAACGAGATCACCGCTCGTTTTTGGCGCACGGCAGACTGAGAGTGCGGCTGCGGCTGATCGCCTATCCCTCGATGTCGATCACGCGCCGCGGACCTGTGATCACAAGGTTTAGCGGAATGTCCACCTGTCGAATCCCCGGGTGCGTTCGCCACCGCGCCAGTGTGTCCGCCGCCTCGGCATCGAACAGGCGGTTTCCGGTGCTCTTGAGGACTTTCACCGAGGTGACTTTGCCGCGGCTATCGACAAACAGTCGGGCCAGGCCGGGAGCTGGAACATAGCGGAGCTCAAAATTCGTGATCGGCAGCGTCATGTAGGCGAAGACCTGTCTCAGGTCATTGACCTCGCGCGCCTTTCCCTCCGCAGGTTCATCGATTCTCTGCGGCTCGCCCTGAAGCGCAAGCTGGCCAATCAGAAATGCGGCGAGGATCGTCATCGGCGTTTTCATTCGTGCGATTCCGAACTTCGCATTTCAGTCGCCGGCTGCCGCCCGCTCAAGCGTCGCGATATCCATCTTGCGCATCTGCATCATCGCCTGCATCGCCCGTCGCACGCGCGCGGCGTCGCTGTCCTGGATCAGGTTCCAGAAGACGTTCGGCACGATCTGCCAGGCGAGGCCATATTTGTCCTTTAACCAGCCGCACTCGATGTGATGGCCGCCATCGGCCGCGAGTTTCTCCCAGTAATGATCGACCTCCTCCTGCGTCTCGCAGTTTACCACGAACGACACCGCCTCGGTGAACTTGAAATTCGGACCACCGTTCAACGCGACAAACTCCTCTCCCTCCAGCTCGAACGAAATCGTCATCACCGATCCTTTCGGCCCGGGCCCATCTTCACCGTAGCGAGTGATCGCGGTGATCTTTCCTTCCTTGAAAATGGAAAGATAAAAGTTCACCGCCTCCTCGGCTTGTGTATCAAACCACAAAAACGGAGTGATCTTCTGCTTCATCATAGCCATGGTGCGATCATGCCTGTCGCCACAACCGACCGCAACACCAAGCGCCGCCCCGGCGCGCCACGATCGGCAGGCGTTCCTTGCGCATCTCCGCTAGAGTGGCAATCGGCATCCCGTACTCTCTTGATGTCTCTCGAACGCTTCCACGCAGCCCAGGCCAGCACCTTCACCGGCTACGACACGGCGGTCGCGGAAATCCGTTCTGGCGGTAAACGCAGCCACTGGATCTGGTACATCTTCCCCCAAATCGAAGGCCTTGCCCGTTCGTCAACCGGGCGCGCATACGCGATCCGTAATCTCGAGGAAGCTTGCGCCTACCTGCGGGATCCGATCCTCCGCATACGGTACGAAGAGATCGCCGGCGCAGTCAGCGAGCAACTCGCCCGCGCTACTTCCATTGAAGACCTGATGGGTGGCCAGACGGATGCTCACAAGCTGGTCTCCAGCCTCACGCTTTTTCGGGCTGCCGCCGAGAAGCTCGGCGAGCAGGATACCGCCTTCGCATTAGTGGCCCAGCGCTGCCGCGCGATCCTCCAGCAAACCGCTACTCAAGGTTACCCGCGGTGTAGCCATACCCTTGCCGAGCTCAGCGGAGCCCGTGATGCGTGAGCTCTCATCAGACCAAGCTCACTCGGTTCCGAGCGCCTCTGCGACAGCCGCCGCACTGGGTTTCGGGCGCTCGTGATCTTTTGCCACCTCGGCCTTCACTGCCGCTTCTTTGCGCGCAGGGATCAGACCAAGTTCGGCAGCGTGACGCGCCATAGCCTGGCTGTCCGGCGCGAGGAGCATCGGCACTCCCTGTTGCGCGGCGGTTTTGATGTGTTCCCGGACATCGTCGTCGCGACTGGTGGCGGTCGCCGGGTCGATGTCGCGGATGTAGATCGCTTTGATCCGGTCGGGGTGCAACTTCGCGGCCTCAGCATAAAGAGCGGCATCGTGCTGACCCGAATCGCCGATGAGAACGAAAGGGAGCTCCGGGAAATGAGCTAGCAGCTTCAGCGTCTGTTCCAGTTTCTGCCGGTGAGCGCGCATTTTGATGAGCTTCTTCGGGTTGATCTCGTAATCTCGCAGGAAGATGGGGCCTTTCGGGATTTCGTTTAGCTCCATGAAATCGCAGAGCAGATCGTACAGATTCCAGGGCGAGCTGGAGACGTAGAAGATCGGGTTGACCTGCCGGCCAGCCCTGCCGCTCGCGAGCGATGCGTAAAGCGCGGCCACGCCTTTGAGCGGTTTTCGGGTCTTCGCGTTGCCGATGAAGGTCAGCTTCGCCGCGGTCAGGAAGCTGGTGATGTTTGTTTCGATGACCGTGTCGTCGAGATCGCTGATGACGCCGAACTCGGTGTCGGAGGTGGGAGCGATGATATCGTGCGTGGCGGAGAGTTGCTCGCCGCCGATCCTGCAGCGCGCTTCGGCCGCGACCCATGTCTCCTCGCTTCGCTCGCTGCGTGGCAGTTCCAGGTGGTAGTAGCCTTCATCATCGGTTTCGACCACATGGTCCTGCTTTTCGAACCGAACAACTACTGACGCGTGCGGCACTTCGTCGGTCTCGAAGCGGTGATAGGTATTAAGCAGGTTACGCCAGAGGCTTTCGCCGTCGCGCAGCTCGCCGGGTGATTCGTTGCGGAGCACGCGGCCGGAAAGCACGACCTCGCTGCGCGTCGCATAACCGCGGTAAGCGCATATCCGCATTCCGGAAAACTCACGGATGCTATCGCGAGTGACAAGTGAGCGAAGAGAGGGTCAGCCTGACCACAGGCCCGGAAATTCTCTGTGGCACCGGCCGCAAACCAGCGTCTACTTTTTTGTTTGAAGAGGACACCTGAGGAAGTCGCAAATACGATCGATGGCTTTGTGAACGGCACTGGCAGTCAGTGGAACGCGGCGGGCGGAGGCGGACTGCCTTAGGTTTCGAGAGCGTGGGCTTTCAGCTCTTCGAGCGAGACGAACTCCAAAACGGACGAATGCGTCGCTTCGAGGTTCACTTTGCCGGCGAGGCCACGCTTCAGTGCGGCCTGCCATCGCGTCACGCAGACGCACCAGCGGTCGCCGGGCTTCAAGCCGGGAAAACCGTACTCGGGACGCGGTGTGACCAGATCGTTTCCATCGAGCATTGAGAAATCGAGAAAGTCGCGATCCACTTCGACGCAAACGGTGTGGAGGCCAACGTCCTCAGGACCCGTGCGGCAGTAGCCGTCGCGGTAAAAGCCGGTCATTGGATCGCGACAGCAGCAACGGAGCTCCGTCCCGAGGACATTTGTGGGCACGACGGCACGATAGCATGCGGTTCAGTGAACCGCAGGATTCTACATGAACCGAAAAGCTGTTCGGGCGACGCCAATCGAGAAACGATCGCACCGTGCTCCGCGGGTTTGGCTTTTTTACTGCGCGACGAGATCTGTTTCAGTCGAAATCGTCGCCTCGCCCGTGCTCTGCCGCAGCGCCTGCTCGACCGCGCGCCAGGCCAGCATCGCGCACTTGACTCGCTGCGGAAATTTCCGAACGCCATTCATCAGGCGAAGGTCGCCCAGGGTTCGGGGCGGGTCTGCGATTTCGCTCGTCACCAGATCGTGAAAAGCGTGCAGCATCTGCTCCGCTTCCGCCCGGCTTTTGCCTTTCAGCTTCATTGTCATCAATGACGCCGAAGCCTGACTGATGGCGCACCCATGGCCGGTAAATTTGATCTCCTGCAACGCTCCGCCGTCACTGAAGTTTACGGCGAGATGAATCTCGTCGCCGCAGGCGGGGTTATCGCCATGCACGCGCACCGCGGCGTCGGGGAGCTCGCCAAAGTTCCGTGGCCGCCGCGAATGATCGAGGATCACCTCCTGGTAAAGCTCCTCCAGCTCCGAGCTCACGCAAAGAAGCGCGCCGCGGCGCGGAGGATATCGATCATGCGGTCGATCTCTTCGATCGTGTTGTAGAAATAAAAGCTGGCTCGCGTGGTTGCGGGCAGACCAAACCTTCGCATGAGCGGCTGGTTGCAATGGTGCCCGCCGCGCAGCGCGAGTCCATGGCGGTCGGCAAAGGTGGTGAGATCGTGCGGATGCGCGCAATTCATTACGAAACCAACCAATGCGCCGCGCTCCCCGGACGGCCCCAGGAGGCGCATGCCGGGTAAATCAGCCAGCCGTTTGATGGCGTAATCGGTCAGGGCGGCATCATGTTGGAAGATGGCTGCGCGGCCGATACCTTCGATATAATCCACCGCTGCCGCCAGCCCGATCGCGCCGGCGATGTTCGGGGTGCCGGCTTCGAAACGGTGCGGTGCCTTTTTGAACACGCTTTTCTCCAGCGTCACACTCACGATCATTTCGCCGCCGCCGTGCCACGGTGGCATGCTCTGGAGAATCTCTGCCCGCCCGTAAAGCACGCCGATGCCGGTCGGGCCACACATTTTGTGACCGGAGAAGGCGAGGAAATCGCAGCCCAATTCCTGCACGTCGATGGGTAAATGGCCCGCGCTCTGGGCCGCATCCACCAGGGTGAGCGCGCCGACGGCCCCGGCTTGCGCGCAAAGTTCGGTCACGGGGTTGATTGTGCCGAGAGAGTTCGAGATATGGGTAAAAGCGAAGAGCTTCACCTCCGGAGTGAGGAGCGAGGGGAGCTGGTCGAGCGCGAGGGTACCGTCCTCGCGGACGGGCACGAAACGCAGCCGCACACCCGCGCGCTCCGCCAGCAGCTGCCACGGAACAAGATTACTGTGATGCTCCATTTCCGTGAGGAGAACCACATCACCCGGGCGCAGAAATTTTCCGCCCCAGGCCTGCGCGACAAGATTAATGCTCTCAGTCGTGCCGCGAGTGAAAACGATCTCATCACTAGTGGACGCGCCGATGTAACCGGCCACCTGCGCCCGCGCGTCTTCGTAGGCCTGGGTCGCTCGCGAGCTGAGCTCGTGCAGACCGCGATGCACGTTCGCGTTGTTGTGTTCGTAAAAGTGCCGAAGAGCATCAAGCACTGGCCGCGGCTTCTGCGAGGTCGCGGCGCTGTCGAAGTAAATCAGCGGATGTCCATGCGCCTGCTCGCGCAGGATGGGGAAATCTTCGCGTAAAGCCGTCCAATCAATTTCACGGCGGGCTGTCTCGTGCACAGGTGCAATCTGCTCCGGGCGGCGTCGCGCGCCACCTGATTCAGCAAACCGGCGAAGAAGCAGCTCCAGAATGCGCCAAAAAAGCGGCGGTACCGATGTGCCAATCGCACACGCGCGGTACTATTCGTGAATTGTCACTTTATACGCGAAGTCGCCCTCACCTCAATCCTCTCCCGCCGGGAGAGGAGGACGCGCCAGCGCCAGGTGAGGGGTTACTGACAATCAACACACACATCCGCAAACGGGTGTCACGGTGCATTCTGTCTTGCCCGCAGCAGACCCGCTTCCTTAATCTCCATTCTCAGCCCAACCCAAAAAAGAAGGAGCAGATTACAATGAACACCCTCAGATTACTCATAGCGTTTGTCTTTCTGACTGCGACTGGCTTTGCTCAGTCGCCCGCCGCCGAGGAGAAAGCCACCGCGCCGCAGAGTGTGGAGCGCGACGCTGACCTCGCGCCGCTCAGCGCGATTCACGCGCACGTTTGCGGTATTCACTTCTACAGCGGCGATATGAAACGGCAGCTCATCGCGCATCATTATTGCGCGCATCTGAGCGACGAAGTCCTGCAGTGCGTGCTCTACGACTCGGAGAAAAAAAACGCGCGGCTGATTGGCGTGGAATACATCGTGAGCGCGAAAATCTTCGAGTCATTGCCGGCCGAGGAGAAGAAGCTCTGGCACAGCCACAGCTACGAAGTGAAATCTGGTGTACTCACTGCACCGGGTGCGTCCGAGACAGCGGAAAAGGACTTGATGAAGGTGCTGATCGGCACTTACGGCAAAACCTGGCACATGTGGCAGGTGGATCGCGGGGACAAACTGCCGCTCGGCATCCCTCAGCTCATGATGGCGTTCACCAAGGATGGTCAGCTCGATCCGAAGATCGCGGCCGAACGCGATAAGCTTTATCCGATTTCGGTCGCGGCCAAAAAAGCGGCTCGCGCCGACATTCCGGATGCAAAGATCGACGCCGGCGCTGATGCATGGCAGAAGGGTTCCGCCGTGCAGTTGGACGTGAAAGCTGTTTCGATGAAATAACTTCGCCGCAGTCGATTCGGAAGGCTGCGGTGCCTTGCGAGAGCAAACTAAGAACCTGCGTCCGATCGATCGCGCGCGGCCTCGAAAGCTAAGTTTTGTGATTAGAGCGTCTGCCAAAAGAGCTTTCCGGCTCTGTTGTCGCGTGCGCTGTCTCAGCGCGTATTTGTTTAGCCTCGGCTCAATGCTGAACGAGAGCGCCTGGCATTCGATGTCCGAGTTGTCATCCCGAGCCAGCGAAGACGGCGAGGGACCTCCCACACGTCATTCGACCACACCCGCAAGCAGGAGCGTGATCTCCACAGCGGAGGGGAGATCCCTCGGCGCGCTTCGCCAGCCTCGGGATGACAAACTAGGGGACGTGACGTTAAACAGATATCCCAGCGCACGGCGATGAGGCTTGCCGCGCCCAAGTCCGCTGAGGACAGCGGACGCTACAAGGCATTCTTAGCCGGAAGCTTTTTGGCAGACGTCTAGACGTTCCTGTGTGAGGGAAATGAAATGCGAGCGCCAGCGGTGGAAACTCACGTTGCCTACTGGCTGGCGCCCGCGTTCCCTGCGCGAGAGTTCCTGGTGGAACTCATCGTCGATCTCGCCGCTCGCTATGATGCCCCTCCCTTCGAACCACACGTGACGCTCTACAGCAGCCGCGAAAAACCGGAGGTCGCGCGCGAGATTCTTAGCCGAACCGCCGCGGGGTTCAGCCCTATCAGCCTCGTAGTTCGCGGAGTGGAGTACTCGAAAAAGTTCACCAAGACACTCTTCGTCCAGTTCGAACCAGACCTAAGATTATCGCAGCTCAGTCAGACGCTTCGCGAAGCGTCGTCGCACCCGCGTGACTACGAGTTAAATCCGCATCTGAGCTTGCTCTACGCGAAGATACCTGATCGTGAGAAGGCAACGCTCGCTCGCTCGCTCCAGCTTGCTTTTAAACAGTTGCGCTTCGATGCGGTGAAAGTAATCAGCGCGCCGCGGCAGACGAAGAATGATCAGGATGTCAGGGCGTGGCGGATACTGACGAGCGGTCTTTGAGAGAGGAAAAGACAAGGACGTCAGCCTGAGATTCGAAGGCTGGCTGGACAGATGAAAACAAAGATCTTCGGTCAGCACGATGATGCGACGATCAAGCAGATCGAGACCTGCGTGGCGGCGGGCGGCGAGCGCGGCGTTCTTTGTGCCGATGGCCATAAAGGCTACGCGCAGCCGATCGGCGGAGTCGTCGCCTACAAGGACAAGATCTCCCTCTCGGGCGTGGGGTTCGACATCGCCTGCGGCAATCTCGCCATCCGGACCGACGCCTCGCGGACGCAGATCGCACCCGCGATCGAGACGATCATGAACGATGTGGTGAAAGACATTTCCTTCGGCGTGGGGCGGACGAGTAAGACGCGCATCGACCACGCGCTCTTCGAGGATCCGGCATGGCGGCTAAAACCGCTGCATGAACTTAAAACGATGGCGGCCGAGCAGCTTGGGACGGTGGGTGGCGGCAACCATTACGTCGATATTTTCGCGGATGCGCAGGACCGGATTTGGGTGGGCGTGCATTTCGGCTCGCGCGGTCTCGGGCACAAAACGGCCACCTACTTCCTGACAGCGGCCGGGGGAAAGGATGGAATGGATGTTCCGCCCACGCTGGTACCG
>JBHENA010000023.1:9404-21226 GCA_046262275.1 Chthoniobacterales bacterium
ATCCGAGATTGGTCGCGATTATCTGGCCGGAATGGAGCTGGCGGGCAGGTATGCTTACGCAGGCCGCGAAGCGGTCGCCCGCCACGTCGTGCGCGGCATTTTGCGCGCACACGCGATCGAGGAGGTGCACAACCATCACAACTTCGCCTGGCGCGAGAAACACGGGAGCGAGTGCTATTGGGTGGTGCGCAAAGGCGCGACTCCGGCTTTCCCGGGTCAGCGCGGGTTCATCGGCGGGAGCATGGGCGACGATGCGGTCATCATCGAAGGCATCGACACGCCGCTCGCGCGCGAGGCACTCTTCTCGACCGTGCACGGTGCCGGCCGGATCATGTCGCGGACGGCGGCAAAAGGGCGATTCGAGAAAGTGAATGGGAAGCGCATCCGCATGCCAGGACTTGTTCGCCACGATGAAATGGCAAAATGGATCGCGCAGAAGGGTGTCGCCTTGCGTGGCGGTGATGTAGACGAAGCGCCTCAAGCTTACCGACGTTTGCCGGAGGTGCTCGCTGCGCACGAGGGGACGATTCGCGTTCTGCACACGCTGCGACCGCTGGGCGTAGCGATGGCGGGTAATCATATCGTCGATCCCTATAAGGACTGAGCACTGTCTTTTGTTGTAGCGAGGGCGCTCTGTCGCCGTGAGCAGGTGTGGACTGCGGAGGGTGCGCGATACGCCGACAGAGCGGCGTCGCTACAACGGCTGACGCCGCGGAAGAGCGTCACGTGCAAGGCTGGTTGGCTCCTGCCACGGCCAGAGATCGCGTGAGGAAAGCGGAGCGATGCGGGCCGCACTCAAAGTGCGTTGCGCGCGCGAGGTTGAGAAGGAAGCCGTCTCAATGAACAGTTCGCTGCAAAATGAGCGACATCGTGGGCATCGATCTCGGCACGACGAATTCGTTGATCGGGATCATGGAAGCTGGGTTCCCGATTTTGCTGGCGGATGCGGATGGTGAGCGCCTCTCACCTTCCGTTGTTCATTTTCCAGAGGGAGGTGAACCGGTGGTAGGCCGAGCGGCAGCGCGGATGCGGGCGCTGAATCCGGCAAATACCGTCTACTCCGTGAAGCGTTTCATGGGATTGCGCGCGGACGAGCTCGCGGAGAGTGATGCGGGTGTCGAGTACGAGCTGGTGCGCGCGAAAGGCCGGCCGCTGCGAATAAGAGCCGCCGGTCGCGACTTCTCGCCGGAGGAGATCTCGTCTCTGGTGCTGCGGAAGCTGAAGGCTGATGCCGAAGCGGCACTCGGCCGCGCGGTTTCGCGCGCAGTGATCACGGTGCCAGCTTACTTTAATGACGCGCAACGCACCGCCACCAAACGCGCAGGGGAACTGGCGGGCTTGACGGTGGAGCGGATCGTGAACGAGCCGACTGCTGCGGCGCTGGCGTATGGGCTCGATAAACTGAAGAGCCGCTCCAGGATTGCGGTTTATGATTTTGGCGGCGGCACGTTCGATATCTCGCTCCTTGAGCTGAACAATGGCGTCTTTGAAGTGCTGGCGACGAACGGGAATACGCGACTCGGTGGCGATGATATCGACGCGGCGATCCTCCGCCGGCTCGTAGCGCATGCCTCTGGCTTGCGGTCTGGCCAGGAGTTCGCAAGCGGGACGCATGCGCTACTGCGCGAGGAAGCGATTGGCGCCAAGCACCGGCTTTCCACTGACACGGCTGCGATGATTCGGCTACCCTTCGTCGATGGATCGCGAGGTTTCGAGTACGAGCTGGCGCGTGACGAACTAGAGCAGCTCGCGCGTCCAATCGTGGAGCGGACGAGCGCGCATTGTGTGCGCGCTCTTGCGGATGCCGAACTTGCGGCGAGCGATCTCAATGAGGTGATCCTCGTCGGAGGCGTGACGCGAATGCCGCTCGTGCAATCGGTTGTCGCGGAAATCTTCGGCCGCGCACCAAACCTCTCGCAGAACCCGGACGAAGCGGTGGCGCTTGGGGCGACGATTCAGGCGGGAATCCTCTCCGGAGCGGTTCGCGAGGTGGTCCTGCTCGATGTCACGCCGCTCTCGTTAGGGGTCGAGACTTTCGGCGGTCTTATGAACGTGATCATTCCACGCAATTCGACGATTCCGGTGAAAGCCGGAGAGATGTTTACCACGGCCGTGAATCAACAGCGCTCGATGCGGATCAAGATTCTGCAAGGCGAGCGGGAGATGGCGCGCGACAATTGGCCGCTGGGCGAGTTCGAAATCGATTTTGAACCTGCGCCGAAGGGTGGGGCGCGCGTTGGGGTCCAATTTGAGATGGATGTGAACGGCATCCTGCACGTGCTGGCGCGCGATACCAAAACCGGCCGGGAAAAAACCGTCGCGATTAACAGCGCGGTGGATGTTTCGGATGAGGCGGTGGAAGCGATGATTGCGGAGTCGCTGGATCACGCGTTCGAGGACATGAACGAACGTGTCTGGACCGAGGCAAAACTGAAGGCGGAGGAGATGATCGGCGCGGTTGAGACTGCTTTTTGCAGGCTGGCGGAACAGATCGCACCCGAAGAAAAGCTCAGAATTGAGGAGTTGCTGGCAGAGCTACGCGCGGCGCTCGCTGCCGGCGAAGTGCGGCGCTTGCAGAGAGCGAACGCCGCTCTGGATAAAGCGACTGAGCCGATGGCGGCTCTGCTCCTGGAGAGAGCGCTGGCCGAAACGTCGCGCAGCTAACTAGCCTTTCCCGTGCGGCGCAAGGCCTGCTAATCTGCTCAGGCCTGCGCAACCCGCAGAGCCGCGGCTAGAACGCCGGCGGTGGCGGAGTGGAGACAGGCGATTCGCGCGTTGGCACGACTGGCGTTGGCGACTCTTTCGGCGGCGCTGCGGCCGGAGAGGGCTGCGTAACCGGTCCTGCCGAGGCGGGAGGCGTCGCGGCAACTTTCGCCAGCGCCTCCTCAAGGAGCTTTTTTTCTTCGGGGTAGATCGGTCCTTGCTTCGCCGCCTCCAGGTAAGGCTTCGCCTGCTCGAGCTGGTTCTCATCCAGGAGTAAAACGGCTGCGTAAACTGCCGCGTGTGGCACGAGTAATTCTTCCGGCGGCAGCTTATTCAGCACCTCCAAACCCTGAGCTGTCCGGCCGAGACCATAAAGAGCGAAGGCATAGGTGATCGCGCAATCTACGTCTGTCGAGGCAGCGTCGTAGACCTCCTTTGCTTTGCGTTGTGCTTCGTCCGTGTTTGGCTCCAGCAGGAGCGCAAGGCGCGCGTAACTCGCGGTCAATGCCGTCTCACGAGGCGAGCTTTCGTGTAGTTGCTTTGCAATTGCGAGGAGATGACGCAGATCATTATTCGCGCGGTAGATTCGGAAGAGCGCGTCCAACGCCTCCCGGCGCATGGGTACGTGCTTCGCGACACGCTGCCAGAGATGTTCCGCTTCGACGGTGAGGTTCCACCTCGTGGCGAGGCGCGCCAGATTGATCTCGCGATCAGGTCGTTCACTGGCGTTGCGTTCCGCTGACCGCCAGAGGGAATCGTACTCGGCATCGGCGGCCGATTGCCTGGACTGACGCGAGCCGTAAGCCTGGTAGGCGAGCCGCAAATACTCCGCGTCGCCCCAGACGCCGTTCCGCGTCCAGCGCTTCAGCCGCGACCAGTTCTTAACCTCGGCAAAAGCTTCCGCGATCGAAATCGCAGGTGGAGGAACGGTGGTGACTTCAGACGGCAGTTTTTCGGACCACTTCAAGACCTCGGCGGCCATTCCATTCTTGATCATCCAATCCATGAGCGACGCGAGATCGGCAGGTGTGCGCGCCGCTACAGGCTTGATCTTATCGAGCACGGCCGAGAATTTTTTCTCGTCCAGCTTTCGGTAAAAATCGAGGCAGAGAAGGTAATCGGCGAAGGTGACCTGCTGAGACATTTGCAGATCCTGAGCCAGACTGTCGGCGCGTTCGAGGTCGTCGCGCCCGATTGCATCGGTGAGCAGGGCGCGCAAGGAGCCGGTGCGAAAGCCGGGCACTTTGCGGAGGCGCTCGAGGGTAGCGAGAGCTTCCTCGTACTCCTGCGGTTCTTCGGAGCGAATGCGCAGGACCGCGAGGTTGAATTGGTAAAGATCGTTCGCCGGTTCCTGCTTTAACGCGGCTGCGAAATGCTCCTCGACGTCCTTGTCGTTGCCTTGTGCGCGCGCCAGCCAGCCGGCGACCACATGGTAGGCGGCCTTCTCCCGGTCGGACGGCGTGACGTTGTCGAGCGCGCGGCGGGCGGTATCGAGCTGACCGAAGCGCAGCGCGGCGGAAGCGAGATTAAGGTGCGCGTCGAGATTGTTTGGAACGAGGCGGGCGATCTGTGAACGCCAGGCGACCGCCTCGGGGCGATTTTGTTTCTCCGCGACCTCCGCGAGGATCTGGAACGCAGCGAGTGAATCCGGCCGTATCCGCAGCATCTGCTGAGCGGCGTGTGAAGCTTCGTTGAGATCTTGTTTGCCGAGCATGTCGGCGGCATGGCGCAGCAGGCGCGATTCGCGCCAACTGCTGTAAGCGCGCGGCGCGTAGCTGAGAAATAGAAAGCCAACGATGAACCCGACTGTGACAGCCGCGGCAAAAATCGCGGTACGGCCTTTCAAGATCGGGGCGCGGCTGGTACGGCGCCGTTTTCGCCGGACACGTCTTACCTGCGTTGCCATTTGCCGGGTCTCTTATCCTTGCGGCGACGCAAGTTTGCAAATCGGAGCGCTCCGGCGGCGTCCGAAGAAAGCTCCCTATGCAATCGCCTGCTCGTGCGCTTCCCGCACGACAGGGACTTCTTCAATCTGGTCTTCGACACGTTCGCGCAGGCGACGCCCCCAAACATAGCGCGCGAGCAGCACCTTAATCGTGGCGGTGAGCGGCACAGCGAGGATGGGCCCGAGCAATCCCCCAATGAGCAGACCCCAGACGAAGATGGAAACGATAACCGTCATCGGGTGGAGTCCGACAGAATCTCCCACGATCTTTGGAGCGATGAAAATCGCTTCCACGTTCTGAATTCCAAAGAAGACGACGGTAACAAGCAACGGGTGCGTCCAATCGCCCCATTGCGCAGCCGCGATCAAAACGGCAGGCACCCAGCAAACCACAATGCCGATATAGGGAATCATGGTGAGGAACATTACGAGGAACCCGATGAGCGGCGCGAAGTTCAGCCCGAGCAGATACAACCCTGTGCCGATGAGAAGGCCGTCGATCACGCAGACCAGCAGCTGCCCCCGAAAATAAGCGATGATGTAGTTGTTGATCTGCGTGAGAACGGTCGCGACTTCATCCTTCAGCGGCGAGGCGCGGAGCGGGAGATATTCCTTCCAGCGGCGCTCGATTGCGGGCCGCTCTTTGAGCAGGAAGAAGAGGTAGATCGGCACCATCACGAGGCTGAGCAGAAAACCGGTCACGCCGAGAAAACCGCCGATGCTGGTCTTGAGGATGTTCCAAAGTTTGTCGCTCAGGTTCGGGATTTGGCTTTGCAGGTTGGGCAATTGTCGCTCCACCCAATCCTCAATCCGCTGGCGCTCGGCGGAACTGAGCTTCGGCGGTGGCGGTGCAATCGACTCCCGTTCCGCTCGCATTGGATCGACCGCGCCGTCCTGAGGTGCGGGAGAGGGTGATGCGGCCGATTCAGCGGCGCGTGCAGGATGACTTGGGGAGGCAAGCAGCCAGTTGGTAAACGTCGTCACGGCCGATGGCGCCTTGGTTTTTCCAGCGGGGGCGTTGCTACCGAAGGTGCTGTTGTAGCGATAAATCAGGTCCACAACTTTTTCCCGCGCCCGGTTGGTGTAGGCCGGCAACTCGCGCGTAACCGCGGCGCTTTGCATCGAAATTGTGGGGACGAGCCACGTGAGCAGCGCGCTGATCGCGAGGAACGCAATCGCGAAAAGCAGGACAACTGCCTTGGTCCGACTCATGCGCGTTTCGCTCAGGTGCGTCACGACGGGGTCGAGGAGGTAGGCGAGGATGAGCGCGATTGCGACCGGGATCAGGATCGGCTGAAGAAAGCCGATCAGGTTGCTCATGAGCCAGACGACAGAACCGACAATGAGGATGAGCAGAACAATAAAAAGCGCGGTCAGCGCGGCCCACATCGTCTTGCGCTGCCAGGCGGTCGGATACTTCTTGTGGGAGGAGGAAGGCATTTGTCAGGTGGCGCGAGATGCGCCCCACCGCCTATGGAACTGGGATCGCTTTGAGTGGCTCGCTTTTGCTCATCCTGGTGTTGGTGCTCTCAATTTTTTCTGCCAGCGCCTTGTTGCCCGGATCGAGTGCGACCGCTTTCTGCCAATACTCCAGTGCCTGCGGAATGCGGTTCAGCTTCGCGTAGGTATCGCCGATGTGATCGAAAACGACCGGGTCGTCGCGCGTCAGACTTTGGGCGGCGCGGAGTAGCTCGCGGAGCGCGTCCTCGAAGCGGCCTTTTCGGAAAAGCACCCAGCCCAGGCTGTCGAGGTAAGCGCCATTGTCCGGATCGAGCTCAAGGGCTTGCTTCACCATTTCCTCCGCTTCATCCAGGCGCATGTTGTGCTCTGCCCACATGAAACCGAGGTAATTGCAAGCTTCCGCCGACCGGGCCGGATCGAGCGCAATCGACCTTTTGAAAAGGTCAGCCGCTTTGTCGTAGAAACCAGCCTGGTCTGCCGCGACGCCGTAGTCGAAAAAGAAGCGCGGCGTCAGCAGCTCCGTGGCGGTCGCCTCTGCTTCCTGGCGCGCCTCTTCAAAAGTGATAAGAGCCTGTTGGGAATGTTTCGCCTCTCGCTGGGCGAGCGCGAGGAAGTAGGTGAACTCGGGCGCCTGCGGAAATTTGGCGCGCGCCTCCACCAGGATCTTCTCAGCGCGTTCACTCTCTTTCAACGGGCCGATGAGCAACTCGGCGAGGCGGAGATAAGTCTGGCCATGGTTCGGATTGATCAGCAGGCTCTGCTCGTAGTTCGCGACCGCCTTCGCGAACTCGGCTTTTGCGGCCTCCGGCTGGTCTGCGCGCAGAAGGGCTCTTCCTTCGTCATCCAGCAACTGCGCCAGCAGCTCGTAAGGCTGGTACTTCTCGGGTGATTCCTTGATAATCTCGCGCAGCAACTCGATCGCTTTCGAGCGCTGGTTGGTGAGCACGAAACCGGTGGCAAGCTTCTCGCGCGCATTCGAATCTTCCGGCTGCAGCTCCAGCACTTTCAGGTAAAGAGGAATCGCTTCCTGAATCTGTTGCGAAGCGGCGAAGTAATCGGCCACATCCTTGATCACGCCAGAATCATCTCCGGCTGTTTCCGCCGCGCGTTTGAAGACAGCATTTACCCGGCGCAGATCTTCCGGCCTCGGTTCGGTATTGCCGTCGAAAAGGATGGAGGCGTAGAGTTTCCCGAGGCGTATCCAGAAGCCGGGGTTTTTGCTCGGGACTTTGGCAGCCTGGTCGAGCGCGAGGAGCGCTTTTTTGGCATCGCCTCGCGTCAGCTCGATTTCGTAGATCCGCTGGTAAGCGTCGATCTCCTCGGGATTGAGCGCGATTGCCTGGTTGGCATACTTCAATGCCTGCTCCGGCTTCTGGAGGTATTTGGCGTAAAGAAACGCAAGCTGGAGATAAGGGCTTGTTTCTTTCGGATTAGCCTTGATCGCGTCCTTCAAGATGTCGATCGCGCGCGGAAAATCTTCCTGCCTCGCGAGCAACGAGGCGACGCGCGAGGCGAGCTCGATTTCGCCCGGATCGACCGTCAGCACCTTTTGATAGGCGGCGAGCGCTGCGTCGATCTCGCCACTTTCTTCCAGTCGCGCGCCTTCGACGAAGTTTGCGAGCGCGTCCGCTTTACGGATCGCGGCGGGGTCCAGCGCCAGGTCCGGCGCCGGGACGAGCCGAACCGAATCATCAAGCGCGGGGCCGTGTTTCAGTGGTGCCCGACTGACTGCGGGAACCGAAGGCGGCGCGGAAGCGGGAGGTCGGGCGATGGCAACGCCTGCCGCGAGCCAGCAAGACCCGGCCAGGAGAAAAGCACGTGCCATGAAGCAAAGCCGCAGCTTGTTCAAGGCCATATTGGCAACTGTAGCGGCGGGCGTCCTTGGGTGCAATCTAAGCCGCCGAGCGAGCCGCGCTGCAAAGCTCGTGCGGCGTGCGAGGAGATGGAAGCGCGAGGAGCGATTACGACTTGTAGCGCAAACGCTTCTTATGGCGATTCTCCTTCATGCGCTTACGGCGCTTGTGCTTGGAGATTTTCGCCTTCCGGCGCTTCTTCAGTGATCCCATAGAGGTGCTTTGAACGTCCCGCGTTTCGGGAGCGCCATGCAAGCATCGGATGCGAAGGACTGCAACTCCGTTCTTCGAAAGCCAGCTACGACAGCACCGCTTTCAGCTTCTCGACATGCTCCTCCGGTTTGACTTTGCGGAAGATGGCAGAAATGCGGCCAGCGCCGTCGATGACAAAAGTGCTGCGTTCCGCTCCCATGTATTTCTTCCCGTACATGCTTTTCTCCACCCATACTCCGTAGGCTTCGACCATTTTGTGCGCCGGGTCGGAGAGGAGCGGGAAGGGGAGCTGAAATTTGTTGATGAACTTCTCGTGGCTGCCCGGCGAATCGACACTGACGCCAAAGATTTCCGCGCGATCTTTCAGGTCAGGCCAGGAATCACGCAAGCCGCACGCTTGCGCTGTGCATCCCGGCGTATCGTCCTTCGGATAAAAATAGAGGACAACAGATGTGCCCCGGAAGTCCTCGAGCGAAACGTCTTTCCCGGCGCCGTATTTGCCGCCGACCGCCAGAGCACAGAATTGAGGCGCCGGATCGCCGATCTTCAGTTCCGCAGCCATGACAGCACCATCATTTCTCGAAAGCGATAATCAAGACGCCGACTGCACAGAGCAGCGCTCCGATCAGTCCGCTTTCATACTTCTCCAGCAGCCCGAGCTTAACCTTTTGCACACCGGCCAGTGTCAGCCAGGTGAAGAGGACCATGCCCGCGACCGTTCCGACAGAGAGGATGCCGGTGAGGAGGGCAAAACCGCCCCAACCGTAACGCACGCCTGAAGCGTAGATGGGGAGAAAAGCTTCGCAGGGGGAGAAGGTCAGCAGTGTTAAAAGACTGACGATGGCGACGCGATCCGAGGCAGCACCAGGTCGCGCGGCGATCGGCGGCGCGTTCTCGGGTTGATGCTGGAGCTCGCCGGCGTGGGTATGAGGATGCCCACAGAAGAGATGGTGATGCGCGTGACCTCTGCCCGTGAATTGGCGATACAAATAAAAAACACCCAGCAATAACAACGCCGCACCTGCGATGAACGGGAACCAGCTGCCGATTTCCTCGGTAAGGGCAATCCCGAACCATGCGATCAACAAGCCGAGCGCGGCGGTGACCAGAACATGCCCGGTGCCGGCGAGAGCCGTCACGACCAGCGTTTTTGCGTGGCCCCAGTGCTGCGCGCGCGAAGCGAGCACGAACGGGAGCCAATGGGTAGGAATGGCGGCATGGAAGAAAGCCACCCCGAATCCGGTAATCGCGATCGTGGTAAGGACGGTGTCGTTCATGGGCAGGCGCGCGCGAGCTTGTCTGGCCCGCGCTAAACCGCAGTGACGATCTCGGGCTGCAGGGATTTGAACCCTGGACCTCCTGCACCCGAGGCAGGCGCTCTACCAAGCTGAGCCACAGCCCGATCTAATGGCCGAAAGGTTCCGGCGAACTTCGGCGGGCACTACTTCGCGTATTCCGGCGCGGCTGGCAAGCGGCTTCCTTCCTGCGTTCGCGACAGTTTCTCGAACGCGAAAACGAGCAGTAACAAATCGGTTGACAGCCCCTTGCACGACCCGCAAGGTCACAACTCTCTTTTTCCGTTGATGATTGTTTCGAATATTACTTCACCGGTCCTGGCGAGCGACACATCGACCATCCTCCACTTCCCAACGGAACCGAGCCGAGCCGTCCGTTCATTGCGCAATATGACCAGCCAACTCCTCCAGGAAGCAGCTCAAGTGATCCCGAATCAGCAACTGTTGATCAACGTCGTCTCTCGGCGGGTGCGCCAGTTGGGGTTGGGCCATCGCCCGCTGGTCGAAGCCACGCCGCGCTCCTCGCTCACGGATATCGCGCTGCGGGAAATCATCGCCGGAAAGCTGACTTACGAGCTCGCGCCGGAGAGTAACCCCGCGGATAACGCCTAGTTCGTCCCGCGGCTCTTCCCCTCGGTCTGAGGCGCGGCACGTTTCACGCAATTTCACGGGCAAGCTGCCTGTGTCACGAACACGATGGCCGCTGAGTCGATCCTCAATCGCAAAGCCCTCCGCGATTTTCACATCCTCGAGCGCTACGAGGCGGGGATCGAGCTTAAGGGAAGCGAGGTGAAATCGATTCGCGCTGGCAAAGCGAACATCGGCGACGCTTTTGCGCGGATCGAGAAAGGCGAGGCCTTTCTTTACAACGCGGATATCCAGCCCTACGAGCGCGCAAGCCACGAAGTGCCCGCGGCGAAACGCGTCCGCCGTTTGCTCTTGCACCGCCATGAGATCGAGAAGCTTTACGCGGAAAACGCAATCGCCGGCCGCACTCTCGTGCTCCTGCGCATCTACTGGAAGCAGGGGCGGCTGAAGGCTGAGATCGGCGTAGCGCAGGGGAAAGTTGCGCACGATAAGCGGGCGGACTTAAAGAAGCGCGCCACCACGCGCGAAACCGAGCGCGAGGTTGCCCGGTTTAATCGCCGGCATAGCTAAAACATAACGGCGTTACGGTGCCAGGCGCTCAATCCGCCAGCTTCCATCGTCTGCGCGAGAATAACGGAAGCGATCGTGAAGCCGGTCCGGGCGGCCCTGCCAGAATTCGATCGTCGCAGGTTTCACGCGGTAACCGCCCCACTGCGGCGGTAAGGCGACAATCCCCCCCGCGAAGCGTTCCGTTATCTCGACCAGTGCTGATTCCAGCACCTCACGGTTCTCGATCACGTCGCTCTGTTGCGAGGCCCAGGCTCCGAGCTGACTCCCGCGCGGCCGGGAACGGAAATAAACTTCCGACTCCTCCCGCGATGTTTTTTGCGCCTCGCCTGTGATCCGGATCTGGCGCTCCAGTTGCACCCAGAAGAGACTGAGCGCCACGTGCGGGTTTTCCGCGATCTGGCGCCCTTTCTCACTCTCGTAGTTGGTGAAAAACACGAATCCGTCCTCGCTGATTGCTTTTAACAACACGATCCGAGTGGACGGTTTGCCGTCGCGAGTCGCGGTCGCCAGACTCATAGCGTTGACATCGCGGATCTGCGCGGCGGCTGCCTCTCCGAACCAGTTGCCAAACTGTTTGATCGGATCGGCTTCAAGATCCGCCCGCCGGAGACCGCGCGCGACGTACTCATGACGCAAAGCGGCGATATCCAATGATCGAGGTTCCATTTTGCGGTGAGCCGCAGTGTAGGAGAAGCCGCCAAAATGTCGACGCGCCGATGCAACCTGCGACGCGCCCCAACTGCGCCGCCGCTACAACTGAGTTCGAAATGGTATTGCCAGGTATTCGGTCACGCGTTCCCAGAGAGATCGATTCTTGAATTCCTGCAGGGTGTATTCGCGCGATTGTGCCTGGTCCTTCTCGAACGCGGTCTCCATCGATCGGGCGAAGCCCTCGTCGTAGACGACAAGGTCGAGCTCTTCGTTAATTTCGGACGAGCGGGGATCGAGGTTTGAGGAGCCGAGCATCGAAAAGACCCCGTCCACGACCATGGATTTGCCGTGTATCATGGTCGGCTGATATTCGAAAATTTTGACGCCGCCCTCCAGCATTCGGCCATAGGCGGTGCGGCCGGCTGATTGTGTGAGCGGCTGGTCATGATGCGGACCCGGCAGCAGAAAACGCACATCGACTCTCCGTTGCACCGCTTTCACGAGAAGGTCCACCTGGTCGTCCGTAGGCGTACAGTACGGGTT
>JBHENA010000023.1:21236-21645 GCA_046262275.1 Chthoniobacterales bacterium
GCGGCCGCGAAGCTGACCGCCTGCGCCATGGGCACGGGCGCGCTGGAAAAAGAGCGCGATTCGACGATCTGCGCTTTCATCTCTCCCGCCGGCGCCAGGGCGGGAAATTGTCCGGCTCCGGTCAATGTCTCACCAAAAGTTTTCACCCAGTGGCCCTGAAACGCCGCCTGTAGTTGCGTGACGACAGGGCCTTCGAAGCGCGCATGCGTGTCGCGCCAATGATCCTTGTCCTGCGCGTTTCCGCTCCATTGATCCGAGAAAGCGGCGCCACCCGTGAACCCTATTTTCCCGTCCACGACCAGAATTCGGCGGTGCGATCGGCGGTTGCTCCGGTCCATGCGCCAGGAGGCGATCGGATGGTAATAGGCGAATTTGCAGCCGGCGTCGGTCATCATCCGCACGTCTGAAT
>JBHENA010000024.1:0-21589 GCA_046262275.1 Chthoniobacterales bacterium
CCGCAGGAGCCGAGATACGCGACCGACGAGCAGCTCGATCAGGCCGCCGGGCGCGTTTTCGAGAAGCACGATGAGTTGCTGCGCAAGCTGGCTCAATAATGGAGCCAGTCTTCGTCAGTTACGAGCAAGTGCTCCGTCTGCATGAGGAGTCTCTCAGACGCCACGGCGGAAGTGCGGGTGTCCGCGACGAGGGATTACTGCGATCGGCAGTCGAGCAGCCGCTGAACGACTATCACTACGGGCGGGCTGATCTCTTCGGGATTGCGGCGGCCTACGCCTTTCACATCGCTCAGGCGCAGGCATGTCTCGATGGCAACAAGCGTACCGCAATTGCGACAGCACTGTCCTTTCTTGAACTAAATGGCGTCGCGACACGCACAAGCACCACTCCTCTCTACGACGCCATGATCGGGATCGCCGAACGCCGTCTCACGAAAGCTGATCTCGCCGCTGTTTTGCGCGACCTGTTCGGTTGATTTCCTGGTCATGGCAAATCTCCCGTCTCAAAAGCCGCACGTGGTCATCGTCGGCGGCGGCTTTGGCGGTTTGGAAGCGGCGAAGGTGCTCGCGAATAAAGCGGTGCGCGTGAGCGTGATCGATCGCGCCAACTACCACCTGTTTCAGCCGCTTCTCTATGAGGTTGCCACCGCAGCTCTTTCTCCCGCCGACATCGCCGCCCCTATTCGAGGCGTTCTGAGCAAGTATGCGAATGTCGATGTCATGCTGGCCGAGGTGCAATCGGTCGATGTAGCAGCGCGAAAACTCACCACTGGCGACCAGGACGTAGGCTACGACTACCTGATCCTCGCTCCCGGATCGCGTCATTCGTATTTCGGAAAAGACGAATGGGAGAAACTCGCCCCCGGTCTGAAAAGCCTGGAGGATGCGATCGAGATTCGGCGGCGCCTGCTGATGGCTTTCGAATACGCGGACAAAATCTCTGACGAAGCAGCGCGGCGGGAGGCGATGACTTTCACGATCGTGGGCGGTGGACCCACGGGTGTAGAAATGGCCGGTGCGATCGCGGAGATCTCACGCTATACGCTCGCGAAGGATTTTCGGCACATCGACCCGTCGCACGCTCGTGTCATCCTGATCGAGGGTGATGAGAGAGTGCTCTCCGGCTTTCCGGAAGATCTCTCCGCGCGTGCGCTCGAGCAATTGCGGTCGCTCGGAGTGGAAGTGCGCACCGGCGTCCACGCCACGAACCTCAGCGAAAGAGGCTTGGAAGTGAAAGGGGAGTTCATCCCGTGCCGCGTGAAAATCTGGGCGGCCGGGAACAACGCCTCTCCGCTCGGTGAAACGCTGGGTGTGCCGGTGGATCGCGCCGGCCGGGTGATGGTGAACGACGATTTGACCATTCCTGGTCATCCTGAGGTGCAGGTCATAGGCGACCTGGCGCATTTCGCGCACCAGAACGGGAAGCTGCTGCCGGGCGTATCGCCAGTGGCGATGCAGCAGGGCCGGCACGCCGCACGCAATGTGCTCGCCATGATCGAGGGACGAAAGCCGCAACGGTTCTGGTATTGGGACAAGGGGAGCATGGCGACCATTGGACGCAAAAAGGCAGTCGCCGATTTGAATTTCGTCCATTTCAGCGGGTTTCCCGCCTGGCTGGCGTGGCTCTTCGTCCACATCATTTTTCTGGTCGGCTTTCGCAACCGCGTCGCCGTTCTACTGCAATGGGCCTGGGCTTATTTCACCTTCAATAAAGGCGCCCGCTTGATCACACGGAACTTTCAGGCGGAACAGCGGCCGCCGGCGTAGCGTTGCCAGGCCAACAAATCCTGTACGATTCATATGAGCTATGGGGATCGAATGATGAATCCGCCGACGTCAATGGGAGGAGGTATAGCATTGCGGCAAGAACCGCAGCTTGTTGTGCGATCTCTACAGCGCAAACAGCGCCTCGACCTGCCAAAGCTTCAAAGCTTCTCCGAGCGGGCGCTACAGCTTTGCCTCGGATTGCGCAAGCCCCAACCGGCCCAGCTGACGCGCCTCTCGCACATCCACATTCTGCTAATCTCCGACCGCAAAATGGCGGCGCTGCACAAAGAGTTCTTGAACCTGCGAGGTGCGACCGATGTGATCACCTTCCAGCACGGCGAGATTTTTGTGAGCGTGGAAACCGCGTTACGGAATGCGAATCGCTTCGGCACATCCGCGGAGAACGAGGTCAGGCTCTACATTGTGCATGGGTTGTTGCACCTGGCAGGCTTTGACGACACGACGCCGGCACGTGCGCGCGAGATGGAGAGAGTGCAAACGCGCGTTCTTTCCCTGGCGGATGGCCTGTAAGTTAGACCGGCGCAAAGGGTAGAGCGTTTGAACTGGGGACATGGTATGGTAGTTTTCCGGCCATGAGCGGACAGCCACGGGGGGCTATGGTGGAAGTCGCGCTGGTAACAAGATCGCAGGTGCTTTCCGCCGTCCATTCTGCCATAGGGACCGAGAGTCCGGTTGTCGAATCGGAGACGCGGGAGGAGGAAGAGGTTGATCTACCCTGGCAGGTGGTGGTGCATAATGACCCCGTCAATTTGATGAGCTATGTGACGATGGTTTTCCAGAAGGTCTTTGGCTTCAGCAAAGAAAAAGCCGAAAAGCACATGCTGGAGGTGCATCATAAGGGCCGCTCCATTGTTTGGAGCGGACTGCGGGAGCGCGCGGAGCTTTATGTTCAGCAGTTGCATGGCTACCTGCTGCTCGCCACCCTGGAACGGGCGAATTGATGGAAATCCGGCGCCAAGGTGACAGCATCGAGATTTCGGAGCTCGATCCGTTCCTCGCCGAGCTGCTCCGGCAGATTCCGGAGAGCGCAAATCCCGAAGGTCTTGAAACCGCGGAGAAGCGTTTGTTCAGCGCGCCAGCCGACCCGGCCGAGACGGAAATCTGCGCAGAGTGGAAACTCTACGTCCAGCCCGAGCTCCAGCGGCTTTTTCGTAAGGCGACCGAGACGGTGGTCGGCGACCTGGATATGCTGAACGGGAAGACCAGGCCGTTCGCAAACTGCACCCTGCGCATACCCACCAAACACGCCGAAGCATGGCTCAGCGCGCTCAACCAGGCGCGACTAGTAATCGCCTCGAAGTGCGGCTTCACGGAGGGCGAACTTTCCGACCACTACCGCTCGCCGATCGGCTCACGGCGTGATCTGAGTCTTTTCCAGGTGAACTTCTACGGCTTCCTACAGGAGTATATCCTGCGGGAACTGGAGATCGGCGGCTAGGCCTCCGTCAACTCGCCCACCGTCTGCTGATAGAGCGGGCGGTGCCCCTTCACTATTTCGTCTGCCGTTGTCGCACCATCGACATCAGGCGCTGCTTCAAGGCGTCGGATGATTTTGCCGGTTTCAGGCTTAAGGCGAACGCCTCATGCAGGTTGTAGCACTCCGCGATAAACTCTTCCCCTTGTTGCGCGAACTCTTTCCGTGCCTGTTCAAACTCCTCCGTCTCCTCCGGTTCCAGCGCGCCGATCACGTAAAGACGGGCGCGATTCTGGAATTCGTCAAAGCTCATCTTTCAGTTCCTTCAGGCCGTCGTAGATTTTCTTCAGGCCCAATTCGAGCCGTGTCTTAACGGTGCCTAAGGGTGTATTCGTTTTTGCGGCGATTTCGCGCTGACTCATGCCGCGAAAAAATGCCAGGTTAATGGCCTGCTGCTGCGCCGGCGGCAGGGTGTTGATGACGCGACGAACCAGGATCCGCGTGTCCCCGAAGGTAATCTCCTCTTCCGTGGCGTTGTGCACCCAGGCGTCCGGTTGCTGTTCCACCTCGGTCTGGAGGCGCTCCTCCGCGCGCGCGTAGGCTTGTTTCTTCCGCAGTCCGTCGATCGCGCGGCGGCGGGCAAGTGTCACCATCCAGCCGAGCGGTTTGCCCTTTTGTGCGGAGAAATTTTTCGCCTGGTTCCAGATCTCCATGAAGATCTCCTGCAACAAGTCGTCCGCCTCCGCCTCATTGTGGATTACGCGCAGGATGAGCGCTTTTAGGATCCCGTTATAGCGATCGTAAAGCTGCTCGAGGGCCGCCGGCTCCTCCTCCTGGATCGCTTGCATCAATTCCAGATCGGTGGGCGCGCCCGGCGCGAGCTCGGGGCTCGCAGCATGGCTTCTTAACGGCAAAGCCCCGTCCGCCGCGGACGTGGTCCCTTCCTTACCAGCAGGATTCATCACTGGGAATGTTCCGCCCTGGCCCTTGGCCGCACTTTCACGCCTAACGAATGCAAATTACAGCACGAGGCGGAGGAGCGTTGCATGTGAGGTATGCAGCTTTAGTGCGGTTGCTTGCATCCGTCCAACAGATTTGCTCTCTGGCCGATTGCGGGTCGGTTCTGAAGCGCCGCCACTTGCGCAGGAGGAGCCTCGCGGAATGGTATTGACCCGGTAAAAGGCTCCACACTACGATCCGCGGGACTGCGCATTTTCACGGCGCTGACCGAGATGAAAAACATCCATCGCTTCCTCGTGCTGATTTTGTTGGCTTTTGCAGGGTCTCTCCTGGCGCAGGATGCCGCGGCTCCTATCCGGCGCACCTCTCCTTCGCCGACAGCAACGCCTACACCAGAGCCAAAGCGAAGCCCGACGCCCGCGGCGCAGACGCCCACAGCAGAACCAAAACAAAGCCCGACGCCCGCGGCGCAGACGCCTACACCAGAGCCAAAGCGAAGCCCGACGCCCGCGGCGCAGACGCCTACACCAGAGCCAAAGCGAAGCCCGACGCCCGCGGCACGGACGCCCACAGCAGAGCCAAAGCGAAGCCCGACGCCCGCGGCACAGACGCCCACAGCAGAGCCAAAACAAAGCCCGACGCCCGCGGCACAGACACCCACAGCAGAGCCAAAGCGAAGCCCGACGCCTGCGGTGCAAACACCTTCTCCTGAACCGAAACAAAGTCCGACGCCCGCAGCACAAACGCCTACTCCCGCGGCCAAGCCAACTCCGACCGCCACTCCCACGACGCCTCCTCCCGCGGAGGCAACGCGAACGCCGGCAGAAAGCCCTCCTCCGAAACGGGAAGCTGCTCAAGAGGCAACTCCCGAGCCGAAACCGACCGAAACTCCCGAGACGGAGCCCGAGCGGGTGATTCGCGAAGAACCTGTCCGCGCAGTGGAACCGCGTGCTTCCTGGACGAAACGGCGCCCTGCACCGCCTGGCCCTGAAACTGCGCGGGCCTCAAAACCAACATTCGACCTTTCTGACGGAGGCGGTTGGGCGACTGCCTCCCACCTCCGCGCCCTTGAGAACAGGTGGCAGAAGGCCATTAAAGATCACGATGTCGAAACGATCGATGAACTGCTGGCCGAAGACTTTGTCGCGACCTCTTCGACCGGCAAAGTCGGTTCGAAGTCGACGTTGCTCTACGAAGTGGGGAGAGACAAAAACGTTTATGAGTCTTCCAGCGCGCGGGGGATGTCCGTTCGCAGCCTTGGCCCGGGCGTGGCGGTGGTGACGGGAACCGCAACCGAAACCGGCACGACGAAGAGTGGAAAACGGTTCACGAACAGGCGCCGGTTCACTGATACCTGGCGCCAGCGAAATGGGAAGTGGCAGTGCGTGGCCAGCCAGGCGACACAGATTCGTTAGTCGGTGGCGAGCGACTGCTAGCGCGGCAACGTTGCCGCGGTTGACTCCAGCGAGCGGTAGCGCACCTTGAGCGGTGGTGCGGCGCCGTTTCTCCATCCTCTGCGCGACTGTGCTTCTTTTCGCATTGGCGACACTCGCGCCCGCGATGGTGGTTCGCGCTAGCGCGCCGCCACCCAAACGCTGCTGTGCGATGGCATCGCAGACCGCGAGTATCTGCTTCGGTTGCCTCGGGAGCGAGAAGCAGAAGACCGATTGCTGTCTCCTCTGCACGGCTCTCGTGCTCTACGCGGCGAGGACCGATTCTCCTGTTCCGCCGGACCGGCGCGGGATGGATTTTCCGGCCGCCACCGTACATGAAATCACGCGCACCGAGCGCCCGCCGGTGCCGCCTCCGCGCGGCGTGTGCTAAGACCGCACCGGCTCGCCACCGCATTTTTGCGGCGGGCGAGGTTCACAAGCAATTCCTCGAAAAGGAGAAATTGATGAAACTATTTTTAGCTATCGCATCGCTTGCGCTCTTCATCGGAGCTGCCGAAGCCACGTCACCGGTGACTTCGAGCGGCGACTGCTGCGGAGGCGGCTCTTGCTGCTTCCCGGGCAACGCCTGCTGCCTATAAGCGCTAACGTTGCGCAGTAAGTCAGTTACGAGCCCCCGCTGGGATTCCCGGCGGGGGTTTTCGTTTCCGGCAAGGTCCGCAAAGTCCAAGACCTCCTGAAAGGTGAACCCTGGCTACTGTCGAACCAGGTCGATCGAATCGAAGGCAAGTGTAACGCCAGCGCTCCTAGGATTCTTTCCCGTGACTGTGAACTTGAACGCTTTGTTGCCGCCACTGCCAAAGGTTATTAAGCCAAGATCGCGGGTCTGATATTTCGCGACAGAGGAGTACTCATCCTGAACCGCACCCTGTTTCGCTCCGTTGATTCTGAGCTGGAATTTACCTCGGTTGGCGCCTGTCTTGACCCTCACTTTTACGCGGTAAGCCCCGGGACGAGCTACTGGAACAGTGTAGGTGACGAATGAACCCACAGCTGTGTTGGTCATGAGCGTGCCAGCGTTGCCGCTCATCAAGCTGTCGCTGATGACGGTGTGTGTGGCGCCCGACTTCGCTCCGACCGGTAAGGATTCTGTCTCGAAACGGGTTCGCGCGGGCGGCGCCGTGTTCAACCTCGGACCGAAAGCGGGCGAGCTATTGCCATTCCCTCGCAATTGGACCAAGCCGGTCCCATCGGTGTTGATGACATAGACCTGGTTGGTTTCGGGCCGCGCCTGCTTGAGTGGAATCCCAATCGGACTGATCGCCTGGACACCGATGTCGAATGCCAGCTGCGCGCCATCCGGCGACCAACTAATGTTGCTGACATAGAAGCCGGGCTGGAACGAAATGACTTGCGTCTCCGCGCCCGTATTCAGGTTCAGGATGCGCAACGACTGCGTCCAAGGGGTGGGATTGGTCAGATCGAGGAGCGTCTGCATTTGAAATGAGCGGACATAGGCGAGACCGACGCCGTTGCGAGAGAATTTCGGCTGGTAATCATGTTCCGCCCACGCCTGGCCTGTGCTGATGTTTACGTCCGCGCGGGGAAATGTGAGTTGCTGGACCTGCCCCTGGATCAACGCTCGATCAGAGGGCTCGACAAAGAAAAGCGCGGTAACCCCGCTCGTTCCTTCGCCGCTTAGATTGGGCGCACTGGATCCCAGCGCCGTTGCGAGCACGTTTCGGTTGGGCGCCCAATCGACCCCTTCGCCCTCGTGAATATGATTGCTGCTCGAGCCAACTCCCATAATCAAAGCATTTCCCGGCGCATTGACCGGATGGATTTCGAGAACCGGAAATGTGTTCACCCCGCCGCCGATGGGACCGACGGCGTTGAGCGAGAAGGTAGCCAGCCCGGCGCGGTCCGGCGAGAACGCCTTGTGCGTCGCCAGGACGTAATTTTGCATTTGGTTGATCTGATCAATTTGCTGCTGGTAGTTGGTCAGCTTCGTGATTGCGCCATTGGCTGCCGAGATCGCAAAAACGTTATGCGTTTTATCAAAGGCCCGGGAAGGGTCCGGCACAGTCACAGCGAGAAGTGCGCCGTCGCGCGACCAGGTGGGATATTCCATCGTGGCGAAGGGTAGGGGGATGGCAACGTCGCCGCTGCCGTCGGCGTTCATCTGCCGCAGGCGATGGGTGCCGTCAGACTGGAGTTGCAGATATGTGATCTCTGCCCATGCCGGAGCGTGCATGCTCGTCAGCAGCACTACAATCGTCGCGCAAAGATATGGTAACCGCATCTTCATAGCAGGCCTTCTGTTTGCTAATGCGCGAATGCGCCTCACCAAACGGCCAAATATCTTTCGCAATCCGGTGGCCGGAAGACGCAGATTGCGCGCTCCGGTATTGTGCGCCAGAAGTTAGCGCATGTCGGGCGCAGCCTCGGAGACTTTAGCAGTCGACCCGCTCTGGTACAAGGACGCGATCATCTATGAGCTGCACGTCAAAACGTTTCACGACAGCGATGGCGACGGGATCGGCGATTTTCGCGGGTTAATCGAAAAGCTGGACTATCTCCAGGAACTCGGCGTCACCGCCATCTGGCTCCTGCCGTTTTATCCGTCGCCCCTGCGCGACGACGGCTACGACATTGCGGATTACTTCGACGTGAATCCGAATTACGGAACGCTGCAGGATTTCCAGGCGTTTCTCGCGGCCGCGCACGAACGCGGGTTGCGCGTGATCACCGAGCTGGTGATCAACCACACCTCCGATCAAAATCCCTGGTTCCAAAAGGCACGCCGTGCACCGCCTTCTTCCCCGGAACGCGAGATCTACGTCTGGAGCGACACGCCGGAGAAATATCTCGGGGCGCGCATTATTTTTAAAGACTTCGAAACTTCAAACTGGTCGTGGGAGCCGGTTGCGAAAGCCTACTTTTGGCATCGGTTCTATTCGCATCAGCCGGATCTGAACTTCGACAATCCCGCCGTGCATGAAGCGGTGGAGAAGGTGTGCGACTTCTGGCTCGGGCTCGGTGTGGACGGCCTCCGTCTCGACGCGGTGCCGTATCTCTATGAGCGCGAGGGGACGAGCTGCGAGAACCTGCCCGAGACGCACGAGTACCTGAAAAAGTTGCGCGCCCATGTGGACGCAAAGTTCCAGGGCCGGATGCTGCTCGCGGAAGCGAATCAATGGCCGGAAGACGCCGTCGCTTACTTCGGAGAAGGCGACGAGTCGCACATGAATTTTCACTTCCCGCTCATGCCACGGATGTTCATGGCCCTGCAGATGGAGGATCGCTTTCCGATCGTCGACATCCTGGAGCAGACACCGCCAATTCCGGAGAACTGCCAGTGGGCGATGTTCCTGCGCAATCATGACGAGCTGACGCTCGAGATGGTGACCGACGAAGAGCGCGATTACATGTGGCGCGTTTACGCGAACGATCCTGTCGCGCGGATCAATCTCGGAATCCGCCGCCGCCTTGCACCTTTACTCGCGAACAGCCGCCGCAAAATGGAGCTCCTCCACATCCTGCTCCTCTCCATGCCGGGGACGCCGGTGATCTACTACGGCGACGAGATCGGGATGGGCGACAACATGTACCTGGGCGATCGCAACGGCTGTCGCACACCGATGCAGTGGAGCGCCGACCGCAACGCCGGCTTCTCCAGAGCCAATCCACAGCAGCTCTATCTCCCGATCACGATTGACCCGGAATATCATTACGAAGCGATTAACGTGGAGAACCAGCAGAAGAACCTCTCCTCGTTCCTTTGGTGGATGCGGCGGGATGCGGAAGAATTTTAAGCCTTTCTCGCGCGGTTCGCTCCAGTTCCTGCATCCCGATAATCCCAAAGTCCTCGCTTTTCTTCGGGAGTTTGAAGGCGAAAGCATCCTGGTGGTGGCGAATCTCTCGCGCTTTTCGCAGGTGGTGGAGCTCGACCTCTCCCGCTTTGCCGGCTGTTCCCTGATGGAGGTCTTCAGTCAAAATCACTTTCCCGCGGTTAGGGAGACGGCGTATCCCATCACGCTCGGACCGCACGGGAATTTCTGGTTTGCGCTTCGGCCGCAACCCGATTCCACGCGCGTCCAGCAGGAACGCGTGGTGCCGACCCTCGCCGCCGCGCCGGTTCTGCACAATCTACTGAACGACGGTCTGCGGAGCCGGTTTGAACGGGAGGTCCTGCCCGATTTCATCCGCGGCTGCCGTTGGTTTGGGGCGAAGGCACGCTCCATCCGGGAGCTGCGCATCGCCGAACAAGTGCCGCTCACGGATGTGGGCGCGCAGTTTTGGTTCGTGGAAATCACGTACGCCGATGGCAGCCCGGAGACCTACGCCCTGCCGGTGCAGATCGCGATGGGCGAGGGCGCGCATGCGATTGCCCAAACCGCGCCGCACTCGATCATCGTTCGGTTTAGCGGCACCGAGGAAGCGGTCTTGCACGATGCAATCTGGGACGCCGCCTTCCGTGAACAGCTTTTCCGTTCGATCATGGAAGGAAAGAACTGGAAAGGGCGATCTGGCAATTTGTCGGGCGTGCCCGGTTCCGCGCTGGCGGCGGAACGTGTGGTACCGTCCTCGCACGTGCTGACGGCGGAGCAAAGCAACTCCTCGATGCTGTTTGAGAGCAGGTTTTTTCTGAAGCTTTACCGGAAACTCGAGGATGGCGTGAATCCGGACGTGGAAGTGACAAGGTTCCTGACCGAGAAGCGGAAGTTTCCACATGTGCCTGCCTTTGCCGGAGCCATCGAATACCGCCGCGCCAAAGGCGAACCAACGGTACTTTGCCTTTTACAATCGGCCGCTCCCAACGAAGGCGACGCCTGGGCGCTGACGCTCGATTCAGTCGGCCGGTTTTACGAGCGGGTGCTGGGCCGCAAAGCCGACTTGCAGGACGCCAGCATCCCAACGGCGGGCATTCTGAACGAGCTGATCGGGGGTGTTTATCCCGAGAAAGCGAAGCTCTTGGGCCGGCGCACAGGGGAGCTGCATCAGGCGCTCGCTTCCGACCCGGAAGACCGCGCCTTCGCGCCTGAGCCCTTTAACGCCTTATCGCAGCGTTCGGTCTTTCAGTCGATGCGCGCCTCCCTACGCAAGGCGTTCGGTCTGCTGCAGAAAAAACTGCCAAACCTGCCCGACGCCTTCCGCGCAGAAGCGGAACAGGTCTTGGCTTCCGAAGACCAGATCCTCGCGCAGGAACAGCGCATCCTCGAGCAGCGTTCCGCCGCCACCAAGATTCGGATTCATGGCGACTATCATCTCGGCCAGGCGCTCTATACCGGAAAGGATTTCGTGATTCTCGATTTCGAAGGGGAACCCGCGCGGGCCCTTAGCGAGCGGAAGCTGAAACGCTCGGCCCTCCGCGATGTGGCCGGCATGATGCGCTCCTTCCAGTACGCCGCCTACAGCGCCCTCTGGCAACCCGCGATGCGTGCGGAGGACATCCCGTTCCTCGAGCGCTGGGCCGACACCTGGTATCGTCAGATGAGCAGCATCTTTTTGCAGAGCTATCTCAAGGTGACGGAGGGCGCCTCATTCATTCCAAAAGGCGAAGATGAGCTGCGCGTGTTGCTGGAAGCGTATCTCCTCGACAAAGCCGTTTATGAAGTTGGCTACGAGTTGAACAACCGCCCGGATTGGGTGGTGATCCCGATCCGTGGCATCAAGCACATCCTTCAAAAGAGCTAGCAGAAGAAACGAAAGATTTTCTTTCCGTCCGGCTCGAAACCGGAAAAGCTGTCCGCCTGGAAAAGCAACTCCCATGAACAAACATCTCGACTCCATTGATCAACAAATCGCAGCCAAACACCTGCTGACGCATCCGTTTTACCTCGCCTGGACACGTGGCGAATTGAGCAAGGAAGCGCTCACCGATTACGCGCAGCAATACTACCATCACGTGGCGGCGTTCCCCACTTACCTTTCTGCGCTGCATGCGCAGTGCGATGACCAGGCAACGCGCAGACAGATTCTGTCGAATCTGATCGACGAAGAAGCAGGCGACCCGAATCATCCTGAGCTGTGGCTGCGTTTTACGGAAGCGCTCGGCTCGTCCCGCGACGAAGTCCGGTCCACCGAAAAGCAGAATGAGACTGCCGGCCTGATCAACAGCTTCCGCGACATCTGTGGTAATGGCTCCAGCGCAGAAGGACTGGCGGCGCTTTACGCCTACGAAAGCCAGATACCTTCCGTCTCGGAATCAAAGATCGAGGGTTTGAAGAAGCACTACGGCCTTACTGATCCGACAGCCTATGAGTACTTCAGCGTGCATGTCGAAGCCGACCGCGAGCACTCCGCGGCCGAGCGCGAGATGCTGAGCAACTACGTAGACGACGATAACGCCGTGTCCATCACGGCAGCAGTGGAACGTATCTTGAATGCCCTGTGGGCAATGCTCTCCGGCGTGTGCCGGCGACACGCCATCGCGTGTTGAACGTGGGGCAACTTTTTTAACCTGCCGCTTGTTTCTGTCGCAAGTTACAAACTTGCGCTACGATCTTGGCTCGTCCTCCAAGCTGCGTATCGTGACCCGCCATGACGCAGCAGCCTCTCGCAGGAAAAACCGGCGTCGTTTTCGGGGTCGCAAATAAGCGAAGCATCGCTTGGGCAATCGCGAAAGCGTGGGCCGCAGCCGGCGCGCGCCTGCTCTTCAACTATCAGGGAGAACGGCTGAAGGAGAACGTCGAAGAACTGGTGGGCGAGTTCGGTGAAGGCACTCCCCTCTGGCCCTGCGACGTGAGCCGGGACGAAGACATCGCGGAGTTTTTCCAGAAGGTGCGCGGCGAAACGGACCGGGTCGATCTGATGCTGCACTCGGTTGCGTTCGCCCCGAAGGAGGCGCTGGAAGGCGATTTCGTCAGCACCACGCGGGAGGCTTTTCGGACCGCGCACGACATTAGCGCCTACTCGCTTGTGGCGCTTGCCCGCGAAGCGGCGGCGATGATGACGAACGGTGGCAGCATTCTCGCGATGACGTATTACGGCGCGGAGAAAGTAGTGCCGCATTACAACGTCATGGGCGTGGCGAAAGCGAGTCTGGAAGCTTCCACGCGTTATCTCGCCTACGATCTGGGCGCGAAAAAGATTCGCGTAAACTGCATCTCCGCCGGGCCGGTCAATACGCTCGCCGCGCGCGGGATCAGCGGCTTTGGCGCAATGCTGAAGCATTACCAGGAGCATGCGCCCTTGAAGCGCAGCTGCGAGCCCGCGGAACTGGGCGAGACGGGCGTTTTTCTGGCGAGCGACGGCGCGGCCGCGATCACGGGACAGGTCATCTACGTCGACGGCGGTTACCAGATCATGGGAATGTGAGCGCCTCCTCGTTCGCAGTCATCCTGAGCGAAGCACAGCGCAGTCGAAGGATCGGGAGCGCAGGGGAGCCCTTGGTCCCGATCCCTCGACTTCGCTCGGGATGACATGGACCTGGCACGCGAGCTAAGGGCGCTGCTCGGGACGGAGATCGTCGCGGATGACGTGCCGACACTGACGGCGCATAGCGGCGACAAGTGGTTCGCAAGCCACTCTCCCGAGGCGGTCGTCTTCGCTTCGTCCACCGAACACGTGAGCGCGCTGCTGCGGTTCGCGTCGGCAAAGAACATCCCCGTTACCGCGCGTGGCGGGGGCTACGGCTACGTGGGCGGCTGCGTCCCGGTGCGCGGCGGGATCGTGCTCTCGCTCGCGCGCATGAACCGGATCAGGGAGATCAACTTCGCGGACGCGATCGCCGTCGTGGAACCCGGAGTAATGACAGCCGATCTGGCGGACAAGGCCAAAGAGCAAAAGCTCTTTTATCCTCCCGACCCGGCCAGCCTCAAAGACTGCAGCATCGGCGGCAACGTCGCGACAAATGCGGGCGGTCCGCGTTGTCTAAAGTATGGCGTCACGCGCAACTACGTGATCGGCCTGGAGGTTGTGCTCGCGAACGGCGAAGTGTTGCGAACCGGCGGACGCGTACACAAGAACAAGACCGGCTTTGATTTGATCGGTCTCTTTGTCGGATCGGAAGGGATGCTCGGCGCGGTCACGGAGATCACGGTCAAGTTGCTGCCGCTGCCGCCGGCCCGCGCGACCTTGTCCGCTGCTTTTGAAAAGATGTCGAGCGCAGCCGGGGCCGTGCAGCAGATATTTGCGGAAGGCTTTCTGCCGTCATCGCTTGAGATCGCAGATCATTTCACCCTGGAAGCCGCGCGCCGCGACCTTGGCGCTTCGATGGTTGCGCCCGGCAATGCTCACCTCCTGGTGGATGTCGATGGGCAGCCCGAAACGGTCCGCGTGGAGATGGGAAAGCTGCGTGAGCTCGTCGCGGCGAAGAAGCCAAACATGCTCGAGGTCGCGACCGTAGAAGCCGATTGCGAGCGCCTTTGGGCTTTGCGGCGCGGGTTCAGCAATTCACTTCGGGCTACTGGCCTCACGAAATTGAATCAGGACATCGTGGTGCCGCGCAGCCGCCTGGTCGAGCTGGTGGAATTTGCGGAATCGCTGCAGAAGAAGCACGCCTTTCCGGTGGCGGCGTTTGGCCACGCAGGTGACGGGAACATTCACATCAACATCATGGCCGAACGCTACAACAGAGACGCTGCGGTTCGTGAGAGGGTGGAGCGGGCGCTGGATGAATTATTCGCGCAAGTCCTGGCATGGGGCGGGGTGATCACCGGCGAGCACGGCATCGGTCTGGCGAAGAAGCGATGGTGGCCGCAGGCGACAAGTGATGTCTCGCGCGATCTGCATCGCCGGCTGAAGGGCGCGCTTGATCCACGGGGTATTCTGAATCCAGGAAAGTTTGTGGATTAACGTGCGCCCGCCCTGAAGGCCGCACGAATCGCGCGGTGATCGCTGGCCGTGTCGGAGGTCGCGAGCGCTTCCGCTTTCTCGAGCCTGGCTCCGCGATAGAAGATGTGATCGAAACAGGCGGCGGGGAATCTTTTGTCCGGTGGCAACGTCACCCGTTGCTGCAAGGGCATGCCTTGCCAGCACCATTGGAAGCCGTTAGCCGTCAGGTCCGGGATGGTGCGCTCTTTCGCAAACCGGGGATCATCGGGCGCGGTGTTGAAGTCGCCGCCGACCACCCAGACCAGCGCGCCAAGTTTGCCGTAGGCTGCCTCCATGTCTTTCATATGCGCGAGCAACTGCCGCATTGATTCCTGACGCAGGGCAGTGTTCTCCGCCAAGTCGCCGCGATTGCTTTTCAGGTGCACCACATAGGTGAGAAGCAGGTGCCGTGGCGCCAGCTCGTAGGCAGCAAAAGCGAAACCGCGCGGGGGCGTGAGCGCACCGCCGGCTTTCCATTCTTCCGCCCACGCGCTCATCGGCTGCAGCCGGCTCAGCAGCGCGACTTGCTGCGCTTGGTTCTGGCCTTCGCGCGGTGGGAAATTCGAGCAGACATCAACTTTAAATCCCGGTAGCGGTTTGACCGCGAGCTCGGCACTGGGCCAATCCCGCACCTCTTCGAAACCAATTACATCGGCCGCCAGCTTCGTGATGTCGGAATGGACGGCGCGGGTCTGGCGGATTTCCTCACCTTTGTAGGCATTTGGCCGGCCGCCCGGAAACCATTTGATGTTCCAAAAGGCGGCGGCAAACGAAGGCCCGCCAGCGGCCGCGGTATTCTTGGAGCCAACCGGCACCCGCGGCGGAAACGGCCAGGGAGAAGTTTGGGCCAGGAGAGTGGCGGCGGCGAATGCCGGCAGGAGTAAACTGGCGAGCATAGAACGAGGGCGACTACGCATCCTGACACCTACCGCGTAAGCCCGTCCCACGCGAATGAGATTGACCGGCGCGCGGGAATGGCAGCCCTCAGCCGCGGCGCACGACCGCGCTCAGCTGCTCGCGCACAGCCCGTTCTGCCTCTTCCTCGGTTGCATAGCCGGAGGCGACAATCTCCAACATCTGCGTTCCGATCTCGCGCTTACCGCGCCTGACCGCGTCCAGCCGCCCAGCGGCGGTCCAGGTTTCCTGGTCCTGCGGCGCCGTTTCCGGAGGGCTCCCGTCCCAGTAACAGTAATAAACGTGAAGCACTGACGGCCCGTTTTCGAAAACATAGGAGCGGATCGGCAGCGTCACGCCATTCACGCTCAACAGCTTGTTCTGCACTCCGCCGCGAAGGGTCATCCCGCTCGCAGGCAGGCAAACATCGGGCCGATGATTTTTGATGAACAAGCCGGCAGTTCGTCCAGGTAGCCACTTGAAAAAGTACATCGTCCACTGCCGTCCATCGGGTCCGCTCCAGGTGCCGCCGCCGCCTTCGTTGTAACGCAGAAGCTCCTGCGCCTGATCCGCGATTGGGATTTGTTTCCAATTCCGTGCTTCCGTTGGCCAGGCCACGCTCCAAGGCTCCACCCGGGCGGCCCGCGCTTCGCTCAGCCCGTACCAGATTTGCGTTCCCGCTTCCGCGGCGACAGTGAGAAGAAGGAGGCAGACCAGGAGAAGGCGAGGGAGGCGGAAAGCTCTACGCGTTTCCGCACGCGCCGGAGCAGGCGCCACCTGGCTGGCTCCGCCCAGAAGCATGCTTACGCCCCAAAGCCCGAAAAGGCATGCCATCAGAATCGTCAGTCCGGCCGGATCGTGCCAGCTCTTGATCGCGGCGGTCCCCTGTTGCTCCGCAACGTGGACCAGAAGAAATGTGCGCACGAGATTGCAAGTAAACGCCAGCAAAGCCCCTGCGATGACCAGAATCAGACGTCGCCCAGCAGAGAAGCTGTAGAACTCGCCGAGGAAGAGCGAGACCATAAACGTGGCCTGCAATGAACGGACGCCGGTACAGGCTTCGTCGATCCCTACGAAACCGGAGCCCACCTCGATCACGTTACCCATTTGCACGGCGGAAATGCCGATTGCGTTCAGCACCTCGACATTGATTGATGCAACCGCGCGCATGAGTGTTTGAATTACCGCCTGTTCGAATTGCGTCGGCCACGGCACGGCAACCAGAAAGAACAAAAACGGGAAGGCGAAGTGCCGCAGCCAGCGGATTCCGCCCGCGAGATAAGTGCCGCCCAGCGAAATCGCGATGCCGGCGAGCGCCATTGTCCAGCTCAGGAGTCGCCAGTCCGGGTTTGCTTCCTGTATCAAACGAACTGGCACGAGGAGGGTGGCGGCGCCGATCATTGCGAGGACCGGTAGAAGGGCCGAGACGGGTTCTGCTCTGGCAGGCGCGCGCTGCCAACGGCGCCAAAAGATGTAGCCTGCCAGGAACGGAACCGTCCAGCCGTAGCCGTATTGCGGATTGACCGACCACTCAAAGCGGAGCCGCGCCACGATTTCCAGCCAGAGCAGTCCGAAGGTGGCGACGGCGAGCCAGTCCACCTTGTTGCGAGTGGCGGCGGTGGCCGGAAGGTCGGCGGAGACGGTAGCAGCGTTCATGCGGGCTGACGGAGAGTCAGGTTAGCACATTGCGAGCCTGCAAAGGGAGAGCCGGGAAGCAGAGTGGCGCGCAGGCTGCTCTCTTCAAGGCACTGCTGGCTGATTCGATTTTCGGGCAGCGCTCCACGCGTTGACTTTGAACGGCACAAAAGAAAGCTTTCACACCTTGCAGGATCCAAACGAGAAAATCCAGCGCTCCATCATCAAGATCGCCCTCTGGACGCTTGCCATTATCGTTCTGCTGGTAGCGGGTGGCGTATTCGGTCACAAAACTTTTCGCGCCTGGCAGGAGCGGCGCCTGGTCGCGCAGGCGAACGCGCTCGTGAACGAGGGAGATCTCAAGCGCGCCAGCCTGGATGCACGACGCATCCTGCAGATCAATCCGGAGAGCGCTCCCGGCGCGCGGATCATGGCGCGCATTTCCGAGAAGGCGGGCTCGCGCTCGGCGATCGACTGGCGGCGTCGCGCGGTCGATCTCACCCCCGGGAGTGCGACCGATCTCATCGCGCTGGCCCGCGCCGCGATTCAATTCGACGACAAGGCGAATCTCGACCTCGCCCTCAGGAAGCTGCCGGAGGGCGCGAAGAGTACACCGGAGTATCTGGCGCTCGCGGCAGAGTTGGCGATGGCCCGCAACAACGCGGTCGAGGCGGAGCAGCACCTTAGCGAAGCAGTTCGGCTCGACCCATCAAACAAAGAGAATGTGGCGCGGCTCGCCACTCTGCAGCTGGGATCGAGCGATCCCGCGATTCGCGCCCAGGCGAAGCAAGCGCTTGTACAATTGCAGAGCGAACCAATGATGCGCCGGGACGCAACACGGCGGCTCCTGGTGCATTCGTTGCGCACGAAAGCACTCGAAGAGGCGGTCACGCTTGCACGCCAGCTCGACAGCTTTCCGGAGAAAACCTTCGAAGATCGCCTGCTCCTCCTCTCAGCTTTGAACGAAACCGCTGATCCCGGTTTTTCCTCGCTCCTCCAGGAGCTGAAGAACTCCGCCGCGGAACGGCCTGATTCCATCGCGGAGTTGCTCACGTGGCTAAACGGGAACCGGATGCCGGCTGCGGCGGTTGCCTGGGCATCACAGCTTCCGCCGGAGAGCGCCACGCACGGCGACGTTCTGATCGCGCTGTCTGATTCATACATCGCGTTGCGCGATTGGGCCGGCATGCAACGCATGGTGAAGAGCGGCGATTGGGGCGGACTGGACTTTCTGCGGAACGCGCTGGCGGCGCGGGCGAGCCGCGAGCTCGGGGACCAGACAGAGGCCGCGGTGCAATGGAGCGAAGCGCTGCAGAAAGTTTCGGCAAACCCGAAGCTGGCGCTCAGGCTGGCTGAGGTGGTGCAGAAATGGGCCTGGCGCAATGAAGCGATTGAGCTCCTCTGGGTGGCAGCGAAAGATCCGGCCAACGGCGATGCGGCCTTGCAAGCGCTCTACAACTACTTCGCCAAAAATGGCGAAACCAGCGACCTCTACCGCGTCCTCTTGCATCGGCAGCAATTCCGGCCCGACGATCGGAACGTGCAGAACAATCTCGCCCAGCTTTCGCTGCTTCTGAACCTGAACGCGGACCGCGGGCAAAGCATCGCGCGCGACCTCTACGAGAAAGAACCCGCGAACCCCGCTTTCGCCTCGACCTACGCCTTCGCGCTTTACACCGCGGGTGACACGAAAAAGGCGCTGAAAGTGATGAGCGGATTGACTCCTGAGCAGCTGCATCAACCGGAGATCGCCGCCTACTATGGCGTCGTCCTGGCGGCCGCGGGGGAGCAGGCGCGGGCGGCGGAGTTTCTTGATTTAGGCGAAAAAGCAGGCTTATTGCCGGAAGAAAGAGCACTGGTCGAGAAAGCGCGCCGCACGCTGGCCCGGAGGTAAATTAGCGAGGTTGCACGCGTTGAAGCCGCGAAATTCGAACCAAAAGTGGATCTTTCTCGCCTCGCGGCTAAGCGAGGCTGCGGTGTTGTTTGCGCTATGAAACCCGGAACACTTACCCATACGGCTGCTGTTTTGCTGTCGTCGATTACGTCGCTCTTTGCGCAGCCCGTCACGACGCAGGCGCCTGTTGCCAAGTCGAAAGTGAGCAAGAAGGCCGGCAGTCCTGCTGAGAGCAATAGGAGCGGCGGCGGACCGCTCGTTTTCGCGCCCACCAGTCGGACGCTTTCGGCAGCGCCCGCTGCCACGCGTCAGTTTCCCTGGAGACAGAACATTGTGACGACAGTGTTCTGGATCGGTGAAAGGCCGACCGCGAACAACCCTGTGCCAAACAAATCCAGCTCCTGGGATGCGAACTGGACCAGGAACTACGGCGGCTACGACAACCCCGATCCTGGGGACCGGCGCGATTTCATTCCGGTGAACTTCACGCCGCAGCAAAATCCATTTTACTGTGCGCTTCCCTACAATGACAAAGCTCGCACCGGCCACCGGTCTGAGGCGCCGAACGTGGTTCCGTGGTTCAAGGAAGCGTATCAAGGCCCCGCAGTCTCCACTTGCAAGGGCCGCTGGATCGCGATTCGCAAAGGCAACAAAACCGTTTATGCGCAGTGGGAAGATGCGGGGCCGTTTCGAACCGATCACTGGCAGTATGTTTTTGGCAACGAACGTCCGAAACCGAACTTGAACCAGGGCGCGGGGCTCGATGTCTCCCCAGCGGTTCGCGATTATCTCGGCTTGCAGGACACCGACGTCACAGATTGGAAGTTCGTCGAGTTCAAAGATGTGCCGTCCGGGCCGTGGGCGCGTTACGGCGACAACAACACCTTCGTGATGAACCAGCGGAAAAACGCGGTGCGCGTGGCGCAAGCAAAGAAGCCTTCCGCGGAGATCACGCCGCGGTAGCGGCTTCGGTAGATCGCAGGATACTCAGAACAGCTGCGGATGATCGTCTTCGCTTTGCGCGTCGCCGATGATTGACTGGATGCGCTCCAGCATCTCCCGGAAATCATACGGCTTCTGGATCGTGTCGATCACACCCGCTTTCAGGATTTCTGAGCGAATGGACGGCTCGAGGTAGCCGCTCACGACGATCGCGCGCACGCTCGGTTTGATCTCTTTCATTCGTTTAAAGACATCCTGGCCGCCGAGCCGCGGCAAGCCGAGATCGCAAACCACCAGACCGATTTCGTCGCGGTGCGTCGCGAAGAGATCGACCGCCTCGATCCCATCCCTGGCGGGGATGACGCGATATCCTTCGCCCGACAAAATCTCGATCCCCAGTTCGCGCAGCATTTCTTCATCCTCGACCAGCAAAATGGTTTGCGGCTGGCCGGTCTTTGGTGATCCACCGCGCGTTAGGCTGCCGGCGACCTGCTGGGAAGCGCGCGCCACCGGCAGGTAAACACTGAACGTCGTGCCGCGATTCGGCTCGCTCTCCACCTGAACAAAGCCATGATGGTTATTGACCACGCCGTAAACCACGGAAAGACCCAGACCCGTTCCCTTCGCCCGTTCCTTTGTGGTGTAGAACGGCTCGAAGATGTGGGTTTTCACCTCCGGCGCGATCCCCGAGCCGGTGTCCCGGACCCGGATGCAGGCGTAGCGTTCCGCCTCCGCACCGCTGAAGTATTGGGCGATCTGCTCGCCGGGAACGAGCGAGGTCTCTAGATAGATGTCGCCGCCGTTTGGCATCGCGTCGCGTGCGTTTACGCAAAGGTTCAGCAAAACCTGATGGATCTGGCTGCGGTCAGCGGTGACGAGCGGAAAGTTCGGCTCCAGATGCAGGTGGAACGTGATCGTCTTCGGGAAAGTCGCTTGCAGCATTCTTTGCACTTCGCGCAAGAGTGCGTCGAGATCGACTGAGGAGAGCCGCGCCTCTGTCTGCCGCGCAGAGGTGAGCAGTTGCTGCACGAGCGCCGCGCCGCGTTCGACCGCTTCCTTGATCACCTTGACCGCTCCCGCGATTTGTTCCGGCCTCACCTTGCCTGACTCGAGCTGTGAAGCGTAGGCCAGGATAATGGCGAGGATGTTGTTGAAATCGTGCGCGATCCCACCCGCAAGTGTCCCGAGGCTTTCCATTTTCTGCGCCTGAATCAATTGCTGCTCGAGGCGTTTACGCTTCGTGTCGTTGAAGAGATAGGCCTGAATCTCGACCAGTTCTCCGTTCGCATCGAAGCTCCCCACGAGCCGGGCTGCGACGTAGACCGCATCGCCGCGAGGCTGCCGCATTTCGAATTCGTGCCGCTCGATTGTGCCCTGCTCACGCACCCGCGCGACGAGCTCCGCCCCGTCTTTGCGATTGTGCAGCAGAGACATGAAGTTCGTCGCCAGCGCCTCCTCCGCAGAGGAGAAACCAAAGGCGCGGATAAACGCGGGATTGCAGGTCAGAATCGTCCCGTCGGGCCGCATGATGAGGTTGCCCGTGAGGTCCTCGTCGACAAAACGCCGGTAGCGCTCCTCACTTTGGCGCAGAGCATCTTCGGCGTTTTTGTGCGCAGTGATGTCGGTGTTGATCTGAAGACGCGACGACTTCGGCGTCGTGTCCTTCAGCGTCCAATGACTCGCCACGCAAATGCGCGCGCCGTTCCGCGTTACCTGCTCCAACTCGCCTTCCCAATGCGCATCGTCGCGGAGGGCTCTTTCGAGGTCTGAAGCATCTTTAGGAAACTTCGTCTTGAGCAGTTTGTGAACATTCTCGCCGGCAGTCTCCTCCCTGGTCCAGCCATAGATTCGCTC
>JBHENA010000025.1:0-419 GCA_046262275.1 Chthoniobacterales bacterium
AGCTGGGCCTGCACCGCAATGGCCGCTGGCTCTTTCGCAATCTGACCTGGGACGTCCCGCGCGGGAGCGTTGTAGCGGTCGTTGGCCCGTCTGGGGTTGGGAAATCGAGTCTGCTCAACTGCCTCGCCGGCCTGACCAGGCCGAGCGAAGGTGACCTGACGTTTTCCTGCAACGCAGGCTGCCTCCACCAGGCGCCGAACTATCGGAAGCGCGTAGGCGTTATCTTCCAGAACCTGCTGCTCTCGCAGAACAGCAGCGTCCTGCGCAACGTGCTCTGTGGCCGCCTCGCGCGTTATTCGTGGTGGCAGACGCTTTTCCGTTTCCCGCGCCACGACAAGGAGGCGGCAGCTCTCTTGTTGGCTGACCTTGGTTTGGCAGATCATCTGCATCGCCGCGCTGCCGATACCTCAGGTGGAGAA
>JBHENA010000025.1:429-20422 GCA_046262275.1 Chthoniobacterales bacterium
AACCGGTCTCGAATCTCGACGCCTATCTTTGTGGACGGGTCCTCGGCATCCTGCGACAGGAAGCGCATCAAAATCGGCGCACAGTTTTCTGCGTGCTGCACGACGCCGCGTTGCTCGAGCGTTTCGCCGATTATGCGCTCAGTCTCGATCCGATGAACCCGGAGAAATGGCGCATCCGGGAGATTCATGCAGCCTCCCCTGGTTGAGCCACCCGCGCAGGCGCGCGGCCGCATCAACGTCCCGCCGGTCGATCTGAAATGGCACGAGCACCTGGGCGTGCTCAACGTTTCGCTCCTTCTCTTCGTCGTGGCCGTGATCGGCTCCGCCGGGGTGCTGCGCGGTTCTGGCCGCGAGTTGAATTACGTGGCCAATATCCGCGGCTTTCTTGCCCATTTTTTTCCGCCGGACTTCTCCGTCACCGGCCGGACGCTGCTCGGCCTTTGGGAGACATTTCAGATCGCGGTCATGGCGACGGCATTCGCGATTATCGCATCGGTGCCGATTGCCATCGCGGGGGCGCAAACGTTGTCACCGCGCTGGCTCGTGTTTACCTCCCGGTTCCTCATGAATGCCATCCGCACTATCCCAAGCCTGATTTGGGCGCTGTTGGCGGTAGCGATCGTTGGGCCGAACCCCCTCGCGGGCGTGATCGGGCTCACCTTCTACAGCATCGGTTATCTCGGGAAGTTCTTCAGCGACGCGTTCGAATCAGTAGACATCGAAGTGGCGCGGGCGCTGCGCGCGACGGGGGCGCGCACGATTCAGGCCTTTCAGTACGGCCTCTGGCCCCACGCCAAGCCGCTGGTCTGGAGCTATTCGCTCTGGATGCTGGAGTACAACATTCGCGCGGCGGCAATCGTGGGGATCGTCGGGGCCGGCGGGGTGGGCCTCCAGTTGCACACCTATCAGGAATATTATCAGTGGGATAAATTCGCGACTGTCCTGTTCTTCATGTTCCTGCTCGTCTCCGCTCTCGATCTGCTGGGCGAGCGGGTGCGCAGCCAGATTGTGCGTAAAGCGGTAACGACAAAGACCGGCTGAGGAAAGTGCACCGCGCCGGGCCGGACCCCGGCCTACCACGGAAGGCGGCACCCGGCGGCGGTGAAATCCGTCTCATTCGGGCATGATCTTAGCTCTCTTCCCCCGCACGGATGAACAAGGAGATTCTGGATGGGCTGCTTTCCGGGATGCTGGAAAGCGGCGAAGGCGTTTCCGATTTGCTGTTTGTCGCGGGTAAGCCGCCCCTGGTCGAGACGCACGGGCGACTGCAGGACTTCCCCATCGATACGAGGGTGATGAGCTCTCCTCTGATCGAACAGATGGCGGCGCAGATCATGAACGGCAACGAGCGGCTGAAAACGGAGCTCGCCATCACCGGATCGTGCGATTGCAGTTACGCAGTGCAGGATATCGCCCGTTTCCGAGTTAACATTTTCAAGCAGAGCGGCCGCTTCGCGATCGTGATGCGGAAGCTACAATCCGAAATTCCCACCATCGAAACGCTCGGCCTTCCGCCCGTTTTCCACGAAATCGTTAAGGAAAAAAATGGGATCATCCTGCTCACGGGCGGGACGGGAAGCGGCAAGACGACTACGCTGGCAGCGATTCTGAACGAGCTGAATCGCACCGAGGACATCCACATTTTGACGCTCGAAGACCCGATCGAGTTTCTGCATCCACATCAGCGCGCCGCGATCAGCCAACGCGAATTAGGGAAGGATTTCCACAGTTTCGCTGACGGTCTCCGTGCCGCGCTGCGACAGGCTCCAAAGGTCATCCTGGTCGGTGAAATTCGGGACCGCGAAACGATGGAGATCGCGATGACAGCTTCGGAGACCGGCCACGTGGTTTATAGCACGTTGCACACGATCAACGCCGGACAAACGATCAGCCGAATCCTTGGGATGTTCAGCCGCGAAGAAGAGCCGCAACTGCGGCAGCGCCTGGCCGAAACGCTGCGCTATGTGGTGAGCCAGCGGCTCGTGAGCAAGGTCAGCGGCGGGCGGCTGATGGTGAGCGAGATCATGGGGAGCAGTTTGCGCACGCGCGAGACAATTCTTTACGGCGAATCGGAGAACAAGAGCTTCCACGAAATCATCGAAGCCGGCAGCACATTGGGCTGGCATTCTTTCGATCAATCGCTCCTCAAAGCCTGCGCGGCAGGCCTGGTGACGGACGAGACTGCGATGTTGTACTGCTCGAACAAAGGCAAGGTCCGGCGCGACCTCGACACGTTGAACAAGCAAAAGGGCGCAGCCGGGGTGCGCGACACGCCTTCCGGCCTGAAGTTGAATGTTCCAATTCAGGCGGACGGATCCGCCTTTTCTCCACTGACCGCGGCACGGTAGCGCGCGCGACCGGGCCGACAAGGCTGCAGGGGCTACGGTTCAGCTCTTATCTACGCTGTACTTCCCGGGCCCTACGAACAGCAGCGAGGCCAGCACCAGGCAGAGTTCGATCGCGCCGAGCGCGACGCGAAACGTCCCCGCCCGATCGAGCGCGCCAAGCGTATGCACAAGGGTAATGCCGAGCACCAGCAAAACGCCTGGCCGAAAGAACAACCCGAAAATCATCAGCGCGCCTCCCAGGCAGCCGGAGAGCGCGCCGAGGAAACCCCAAAATTGAAAATGCGACCGCAAGCCGATGTTTTGGATCGCGCTTCCGAAGTTTGCCCAGCTGCCTGGCCCAGCGAGGAGGATTGGACCGGTCAGAATGATGAAGAGCACGCCGAGGCTGACGCGCATGAAAAGCAGCCCGCTCTCGCGATATTTCGCGAGGAATTGCATTCGCATGGCGCGACGCTGAACCGATCAAAACCAGATTGCAATTGTCTTCGCAAGCGCGGCACCTTGTTTGCGGGTCGCATTCCTCGATCTACCACACTGAGGCGAATGGTGGCGACAAATCGTCGGGAGGGCGCGCGTATCTGTTTAACGTCGGTGGTTTAGCCTTTGCGGCTCTGGCGCGAAGGCGCGGTGAGCTTGCCGCGCGTGTGGAAAGCGGTGCGAGGACGCACCGCACTCAAAAGCGCTGGCGCGCGGAAGATTTTGCAGGCGCAGCCTGCTTTGGAGTGCGTGCGCGTCCTCGCGCCGCTTTTGCATGCGTGCCCAACACGGCAGATCCACTTGTTCCGGTGGTACCCCGCGCTTTGCAGCACCCACCGGCTGCGAGCTGCCAGGGGGCCCCCGCCTTCTCTCGTACGCCTGACGAGTCGCCAAAGAAGCTCGTCCTCTGCCACCCCCGACCTGTGTTTCGCTTTGTCTCGCAGACAAGTGCAAGTGAAGGTGCAGGAGAAAAGATGGGGATGACGAAAATCAGGAAGGCTGTCTTGCTCGCGGCGGGACGGGGCACGCGCATGCGCGAGCTGACGAGCGAGATGCCGAAACCGATGTTGCTGGTGCGCGGCAAGCCCGTCCTCCAGCACATTATCGAAGGGATGAAGCTCGCTCGTGTGACTGATTTCCTGGTCGTGGTGGGTTGGCGGGCCAATGTCGTGCGCGAGTTCTTCGGCTCCGGGACGCAATTCGGGGTGAACGTTCGCTACGAAACACAGGTGGTGCAGGATGGAACCGGTAAAGTCGTGGAGCTGGCGCGCGACTTCTGTGGAAGCGACGCCTTCCTTCTGAGTTACGGCGACATCCTGCTGGATGCAGCGAATTATCCGCGCCTCACCTTATTGCCTGATGAGGTGGAGGCGATTGTGAGCGTGAAGCGAAGCGACGATGTCAGCACCGGCGGCGCGGTTTTCGTGAACGACCGCTTTGAGCTGATCGATCTGCGCGAAAAGCCGAAACCCGGCGAGCCGACCAGCCCATGGTATAACGCGGGCGTCTACGCGTTTCGCCCGAGCATTTTCGAATACATCAGCCGATTGCGGCCATCGCCGCGGGGCGAATTCGAGCTGACCGATGCCATCCGGGACCTGGCGCAATCGGGCAACAAGGTGCAGGTGCTCGAGCTCCTCGGCGGCTGGGCCGATGTTCGCGATCCGGAAATCCTCGCGCAGTTGAATCTCGGGTAGGGTGGGCGTCTCCGCCCGCCGGTTGAGGCGTCTCGCCGAAACGGACTTTCACCGGCCAGAAAAGTCCGCGAACGCGAGACGCGTTCGCCGGCGGGCGAGACGCCCACCCTACCCGAGAGGTGCTGGTTCGTCGGCGACCTCGCCCTCCTCAGCTTCTTCCTCAATCTCGCGCCGCCACGCCTTGGACAGCCACGGCCGCACGAAACCGTAAAGGAGGTAGGAGAGGAAGAGAAGCGCGGGCATCCACTCGTAGTTCATCACGGTGAAGATCAGCACCAGGCTGATGATCAAAAAGCGCGGAACGGAGCGGGTCGTGCGCCAGCTGAGCCCCTTGAAACTCGGATAGCTGAAGCGGCTGAACATCATGAAAGAAAGAAAAAGCATGAGCGGCGGGAGGAGCCATTTCCATCGGCCGATCTCGTGATCCCGCTCGCCGTACCACCAGAGCATGAACAAGGTGAGAGAAGCGATTAGTCCCGCGGCCGCGGGAATGGGGAAGCCGCGAAAGTTTTTGTCCGATCCGGCGGAATGGCCGCTGCCCGAGATGCAATTGAAACGGGCAAGCCGCAGCGCACCGCAAAGGAGATAGACGAACGCCACCACCCAACCTGCACGCGGAAAATCCATCAACACAATGCGGTAGACCATCAGAGCCGGAGCGAGCCCGAAGGAAACCGTATCCGCGAGCGAGTCGAACTCGCGTCCAAACGCGCTGTCCTGGCCGCCCAGGCGCGCCAGCCGGCCGTCGAGCAGATCGAAAATGCAGGCGCCGAGAATGTACCAGATGGCGGTGTGAAAGAGCGCCGCCGCGGCGTCTGGTTCCGCCGTTTGGAGCAACGCGCCCTGCACGATCTTGAGCGTGGCCGCAAAGCCGCAGAAGAGATTGCCTGCCGTCATTAAATTCGGCAGCAGATAGATCTTCGGATCCCGTTCGCTCATGCTGAAGCGAGCCGCGCGATGACTGTTGAACCGCCCAGGACCCGATCTCCCACCTTGACCAGCACAGTGGCTTCGAGCGGCAAGTATACTTCCGTGCGGGAGCCAAAGCGAATCATCCCGAAGCGCTCTCCTTTCTCCAGGTAATCGTTCACTTCCGACCACGCCACGATCCGTCGCGCAATCGCGCCGGTCAGTTGCTTCACCACGATCGTGGCGCGCGGATTTTCGAAGGCCCACGTCATCGATTCATTCTTGCTCGAGCATTCCGGACTGCGGGCGTCGAGACACAGACCTTCGCGATGTTGCCGGTAACTGATGCGGCCCTCGACTGGCGCGCGGTTGGTGTGCACATCGAAGACGGAGAGGAAAATGCCGACGCGCTTCATGCGCGCGTTCACCACTTCGCTCTCTTCGACTTCGGTGACGTCCGCAACCGCTCCGTCAGCCGCGGCGACTACGGCGTCAGTATCCGTCGGCGCGAGACGCTCAGGATCGCGGAAGAAAGCAAAGGTGTAAGCAACCAGAGCCAAAAAGAGAATCGGAAGCCATGGCGAAACAGCCCAGCTGATCAAGGCCGCGATCAGGAGAATGGCGAGGATCCAGCGGGCCTCGAAAAGCGTCTGCCATCGCATGATTTCAGGGTAAGAATCGCGGCCGGAAGGAGGGTGGTCAAGCCGGCCCTCAGCAGGGCCTCGCGGCGCATCCCAGCGCGGGAGCGGCAGCTACCATTTGTCGCAGTCAGCCGCCCGGCCTGGCACAAGCCGTTGTGGATTGAAGGGCTTTTTAGCCGAAGAAACTTATTGTCCGCAGGCATCTTCTCACCTATCTTTTTGGGCCGGCAGCGCCTCTGCCATTCTATGCTTCAAGCTCAGGACGAAATCACCCTCGGAAAGGCCACGCGCGACGCCGCTACTGGCATCAGCCAGAACCAAAAATACGACGCTGCTCAGATCGACAAACTGGAGGGACTGGAAGCAGTCCGGAAACGCCCCGGCATGTACATCGGCGACCCCGATGAACGCGGACTGCATCATTGCGTTTTTGAGGTTTTAGACAATTCGATCGACGAACATCTCGCCGGCTACTGCAGCAAGGTGGAGGTCGTCGTGCACGTCGACGGTTCGGTTTCCATTCGCGATAACGGGCGCGGCATTCCGGTCGATATGCACCCGAAGTTCAAGATGCCGGCCGTTGAGCTGGTGCTCACGAATTTACATGCCGGCGGCAAGTTCGGCCAGGGGGCATACAAATATTCTGGCGGCCTGCATGGCGTCGGCGCGAAGTGTGTCAATGCGCTTTCCGATTGGTTCAAGGTGGAGGTGTCGCGCGACGGCAAGGTCTACCACATGGGGTTCGAGCGCGGCAAAACCACGCAAAAGCTCGAAGTCATCGGTGAGCTGAAGAACAAGAAGCAGACGGGCACGCTTATCACCTTTCTGCCCGATCCCACGATCTTCACCATCACGACGGAATTTAAATTCGAACGGCTCGCGGGACGGCTGCGCGAACTCGCTTTTCTAAATCCAGGTTTGGAGATCGTTCTCTCGGATGAACGCGGCGATTCACCGAAAAAAGAAGTCTTTCTCTACAAGCACGGGATCGAAGAGTTCGTGCGTCAGCTCGGCGAAAACAAGCAGGTCATTCACCCCAAGCCGGTGATTTTGTCCCGGCAACGCGATGAAGTTTTCGTCGACGTGGTGCTTCAGTACAACGACAGCTACAACGATCAGATCCTTTGCTTCGCGAACTCGATCCCAAATCCTGACGGCGGCACGCACCTGACCGGCTTCCGGAGCGCGTTGACCAAAGCGGTTAACCAATACGCAAAAGCGAACAGCCTGATTAAAGAGAAGGACCCGGCGATCTCCGGCGACGATGTGCGCGAAGGGCTCGTTTGCGTCCTCAGCATCAAATTGCCGAATCCCCGTTTCGAATCGCAGACGAAGGTGAAACTGGTGAACACCGAAATCGACGGGATCGTGAATTCGGTCGTTTACGAGGGGTTGATGACCTACTTCGATCAAAACCCGCCGGTGGCGAGGCGGATTTTCGAGAAGGTCCTGACCGCCGCCCGCGCGCGTGAAGCCGCACGCAAAGCGCGCGAGACAATTCGCAAAGGCGCGCTCACCGGCGGCGGCTTGCCGGGTAAGCTGGCGGATTGTTCCGAACGCGATCCCGAGCTGACGGAGCTCTATATTGTGGAGGGCGATTCGGCGGGCGGTTCCGCAAAGCAGGGCCGCGATCGGCGTTATCAAGCCATCCTCCCGATTCGCGGCAAGCTGATCAACGTCGAGAAGGCGCGCATCGATCAATTTCTCAAGAACAACGAGATCCAGTCGATGATCACCGCCATCGGCACCGGCATCGGCAAGGCGAAGGAAGATGGGGAACTAAAGGGAAAAGACGACACCAGCTTTGACCTCTCGAAGCTGCGTTACGGCCGCATCATAATCATGACAGACGCGGACGTGGACGGCTCTCACATCCGCACCCTTCTGCTCACGTTTTTCTATCGTCAGATGACCGAGCTGGTGCGGAGCGGGAAGATCTACATCGCCCAGCCGCCGCTCTATCAGATCAAACGCAAGAAGCGCGAGGAATACGTGGAAGACGACGTGCAGTTGAACAAAATCCTGATCACGCTCGGCGCGGAGGATGTGCGCCTGAAAAACCTCGCCGACAACAAGGAGATTTCCGCCGCGCAACTGAAGGACATTCTCGAGTCGCTCGAGAAGCTGGCGAAGCTGAGTGAATCGATTCGCCGGCACGGCGGCGATTTCGAGAGCTTTCTCGGCGAGCGCGACCGCAAATCAGGCAAGCTGCCGGCTTACCTGGTGAAGGTGCGTGAGGGGAATGAGGAGACGGTCCATTACTTTCATGACGAGAAAGAGGTACGAAAGTTTCACCAGGATAATCCCGACCTGAACCTGTTCGATGCCGAGGCACAACAGGAGTTGTTGCCGCTGGGGACTTCACCGGGGGCGGTGAAGACGAATGGAGCCATTCGTCGTCGCGCAAAACTGGTCGAGCTGCACGAATCAACCACCATTCAGAAGATCATGGCCGAGCTGGCGCGCAAAGGCCTTAAGGTGGACCACTATGCCGCAAGCGATCGCCCGATTTTCGAGTTGATCGAAGGCGAAGGCGAGAAGGCCGTTTCGCATCCACTCTTCGCCATTCCGGAGATCCACCAAAAGATTGTCGAGATCGGCCGCCGCGGCGTGCAGATCAAGCGGTTCAAGGGTCTCGGCGAGATGAACGCGAAAGAGCTCTTCGAAACCACGATGAATCCGGAGAAGCGCAAGCTGCTGAAGGTGGATTTGAACGAGGACAACGCGGTCGAAGCCGACCAGATGTTCACGCGCCTGATGGGCGATGTGGTCGAGCCGCGCCGCCAGTACATCGAGGACAACGCGCTCAACGTGCGCAATCTAGATGTCTGACGAACTAGACAGGATTAACAGGATTGGATTCAGACGCTGACCACGCGCTGACTGAGAAGGTGATCGGGCTGGCGATGAAGGTTCATCGCGCTCTCGGACCAGGTTTTCTGGAGTCGGTCTACCGTAACGCGTTCGCCTTTGAGCTACGGCGCGCCGGTTTCTCAGTCGACATCGATAAGCACATCACAGTTCGCTACGAGAACGTCATCGTCGGCGACTTTGTTGCTGACCTGATCGTCGAGGACACGCTGCTGCTCGAGCTGAAGGCAATCGCCTGTTTGAGCAAAGCCGACGAAGTCCAACTGGTTAATTATCTCACAGCGACGAATCATCAATTCGGTCTGCTGCTGAATTTCGGAGCGCAAAGTCTGCAGTTTAAACGCAAGCACCGCCGACAGATCATGGATCCCGCGTCGGTCGATCTGCACAATCCTGTTAATCCTGTTAATCCTGTCTAGTTACTCCTCGTCCCGTGTATAACCCGAACGAAAAGATAGAGCCGATCAACGTCGCCGAGGAAGTCTCCCGGTCGTTCCTCGATTACTCCATGTCGGTCATCATCTCGCGCGCGCTCCCGGATGCGCGGGATGGACTAAAGCCATCGCAGCGACGCATCCTTTACGCGATGCACGATCTCTCGCTCTTCCCGAACCGGCAGCATCGGAAGTGCGCGAAAATCTGCGGCGATACGAGCGGTAACTACCACCCGCATGGCGAGGCGGTTATCTACCCCACCCTCGTCCACATGGCGCAGGAATGGGCGATGCGCGAAACGCTCGTGGACGGCCAGGGCAACTTCGGCTCGGTCGAGGGCGATCCACCCGCAGCGATGCGCTACACCGAGGCACGTATGACGCATCTGGGCGCCGCGCTCATGACCGACATGGACAAGGACACGGTCGACTTTGTCCCCAACTACGACGAGACGCGCACCGAGCCGACGGTTTTCCCTTCCGCCTTCCCTAACCTGCTCGTCAACGGCGGCACCGGCATCGCGGTGGGGATGGCGACGAACATTCCGCCGCACAATCTCGGGGAAGTGATCGAAGGAATCTGCGCGCAGATCGACGATCCCGACATCACCCTCGATGGATTGATGAAGTTCGTTAAGGGGCCCGATTTTCCGACCGGCTGTGCACTGCTCGGGCTTGCCGGCATTCGACAGTATCTCGAGACCGGCCGCGGCAGCATGAAAGTCCGTGGCAAAGCCGGCGTGGAGGAGCTGAAGGGGAATCGCGAGCAGATCGTGATCACGGAGATTCCCTACAACGTGAACCGGGCCACGCTGGTCGAACGGATAGCGCAGCTGGTAAACGAAAAGGTGCTGACGGACATCACCGCCATCCGCGACGAGTCGGACGAAAACACGCGCGTGGTGATCGAGCTGAAGCGCGACGGCAATCCCAAGGTCGTCATCAATAATCTCTACAAGCACACCGCGCTGGAGAGCTCATTCGCGGCTTCCATGCTCGCGATTGATCACGGCCGTCCCAAGCTGTTGAACCTCAAGGAGGCGAACCAGGCCTATATCGAGCATCGCCGCGACGTCGTTATCCGCCGGACGCGCTTTGAGCTGCGCAAGGCGGAAGAGCGCGCCGAAACACTCGAGGGTTATCTGATCGCGCTCGCGAACCTGGACGAGTTCATTCGCATCATCCGCGGTTCTGCGAACCGGGACGAAGCGCGCGTCAAACTGCTCGCCTTCGAGTTCACGCGTCGGCAGGTGGAGCAAATCGGAATTTTGATCCGCAATGAAGCGCGGCTGGTCGATGGTCGTTACGCGTTCAGCGAGCACCAGGCGAACCAGATTCTCGATCTGCGCCTCTACCAGTTGACGGGCCTCGAAGGCGACAAGATCAAGACGGAATACAAGGACCTGATCACGACGATCAAAGACCTCCGTGACATCCTGGCGAAAGAATCGCGCGTCTTCGAGATCATCAAGCAGGAGCTTCGCGAGATCCAGCAGAAGTATGCGACGCCGCGCCTGACGCAGCTCGTCCCGGACGAGGGCGAGATCAACATGGAGGATCTGATCGCCAACGAAGGGACGATCATCAGCATCACGCACGGGGGTTTCATCAAACGCACAGCGGTGAGCGCCTTCCGCGCGCAACGCCGCGGCGGCAAGGGGGTCGTGGGCATGACGACGCGCGAGGGGGCGACGCAGGACGATGAAGGCGACTTCATCGAGCACCTCTTCACCGCGACGACGCACGACTTCCTGATGTTCTTCACCGAATCAGGACGGGCCTACGTGGAGAAGGTTTACGAAATTCCCGAGATGGGGCGCGCCGCGAAAGGCCGCTCGATCGTCAATCTTCTCGAACTACGCGGGGACGAGAAGATCGCGGCCACAATTCGGATTCAGGCAAAAAAGTCCGGCACCGGCGCGAACGCAGTCGATACCACCTGGGACGAGAACCTCCACATCGTTTTCGCAACCCGCTCCGGGATCGTCAAGAAATCGAACCTGTCCGACTACAGTAACGTGCGCAAAGGCGGAATCATCGCGATTCAGATCGAACCGGATGATTGCCTGATCGACGCAAAGCTAACGACAGGCGACAACGAGATCGTGCTGATTACGACAGAGGGCATGAGTCTGCGGTTTCATGAGGAACAACTCCGCGACCAGGGGCGGAACACGGTCGGTGTTTGGGGGATTCGTCCGGAGAAAGGGGACCATGTCGTGGCAATCGCGATCGTGAACCCGAACGCAATGCTGCTCGTCGCAGGCGAGAATGGCATCGGCAAGCGCACTCCCTTCGATGATTACCGCCGCCAGTCACGCGGCGGCAAAGGCATCATCACGATGAAGACCGGTGAGAAGACGGGAAAGGTGGTCGGGGCGCTGACCGTTACCGACAACGACGAGCTGATGCTCATTACCACCAAAGGGCAGATGGTGCGGACACGTGTGCGCGAAATTCGCGCCGTAGGCCGGAATACGATGGGTGTGAAGCTGATGGACCTGCGCGGCGCCGAGAAGTTGCAGGCCATCGCGCCTGTCGTCAGTCAGGCGGCGGAAGATTCCGAAGTAGAAGCCGCCCCTCAGCAATAAAAGAGCGCGCATCTCGCGGATGCGCGCTCTTCTTCGGAAAACCAGGCGAAAGGCTTTTAGTAGTCCGTCGTCCGTGTGGTGGTGGTTTGCTGCGTGCTCGAAGCCGCCGGTTTAGTCACCACCGCTTCGCGGGTGGTCGTCGTGGAAACCGTCGCGGGTTCCTTCACGACGGTGGTGCAGGAAGTGATGGCCAATGCCGCAATCGCGACGGGGATCAGAATGGTAAGTTTTTTCATAGTTCGTTGCTTTCACCGTCAATTCGGCCCCAGATCATTCGTTAGCTGTATCCGGAGTGAAATTTTTGCCCTTCAGGCAATTGGAACCTCGCGCCGCAGGGTGCTCGAGGCATAAATCGCGTCCAGCATTTCCATCAACGCAACCGCCTGATCGGCGCTATTGATCGCGGCGGTGGGGTTTTTCACTGCCTCCAGGAAGTTGCGCAGCTGTAGCTCGAAGCTGTCCGCTTCATCCGGCAAAGCGATCGGCACCGTCTCGAGCGCGCCGTTCTGGTCCTCGAAGAGCGTGAGTGGCCGCAACTGGATCGTTCCACTGATCCCGTAGATGATCGAATTGTTCATTTCGCGTCCGAAATACCGCCCCATCGGAATATCGTCCGGAAGGTTTCCAGCCCAGGAGGTTTCGAGCTGCACGACTGCTCCATTGTCGAACCGGATGAAAGCATAGGCCGCATCCTCGACGTCGAAGACCGGGTCCTGCACCAGATGCGCAAAATTACGGTAGACCTGCGCGCTCACCGAAACCGGTCGAGGCGTGCCCATCAGGTACCAGACGGAGTCAAGCGCATGCACGCCGATGTCGATCAACGCCCCACCACCCGAGCGTTTCTTTTCGGTGAACCATCCCCCGATTCCTTGTGGAATGCCGCGGGAACGCACCCAGGTGGCTTTTGCGTGGTAAATTTTACCGAGGCGTCCGTTCGCAATCAGCTCCCTTGCCGCACGCATCGCCGGCGTGAAGCGAAACTGCCGCCCAAAGTAATAAAGCAGCCCGCGCTTCTCTGCCTCTTTATGCAAGACTTTCATCTCCGCCCCGGTCAGCGTGGGCGGTTTTTCGCAGAAAACATGTTTGCCCGCCTCCAAGGCGGCGAGGGAAGCCGGGAAGTGCAGGAAGTTCGGCACACAAATAATGGCGGCATCGAGCTTCGCATCCTGGAGCAGTTCGTGATAATCCCGGAAGCTCTTCTGGGGTGCGTATGTTTGCGCGAAAAGGCTGCGCCGCTCCTCGTCCAGATCGGCGCAGGCAAAAAGATGTGCTTCGGGAAGCGCGGCCATTACCCTGGCATGCTGCTGGCCCGGCCAGCCGGTGCCGATCACACCCAGATTGAACTTCTTCTCCTTCGCGCGCTTCACTCTTCCACGTTGCCTCGCAGCTTTTTGAGCGCCGCGCGTTTGCGTTTCGTCTCCAGTATCCGGCGCTTGAGTTCCCGCGGCCGCGGCGATGTTTGCCGTAGAAATTTTTCACGCTGCGCGACGCGGGCGGCGCGCGCCTCCTTCTGGATCGTCTCAATCGCATCGAGCAGACGTTCTCGCGCGAGCTTTCGGTTCGCTGCCTGCGAGCGCGAGTCCTGCACCGTCACGGTCGTGCCGGAGGATCGATGGCGCAGCGTTACAGCGGTGGAGACTTTGTTTACGTTCTGACCGCCGGGTCCGCCGGAGCGCGCGAATGTCTCCTCCAGGTCGGACTCGCGAATCCCAGCGGCGCGCATCCGCTCTTCGAACGTTCCCGCCATCTCGCTCCGTTGCCCTTATACCGGCGCGATGTTTTCCCGGCCGTGCCGGAGCACGCGAGCCATCCAGATGAGCTCATCCAGAAACTTCGTTACTCTGTGCATAAAGCTCTCGTCCCGCAGGGCCCCGTCTTCTGCGAAGACTTTTCCGACGTTGCTGAAGTTCACATCTGTGAAGGTGGCCACCATCCCCAGCTCGCGCATAACCGGCCGCAACGCTGAATGGTTGCGGAGAACTTCGGATCTTTTATCTGCTCGCCGGCATCATCTAAACGCATCGGGATTTCGCGCACATCGATCAACTCGGTCTCCACGCCGGCTCGCGCCCGGGTTTGCTCGAAGACAAAACGCGCGGCGTGTTCCGTGCGCCGGCCCTGCCGCGCGGTGCCAAGAACAACCGGGAGAAAGAGCGGAGCCTCAGGGTTGTCGCTGCTCATGACTAACTAGCTGTCCGCGACCTTGCGCTGAGCAAATCCAGCTTTCGTTTCTCATAGACGAGCTCAGGAGCGATGGATTGCCGATGGCCGGACTCGAACCGGCACGGGCCTTTTCGGCCCAACGGATTTTAAGTCCGTTGCGTCTGCCATTTCGCCACATCGGCGCGGTGACTGCATCTTACCCGTCTCAACGCGCCCACCAAGCGATTTGAGGGAAGGCGCCAGGATGAAGTTTGACTGCCTCAGCGAAGCAGTATCCGTGTTATGGTGGTACAAGTGACGTCCTCGACGGGCGTCAACACCGCCGTTTGCATCGCAGGCGCCCATCGCTCGGGCACATCAATGCTCGCAGAGCTGCTGGAAGCATGCGGGCTTTACCTCGGGCCCGAATCGCAGCTGATGCCGCCGGCGCGCGATAATGTGAAAGGGTTCCGAGAGCATCTTGGTTTCGTGAAGCTGAACGACAAGGTTCTCGGGGCGTTTGGCGGCAGTTGGGACCTGCCTCCGGAAATGACTTTCGATAGCGGGGCGTGTTCTGGGTTGCAACCTCTGGAGGAAGAGGCCCGTCGCCTGATCGAGCCGCTTGCTTCCGCGCCGCACTGGGGTTGGAAGGACCCGCGCAACAGCCTTACGCTGCCGTTTTGGCGGCGCCTGATCCATGGGCTGAAGATTGTAGCGATAGTGCGCCATCCGCTGGAGGTCGCCGGCTCCTTGCAGAAACGAAACGGTGTTTCGCGGATCTTCGCCTTCAATCTCTGGGCCATCTACAACCAGCGCCTTCTAGCCTCGGCAGATAACGACCTCATCTTTACGCATTACGATTCGTTCTTCGACGACGCCGAGGGCGAACTAACCAGGATCCTGACCCATTTGGAGTTCCCGGTGTCAAAAGCGAGGAATGCCGCGGTTAGCGTTTCGGCCGCTGGACGGCACCACTACGCGACGAAGCGCCGCGTCGCCGCGGCGAAATTGCCCAGGGAAATCCTTGAGCTTTACGAAACGTTAATTGCCCGCACGAGCCGGTCCAGGGCGAGTCGCTTTGCTAGTGTGCCTGCACCGTCTGCAAGAGCATTGCGGCGTAGCGACGGAGAGGTCATCGCGAGGCGCACTTCGGTGAAGGATCTCCAGGCACAGCTCGCTCAGCGCACCGCATGGGCAGAGGCCGCAGACGACCAGAAGGAACGAGCATTGGCCGCATTGAAGAGCCTGCAGCGACAATTTGACGAACGCACGGCATGGGCAAAGGAAGTCGATGCGGAGCTGGCCAAAACACGCGAGCTTTTGACCGACCTGCAAGCGCAGGTGGCGGAGCGGACCGCTTGGGCTAAGGCCGCGGACGGTGCGAAGGAAAAGGCCTGCGCAGATTTGGTAAAACTACAGCAGGAATTTGCCGAACGAACGGCTTGGGCGCTGCAGTTGGAGACAGAAAGAGATGAGGCGCGCGCCCGTCTTTCTGAGCTGCAGGCGGAATCTCAGGCCGCGTTGCACCGGAGCGGGAGCACGGTTGAAACGTGAGGCCGCAGTAGCGAGCGGGCTGCGCACCGCGAGGCAGCAGAGCGTAGAAACCGCAGCAACCGCAGGACTGAGCGCGTTTGGCGAATCGGACGGCGTGACGCGTGACACATAACTGCGGTATGCATCGATCTTCGCCAACTCTCTCCGTCGTGGTGGTTGTCCACAACATTCCACGAGAAGCTCCTCGCACGCTTTATTCCCTTTCGGCGAACTATCAACGCCACATCGCGCCCGATGATTACGAGGTGATCGTTGTAGACAACGGCTCGGACCCTCCATTCGATCCCAACGTCATTAAGGATCTCGCGGGAAACTTCCGCCTGGTCAGGATGGACGACGCCGCACCGTCTCCCGCACAGGCCGTCAATCGAGGGATTTCCGAAGCTCAAGGCGAGATCATCGGAGTGATGGTTGACGGCGCGCGACTGGTGACCCCGGGACTGCTGCATTTTTCGCGGCACGGGGCTGCCCTTTACGAGCGCGCGGTGGTGGCTTCAATCGGCTGGCTGCTGGGCTTTGATGATCAACGATGGGCCTTGGAGGCTGGTCACAACAGAGAACGTGAAGACGCACTGCTCGAAGCGATCGATTGGCCTTCTGACGGTTATCGTCTGTTCGAGATCGGAACGCTAGCCGGCTCATCGCCCAACCCATGGCTCTTAGCCATTGCCGAGTCCAACGCGTTGTTTCTGCGGCGCGAGCTATGGGAAATGCTTGGCGGTTTTGACGAGCGTTTCGACCTTCCGGGCGGTGGATTCGTTAATCTCGATATCTATCGACGCGCGCGAGAGCTACCGAACACCGAACTGGTCGTCTTGCTGGGCGAAGGCACCTTTCACCAAATTCACGGCGGAATAGCCACCAACGCCGATATTGACGTTTTTCCCCGTGCGCTTCTGCATTGGGCAAAGCAGTACGAGAACATTCGAGGTCGGCCTTGGACACTGCCTCCGCAAGGGAAGGCAACCTATCTCGGGACTCTGCCTCGTTCTGCACTTTCCCACCACATACGTTCCGCGCTGCATCCAATCCCGCGTGAAGATCGCGAAATTTTTGGCGATTCATTCGATCGCAGCCTGTGGTCCATCACGCCGATCAGGCGTCCTGCCGATCCTGTGATCGCCGCCCTGATGGATCTGGCTCATAGGGAATTTCGCGCCGGACGATTCGAAGCCTCGGCTGCGGTCGCACGCCTGGCACGGAAACATGCTCCCGACGAGTTTGAGCCCCAGCGCTTGCTGGGACATGCGGGACCGTGGCTGCGGACCAGAACGCCCCCTGACGAGCAGCGAGCTAAGTTCCATCTCGCCCTCGGCGAAGGATACCGGCTGCTGGGCGACATGGTTAAAGCGGCCGCTGAGTACCGGACGGCACTCACTTTCGATCACGACCTGAGAGAAGCTCACCTGGGTCTTTCCGAACTGCGGATGCCGGGGGAGGGTTATCTGGTTTGGCTTGCACGGCTCCATGCTGCGATCGCGCCTGAAATTTACCTCGAGATTGGCGTCGCGAACGGCGCGTCGCTCGCACGGGTGCGATCTCCAACGCTTGCAATCGGCATCGACCCGCAACCTGCGTTGATGCATCCAATTAGTGCCGAAACGCATATTTTTGCCGAAACGAGCGACCGCTTTTTTGCCCGTCGCGGCGCTGATGCTCTTCTAGACGGACGTTCGCTAGGAATCGGCTTCATTGATGGCTTGCACCTTTACGAGCAGGCGCTCAGAGAGTTCATCGACTTGGAGAAGTATTGCGGTCCGCGATCAATGATTCTCTTCCATGATACGGTCCCGCTGGACGAGTCGACGCAACGCCGCGCCCGCACCACGAAATTTCATACGGGCGATGTTTGGAAGACGGTGCTTTGCCTCAAACATTACCGTCAGGATCTCGACATTTTTACAATTGCGACACCATGGAGCGGCCTCACCGTTGTGACGGGTCTGGACCCAACCTCCCGGATCCTGGCAGAGTGTTATGAGGAAGCGGTAAGCCGATTTGTGGAGGCACGGTTTTCCGAGATCGAGGGTCGGATGGACGAAGCGCTGAACATCGTCCCGAACGACGTGGAGGTAGTACAGGCGCGCCTCAAAGCACGAGGGCTACCCCTCCCGTAATTCATCATGCTGCCTTTGTCACAGCTCGGCAAAGCCCGTACTTGTGGGTCGCCGGAGAAAATTCTGGCAAGTTGATCGCAGGGCCTTACAACTCGTCTTGAGCGCCATGCAGTGGGCGGCTATTAAGAGGCGTGAGACTCGGCGCCCGGCGCTATGCGTTTGTCTTCGTCTGCCAGCAAGGCGACCTAGAATTGAAGGCTCTCTTGCTCGCTGCTTCCCTCCGTCGATTTCTTCGCTGCGACTACGAATCGATCGCAGCCGTTCCGAGTCCTCCCGAAGACTGGGGAACGCCGTCACGCGCCACCTTTGCAGCGCTGGATGAAATGCAGGTCCGGCCGGTGGAAATCCGGAACGAATTCGGCGCGGAGTATCCGATCGGCAACAAGCTCTCGGGCTTCGATGTTGCTACGGACGCGGACAAGATCGTCTTGCTCGATAGCGACATCATCATGTTGCGTGAGTTTGGAGATCAGCCGCGGTTTGCGATCCCGTTCAACGCCAAGCCCGCCGATTTGCAGACGTTTTCGCGCGACGAAGCCGCCTGGCGTGTCGCTTATGAAACTGCTGGGGCACAATTTCCTTCGATGCGCTTCCCCTCCACTGTCTCGCGCGAGTTTGGTCCGCCATATTTCAACTCAGGTTTCGTCGCAGTGGATGCGAGCGTTAAGTTTGGCGAAGCGTGGCGGGAATGCTGTCACAAAGTGCGCGCGGACGCTCGCGTCGAAAACAAAGCTGTCTGGCTGGATCAAATTGCGCTGCCCGTAGCTATCGCGAAGCTGGGTCTCGCCTATGATTGTCTGGACGAGCGCTACAATTACCCCGCGCACTTAAAACCGCTGGAGGCGCAGAGAGCTCCGTACTTTTGCCACTACCACACCGCGGAGGTCTTTGCACGCGAGCCTGCGTTGCGTGACCTGCTGCGGTCGCTGATCGAAGAGCATTCTTGGTTAGCCGACGTTTTGCACGCGCACCGGAATTGGCACGGCGTTTTGCCGGCCGGCGGCACCATAACGGCTGAACCGGGATGGCAGCTGCAGAGTTCCGCGCCTTCGCCGCGCAGAGGTAATTTACCCAATCTGATCATCACCGGCATTCCCCGCAGTGGTACAAGCTACCTGTGTAATTTGCTCCATCGCCATAGCAATTGCGTGATCGTGAATGAACCCACGGAAATCTTTCCTCCGCTCATGCAGCATGCGGTACCCTGGGAAGTCGCTCGCCTCTATTCGCAGTTGCGAAGCGATGTGCTCAACCGGAAATCCATTACGAACAAAATCCGGCAAGGAAAGATCGTCGAGGACACCTTGGGCCGTGATGAACGGGAGACGTACCACCCGACGGTCACGAGCGCGGACTTCATACTGGGGACGAAGAATACTTTGAGCTATCTGGCGCGCCTGGAGGGTTTGCGGCGAGTATTACCCGATGCGCGGATCGTCGCCTGTGTGCGAAATCCGATCGACACCATTGCTTCGTGGAAGACAAGCTTTCCCCATCTCCGAGACGTCGCGCTCACGGAACTGCCAGTAGGACATCCTAACGATCCTTCCCTGACCCATCGCCAAACAAGGGAGCTGAAATTAATCATGGCCACACCCGAGTTCGCAAATCGTCGAGCGATGTGGTGGAACTACCTGGCCGAGCGTGTCCTGGAACAAGGGCGTACCATCATCCTCGTTCGCTACCACGAGCTGATCAGGGATCCGCAGACGGTTCTCGCTGAGATTCTGGACGGCTGGCCTAAAGGCGATCTTCTTGAGGAACCGCTCCCTTCTATTATTCGGAGCAGGCGCGATCAATTGGATGCCGCGGAAGAGCAGGCGATCCATGCATTGTGCGGGCAAGCGGCTGCCGAGCTTCAGGTCGCGGATGTTGATTGCTCACAGGAATATCTGGGGCAACGCCCAAGCATTCACGTGAAGCTGGCGGCGGCAAAGTCAACATGACCCGCTGAAGAGCGCTCGACGCAGGGGAGAGTACGCCGTGATGTTTTTTCATTTGTCCAGACCTCCTCGCGGTTCTACCGGCTTTCTGCTCGGTGAAGGACGCAGCGAGCACGATCTGTTCCTTTCGGTCGCGCGTTCGTTTGAGCGCCGCCCACACACCCGAATCGTATCAGCGGTCGGCGTAATCTTCAGTGTCGCAAAAAAATCGCCCACTTCAGCGATGGTGTTGAGCGATTCGCGCGCCACCTCGTAAACAGGGACTGCGGGATAGTCTCCGCGGAAGCGAATGGCACGTTCCTCGATGTCGAGCAGATAAGCGATGCAGCGGTCAAATTGATCGAGCTCTGCTGCCGGAAATAACGACGATGATGTCGCCGCGGGCAGTATCATCCAGTCTTCCAAGCATGGTTTCGGTCGGAAAAATCCCAATTCAACAAAACTCTTGAGAACCTGAGCCAGATCACGGCGTAGAAGGATTATCCTCACGTTTTCGAATTCCTCCAAGACGACATCGAAGAAGGTCTTTATAACCATGGGGCTGGTTTCTGCGTAAACCTGCTCTGGGCTCGAATTTCTCCTTCGAAACGATCAGCGAATGCGCGTTGTGCGCACAGCATTCAGGGGCTTCACGCGGCGGCCTAGGCGCACGGAGTATCGCGCTTGGCATCGCCCCGGATGACGCTCACGAGCGTCTCGGTGCTCGCCACGCGATGGAAATACTGGTTGAGACGATTTTACTCGATCTGTTGACGGAAGCGGAAGCG
>JBHENA010000026.1:0-349 GCA_046262275.1 Chthoniobacterales bacterium
GTGTTGCTTCCGTCCAGATGGAAAGCATGCTGCGATACCAGTTCTGTGCACATGCGCTGATCGTGCTGGCGCTTTTGCACTTTTTGGCTCAATTTCGCACCCTGCCAGCCCGGGGGCGTGTGTTTGGCATGGCGGCAGTCGCGCTCCTGTGCGCGGCGGGGTTTAGCCTGCAAGGGTGGTGGGTCTGGAATTTTACGCGGGGAGATTGGGTGGCTTGAGAAACATGAAAACGAATGTCGCAATCATCGGAGCAGGGCCGGCAGGGCTGACCGCAGCCTATCTGCTTTCGAAAAACAACGTCGATGTCACGGTCATCGAGGCCGACCCCGTGTATGTCGGCGGCATCTCG
>JBHENA010000026.1:409-20360 GCA_046262275.1 Chthoniobacterales bacterium
CCCCTGGGCAGCCTCGCGGAGCTCGGTTCTGCGCGCTGGCACGAGATCCTGCCGCACGACATGCTCGATCGGCCGCGCTCCTCGCGTATCTACTACGGCGGCAAGTTTTTCGCCTATCCCCTGAAAGCGCTCGAGGCGCTGACGAAGCTGGGCATCTTCAAGTCCATGCTCTGTGTACTCTCGTGGATGAAGGCACGTCTCTTTCCCGTGCCGAATCCGACGAATTTCGAGGACTGGGTGAGTAACCAGTTTGGCAAGCGGCTCTTCAAGACCTTCTTCAAGAGCTACACCGAGAAGGTCTGGGGCATGCCGTGCAAAGAAATCTCGGCGGACTGGGCGGCGCAGCGCATCAAAGGCCTCTCGCTCGGCAGCGCAATCAAAAACGCGCTCTTCCCGCAGAAGCAGCCCAAAGACTCCAGCGCGGTCATCAAGACACTGATCAATTCATTCAAGTACCCGCGCAAAGGGCCGGGGATGATGTGGGAAGCGTGCGCGGAAAAGACAAAAGCGCTCGGGGGAAAGATCCAGATGGGATGCAGGGTGACGGGATGCGCCTACGAGGAAGCGACTTCTACCTGGAGGGTGCAGTTCCGCGATGAAAAGGGCGATCTCCACACCCTGGAGTCCGAGCACGTGATCTCATCGGCCCCGATTCGCGAGCTCGTCAATGGCTTGCAACCGAGCGTTTTTCCTGAGGCGAAGCGGGCCGCGAACAGCTTGAAATATCGCGATTTTCTGACGGTGATGCTCATCCTGAAGAATCGCGACGCCTTTGCAGACAACTGGATCTACATCCACGATCCGAGCGTCAAAGTGGGGCGTATCCAGAACTTCCGGTCCTGGTCGCCGGAGATGGTTCCGGATCCGGACAAGGCTTGCTATGGGCTGGAGTATTTTTGTTTTGAGCACGATGGCCTGTGGAATTCATCCGATACTGACCTGATCGAGCTTGCAAAGAAGGAACTGCTGCAGATTGGCCTGGCCAAAGAAGGCGACATCATGGACGGAACCGTCGTTCGCCAGAAGAAGGCCTATCCAGTTTACGATGACGACTACGCTAAGCACGTAGCCACTATCAGCGAAGAGCTGGAGGCGCGTTTCCCGAATCTGCATCTGGTCGGCCGCAATGGGATGCACAAGTACAACAATCAGGATCACGCCATGATGACCGCGATGTTGTGCGTGGAGAACATTCTGGCGGACACGAAGCTCTACGATCTCTGGCAGGTGAACGGGGACGCCGAGTACCACGAAGGGGGTGAGGCGGCGGTGGAGGATACCACTGGCAGTGCGTTGCGCCTGGTGCCCACACGCGTGACTGGCACCCCCGAGCTGGCGTCCGAGTTGTAGCCGCTTCGCTGTGCGAAGCGCGGGAGAAGACGCATCCCGGAAGCGGGTCCCTGTTCCGCGCCGCCCGCAGGGCGGCTGCTGCATCACTCCGGCAAACCGTCCATCGGCACACAGGAGCAAAAGAGGTTGCGGTCGCCGTAGACGTTGTCTATCCGCGCCACGGCAGGCCAGAACTTGTGCTCGCGTATCCACGGCGCGGGGAATGCCGCGCGTTCCCGTGGGTAGGGCCGCACCCACTCATCTGCCGCCACCTGCTGCGCAGTGTGTGGAGCGTTCTTGAGCAGGTTGTTCTTCCTGTCCATCTTTCCATTAACTACTTCCTCGATCTCTCCGTGGATCGAAATCATCGCCTCGCAAAAGCGATCGAGCTCAGCTTTGGATTCGCTCTCGGTCGGCTCGATCATCATCGTGCCCGCGACAGGGAACGAAACCGTCGGGGCATGAAAGCTGTAGTCCATCAGCCGTTTCGCTACGTCTTCTACTTCCACACCGGCGCTCTTGAATGGGCGTAAATCCACGATGCATTCGTGCGCCACTAGCCCGCGGCGCCCCTTGTATAAGACAGGGAAATAGCCATCAAGACGCTGCGCGACATAGTTGGCGTTCAGGATTGCGACCTTGGTCGCTTCGGTGAGACCCTCCGCCCCCATCATCCGGATGTACATCCACGAGATGGTGAGAATGCTCGCGCTGCCGTAAGGAGCGGCAGCGACCGGGCCCACGCCATTTGCGAGTTGCGAGTTGCGAGTTGCGAGTGTGGGTTGTGCCGGCAAGAAGTCTACCAGGTGCGCCGCTACTCCGATAGGGCCCATTCCGGGCCCGCCGCCCCCATGCGGAATGCAAAAGGTCTTGTGCAGATTGAGGTGACAAACGTCCGCGCCGAAGTCGCCAGGGCGACAGAGCCCGACCTGCGCGTTCATGTTCGCGCCGTCCATGTAAACCTGACCGCCGTGAGAATGCACGACCTCGCAGATCTCGCGAATGGTCGTTTCGAAAACACCGTGTGTGGACGGATACGTCACCATCAAGGCGGCGAGATCGTCCTTGTGCGCGTCGGCTTTGGCGCGCAGATCGGCGAGGTCGATATCGCCATCCTTCGACGTCGCCACCGGCACGACCTTGAACCCGGCCATGACCGCGCTGGCTGGATTGGTTCCATGCGCCGACTGCGGGATGAGGCAAATCTTGCGAGCGCCCGCGCCGCGCGATTTGTGAAACTCGCGGATCGCGAGCAAGCCGGCGTATTCACCCTGTGAACCGGCGTTCGGTTGCAACGAGACCGCGGCGAAACCGGTGATCTCCGCCAACCACTCTTGCAGCTGCTGGCACATGTCGCGATAACCGGCAGACTGCGAATCGGGCGCGAACGGGTGGACCTTCGAGAACTCCGGCCAGGAAACCGGGAACATCTCCGCGGTGGCATTCAGCTTCATCGTGCACGAACCGAGCGGAATCATCGAGGTCGTAAGCGACAGATCGCGCGCTTCCAGGCGGCGCAGATATCGCAGCATCTCGGTCTCGGTGTGGTGCGTATTGAAAACCGGATGGGTCAGGTAATGGGAATCGCGGATCGCGGATTGCGGAATGCGGAATGATTCAGCGCCCAGGATCTCGTCGTCGAAGTCGCGCACGTGTGTGCCGCGAAAGATTGAGAGCAGCGTCTCGAGATCTCCGCGCGTCGTCGTCTCGTCGACGGAGATGCTGATCGCATGCTCGTCCAGCAAACGCAGGTTGCAGCCCGCAAGCTCAGCGCGTTGCACGATATCTCGCGCGGATCCATCACCGAGATCGACGCGGACGGTGTCGAAGAAACCCTGGTGCGCAATTTGAAAGCCGATCTGCTGAAGACCGCTTGCGAGTTTCGCCGCAGAGCCGTGCACACGTTCCGCGATCGCACGCAACCCGCGCGGGCCGTGATAGACCGCATACATTGAGGCCATTACCGCCAACAGCACCTGCGCTGTGCAGATGTTGCTGGTGGCTTTATCCCGCCGGATGTGTTGCTCGCGCGTTTGCAGAGCGAGCCGGAATCCGGGTCTCCCATCAGCATCGTGTGAAACGCCTACCAGCCGCCCTGGCATGTGACGCTTATGCGCATTGCGCGTCGCGAAGTAAGCGGCGTGCGGGCCGCCGAATCCCAGCGGAACCCCGAAGCGCTGGGTGTTTCCGACCGCCACGTCGGCGCCAAATTCTCCCGGTGGACGGAGCAACGTGAGGCTCAGCAGATCCGCGGCGACGACGACGAGAGCGCCGGCGTCGTGCGCCTTTTTCGCGAACGCCGAGTAGTCGAGAATCGCGCCGTCGGTTGCGGGATATTGCAGGAGCGCGCCGAAGGCTGCTGCCTTGAAATCGAACGCGGCGTGATCGCCGACGACCACAGAGACGCCCAGCGGCTTGGCCCGCGTTCGGACGACCTCGATTGTCTGCGGGTGACAAAGCTCGGAAACGAAGAAGGTATTGCGTCCGCTGACCACATTGCGGCAAAGCGTCATGGCTTCAGCCGCGGCGGTTGCTTCGTCGAGCATCGAAGCGTTCGCGATCTCGAGCGCGGTGAGGTCGGCGATCATCGTTTGGAAATTGAGAAGCGCTTCCAGGCGGCCCTGCGCAATTTCTGCCTGGTAGGGCGTGTAGGCGGTGTACCAGCCCGGGTTCTCGAGAATGTTCCGCTGGATCACCGGCGGCGTGATGCAATCGGAATACCCGGCACCAATGAACGAGCGCATCACTTTGTTTTTCAAAGAGATCGCGCGCAGTTCTTCCAGCGCCTCGCGCTCTCCTTTCGCCGGCGGCAAATTTAGCGCGTGATCGAGCCGGATATTCTTCGGCACCGTGCTATCGATGAGCTTGTCGAGGCTATCGTAGCCGACGGTTTCGAGCATTTGCTCGATTGCGCGCGCATTCGGCCCGATATGGCGGCGCGCGAAGGAATCAAAGCGGTCGTTCAGCGGCGTTGCTGCTTCTGACGAGCCGCGATCTTCAGCCGGCTCGTTGGACAAATCCGCGGCGACCTTGTGCATCGGTGAGCCTACGAGAGGGGACTCGTGTTTCAAGCGAGGGGACGATTGCGCGCTGGGCTTATAGCGAGCCTGCGAGCTTTGTGCGCGACAGTCAGAACGGGTCATCCCGAGCCGCGCAGACGGCGAGGGACCTCACCTCTGGCCGGTTGAGCACGCGAATGGTCGCGGGTAATTCGGCAGCTCGGGCGAGGTCCCTCAGCGTCTTCGCTGCTTCGGGATGACACTGGCGGTAGCGCGACAACGTGGTCCGTCACGCGCAGAAGGCGTTGTTACGAATCGAAGGTCGGAACGCCGTGGCTTTTTAGACGTTCGCGCACTTCGGCGAGGTGATCATGGTTCCGCGTTTCGACCGTGCACAGGACGTGCACGGCGGAAACATCGGAGCCGGCAAATGCGCGATCGTGTACTACTTGTTTTATGCTCGCGCCCGCAGAGGCGATTTGCGTTGCAAGATCAGCCAGGCCGCCGGGCCGATCGCTGATCACGGCGGTGAAACGGCAGAGCCGGCCATCTGCAACCAGCCCGCGTTCAACCACGCGGCTGAGCACATTCGGATCGATGTTTCCGCCGCAAAGCAGCAGCACCACTTTCTTGCCGGCGAGCTCAGGCAGCTGACCTGAAAGGCAGGCAGCGAGGGGAGTCGCCGCCGAACCTTCTACGACCCCTTTCTCCAGCTCCACGATGCGGAGAATGGAAAGAGCAATCTGTTCTTCGCTCACGACGACGCAACGGTCGACCAGGTCCTTCGCAATTTCGAAAGCGTTGCCGCCCACCTGCGGGATCGCGAGGCCATCCGCCAGCGTCGGTTGCATGTGGATGCGCGCAGGTTTGCCTTCACGCAACGCCGCGGAAAAGCTTGAAACATGATCCGCTTCGACCGCGACGATCATGGCTTGCGGACGCAAGGTTTTGACTGCAAGGGCGACGCCCGCGATCAATCCGCCGCCGCCCACCGGCACGATAACCGCGTCGAGATCGGGGACCTGCTCGACGATCTCGGCCCCCATCGTCCCTTGTCCCGCGATGATCGCCGGGTCGTCGTAGCCGTCGATGTAGGCAAGCCCGCGTTGCTCCGCGAGTTCGTGCGCGTGTGCCTTCGCTTCGCCGAAATCCTTTCCGTGCATGACAACGGTCGCGCCCAGTTTCTGGCAATTACTCACCTTGATGAGCGGCGCGAATTTCGGCATCACGACGGTCGCTGGAACTCCGAGCAGCTTGCCTTGGTAAGCCAAAGCCTGGGCGTGATTGCCGGCCGAGGCTGCGATAACGCCGCGTTTTTGTTGTTCGGCGGGCAATTGCGCAAGGGCATTGCGCGCCCCCCGTTCTTTGAAGCTCCCGGTACGCTGGAGGTTGTCCAGCTTGCAGAAGATCTCCATCCCGGTGAGATCGCTCAGCGGAATCGAATGCGGGCAGGGTGAATAGTATACAGCGCCGTCGATTCGCTCCCGCGCGGCCCCGATGTCTTCAAAAGAGACCGGGGACGTTGAGCGTTGAGCGTTGAGCGTTGAGAAAGAAGCGCGATCCGCCACGCCTTTTTCTATCAACCATCAACTCTCAACCATCAACTCTTTGCATCCAGCACCTCGCGCACTTTCGTGGCGAGCTGCTCCGGATCGAAAGGTTTCGGCAGGAAAAACATTTCCTCTTCGCGCCGATCTTTGGGCAGGAGCGACTCATCTAGATACCCGGAGATGAAAACAACTTTCGTGCGGGGACTCGCCTTGCGCAGCCAATCGGCAAAATGCCGGCCGCTCATCTGCGGCATGACCATATCGGTGAGCAGGAGGTGAATCTTCTGCTTGCGGTCGAGCATGACGAGGCGTTGAGCGTCGTCTCCATTCGCAGCCTCGAGCACATTGTAACCAAGCGAACGCAGGACGCGCACGGAGATGTGGCGCACGCTCACATCATCTTCCAGGACGAGAATCGTCTCGGTGCCGGTGGGCGATTTTTTGCTGCCGGGTTTTTTATAGCTCGCGGCGGGCGCCGCCACTTTCGGAAAGTAAATCGTTACCATCGTGCCTCGGCCCACCTCGCTTTCGATGCAGATATGCCCGCCACTTTGGCGCACGATCCCGTAGCTGGTGGCGAGACCGAGGCCGCTGCCGCGCGCTTCGTCCTTGGTCGTAAAGAACGGCTCGAAAAGGTGGGCCTTAACTTCTTCGGTCATGCCAACGCCGTTGTCGGTAATGCTGATGAGAGCGTACTCGCCAGGTGGCAGCTTTTCCGGACAGCCGCCGGGTTGTGTCTGGCCGTTGATGCGCACGGTGCCGGTGCCAAGTGTCAGGCGTCCTCCATTCGGCATCGCGTCCCGCGCATTCACGGCGAGGTTGAGGATGATCTGGGTGAGTTGGTTGGGGTCGACTTTGATGTGCGCCGGCTCGCCCGCGCGGTGCAAATGGCACTCCACGGAAATATTGTCGCCGAGCAGGCGGAAGAGAGAGCGCTCCATCTTCGTGATCAGACTGTTCACCTCCACGACGCGACCTTCGAGCGGCTGCTGCCGGCTGAAGGCAAGAAGCTGGCCGGTGAGTGCGCTGGCCCGTTTCGCGGCACTCCGGATTTCGCTGATGTGCGTGGCGTTGGCCCCTTTGACGCCGATCTGGTCCAGGAGCAGATCGCTGTAACCGAGGATGGTGGTGAGGAAGTTATTGAAGTCGTGTGCAACGCCCCCGGCGAGCTGACCGAAGGCTTCCATTTTCTGAGAACGGACGATCTGGTCCTGCAATTGCTTGCGCGCCGTGATGTCCATAAGCGAGCCGACAAAACGAACGGGCTGCCCGTCGGCGTTTCGAATGATGAGGGCGCGCTCGAGCAGGTGCGCGTACTCGCCGTCAGCGCGCAGGAACCTGTATTCGCCACTCCAACGTTCGCACTTCGCGAGTGCGTCGCGGATGCTTGCCGCAGTGCGGGCGCGGTCTTCGGGATGGAGGTGTTTTTGCCAGAACCCGATCTCGCGCGAGATGGCGGCGGGTTTATAGCCGAGCAGGCTTTCCAGACCCTGCGGCCAGGAGAGCTCGCCGGTTTTTACATCCCAATCCCGAACAGCATCATTCGTAGCCCGGGCAGCAAGCGCAAGATGTTGCGCGCTCGCAGGCGCGCCCGTTTCTGGTGAGCGATGATTGCTTTCATGGGAGGACTTGGGAGTGGCGGACTTGGCGTTCTTTGGTTTTCGCGTTGGGACTGCTTCGTCGTCCTGAATTTGAGTAGCTAAACGCATGATTCAGATCGCCGGCGCCCGACACTAAAAGTAAGCTAGTCCTGTGCCTTGCCAGCTCCCGTTCCTGCGGCCGAAGGCGTTTGTTGTGCGGAGCGAGCCCAGGTGTAGCGACGGCGCTCTGTCGCCGTTTTCGCGCGCCTTACCACATCACGCGCAGCACGCCGACAGAGCGGCGTCGCTACAACACTTCTCAGCCGAGCCGAAGCGACCTCGGTGCCCCGAGTTCCGCGCCAAAAAGGTCGGCGGGCCTGATCGTTGCGGCCCCTCCCACGGTCGCAGCACCTTGTGCTTCAGCCGCAGCTAACTTGCGGGCCGCGGTGGCAACGAGCTGTTGTTCCTCGGGGAGGAGCGTAGCGCGCTGCGCAATCGGCAAAAACGAACGGGCGCGTTCCGTTTTCCCGGCCTCCACCAGGATCACGAAATAGTAAGCAGCAATCGAGGGATGCCGGAGCTCTTCTTCTTTTAGCCTCTCCATTACGCTCAGCGCTTCGGCTTGTTTGCCCCCAGTGTGAAGTCCGAAGGCGTGGGTCGCGGCGAATGCCCGATTCGTCGGATGCTCGGCGTGCAGCCTGGCCGCCAGGCGGCGCGCGGTGCTGTCGCCCGTGAGAAGCAAGCCGAGGTTGGCGCAGTTATTCGCTGCCACGAGATCAGCCGGATTCAACTCCAGCGCGCGTTTCGCGACTCGCAAGAGGCCGCGCGTATCTTGTTTCGATTTGTAGAGGCGCTGTAACGCGGATAGCCCAGCCTTTGGCTGGTCCGGGCTGTTCGCGACCAGCCACCATGCTTCTTCGGCATCGGCCTGGTAGCCCCAGCCTTCTGCCAGCTGCGCGAGGGCGACGAGCTGCCCCGGCCGGTCCTGCGCTTCTTTGAGGGCGGCGCGCCAGGCGCTTTGCGCCTCCATCGATTCGCGATTCGCGGGTGTGAGCCGATGAAGGGCGTGACTCTCGACGGCGAGCCGGAGCGGTTCATAACTCCCCCAGTTTTTCCCTTCCACCCACGCCAGCAGAGCGGTCCAGTCCTGAAGAAAGCTGTAAGACTCCGCGATTGCGAGCGGCACGGGCTGGGCTTCGAGCATCTGCTGCGGGAGGCGCGCTCCCCAGTGAGCGGCCACAATCGCCAGCTGGTGACGATTCAGCCAGGTGATCAACTCGGCGGCTCGAACCGGAGTAGTCGCGGCTTGCTTTAATTCCTCGAGAGCAGGCGCGGCGTCGTCGGTCCCTTCAACAGCTTGAAAACAAAGTAGCGCATCGGAAAAGCCGGCACGCATCTCCGACTTGAGATGCGCGGCCCATTTCTGTGCCTGCTTTCGGTCTCTCCGGGCAAGCGCATCAGCCGTCAACGCCCGGAGCGCCTCCAGCCGCGCCGCCGGTTGCTCGGTGAGCTGCGCCAGATTCGTGCGAGCCTGCTCCGCGGTTTCCCGGTCGGGAGAACCCAGGCGGATGCTGGCGAGATTCAGGGAAAGCTGCGGGTTGCGCGGCTCGATCTGGAGCGCCGCAGCGAAATGTGCTTCAGCCGTGGCAAGCTGCTTCTGCCCGAGGGCCTGCGCGCCCGCTATTTGGTGGAACTCTAGGGTCGCGCGATCAACCCCGGGAATAGACTTGAGCGCGTGAGCGGCAAGGTCTGACTGGCCGAACCGCAGGGCTGCCTTGGCCAAGGCGAGCTGGTTTGCCGCCACACCAGGCTCCAGATGCACGACGTGCTTCCGCCATTTCACTGCCTCAGCGCTTCCGCTTGCCTCCGCCACCTGTGCCATGGCGCGAGAGGCCGCGAGATCATTTTCATCCAACTCAAGCAAGCGACGCGCAACGAGCACGGCGCTTTTGAAATCGCCGCGTGCGATGAACTCCTGCGTTTGCCTGGCGAGATGCCGGTTCCGCAAGACGCCGTAAAGATGGAATCCCGCGACAGACAATGCGGCCACCGCGGCGACGCACGCCAGCCGGCGAGCCCAGCGAAGAAGAAATTCCCGCTGCTCGAGCGCACGGACGTTTCCGTTGCAGCCGCTATTTTCGGAAGTTGGCACGGTGGCGAAGAATTAATGCGGCGGCTGCAAAGCACGAGAGAACGGCGCTCCAAGAGGGATTCACTTCAGGCACTGGCGTGCAGCAAAGCGCAAGGTTCGAAGCACAAACACATAAAGGAGAAGACGGCTGTTCTCCTAGCACCCGCCATGCCGATCCCCCTCGATGGACCATGCGAAGAACATTCGGAAACAGGCGAGCGAAAGAGGGCGGGAATTAGCGGACGGAGCGAGCCCTTACGGCCGCCACTTGTCGCGCTTTGCGCCGGTGATGAAAACCCACGCCCACGGCTACCAGGCATGAAGCGACCGCGCTCCACGCCGGATTTATCTCCGGCACAGGCGAGTAGGTGATATTCGATAACCCGAGATTCTGCGGCGACGGATTAGAGGCAGCATAGCGGTCCGGGTATTCTGGTAATTCTAAGCAGCCGTCATGCCCGGAGGTTCCCTAAGTCTCCTGTCGCGCCTCATCTCAGGTCTTTTTTCACTCGGGCTATCGCCGGTCTGGTCAAGTTTTGGTAAGTAGAATTCCTTAAGGGTTCTTGGCACGCCAACCGCTAAGTCGGAGGCGCAGTGATACGATCTTGCCTCCAGCGCCCGTTTCGGTGGATTCCGTTTGCAAACGCGCGATTCGCCGTCGGGCTGTACGCGTTTTTCCTGCTGGTTTTTCCTGGCTACAGTGCCTCCCTCACATGGACCGGAGCGGCGGGAGACGGGAAAATCGCCACTGCCGGAAACTGGAGCCCGGCTGTCGCTCCTGTGGCGGGCGACACCCTGACTTTCGACGGCAGCGCAGCCTTATCTCCCGAGCTCAGCGCGAATCTGACCGTCGGATCGCTCACTTTCGCTAGTGGCGCGAGTGCCTTCACTCTCGGCGGCACCGGCATCTACACGATAAACGCCGGGGGCATCACAAACAACAGCACGAGCCTCGAGACGATCAGCAACCAGATCAGCCTCGGCGCCGCCCAAACCTGGACAGCGGCGGCCGGGAACCTCGCGACTACCGGAAACGTGAATACCAACGGGAGAACACTGACCGTCGCGGGGCCGAACGACACGGCGATCAGCGGAGTCTTGAGCGGGATGGGTGGACTGACGAAAACCGGCTCCGGTGTGCTGACCCTGAGCGGAGCGAACACGTTCACCGGAGGCACCACATTAAGCGCCGGAGTTGTGAAGATTCTGAGCAACGCCGGCCTCGGCACCGGCGCGGCCACAGTCTCCAGCGGGGCTGAGTTCCAGTTTCAGGGCGGCGTTACGGTGGCGAATACGATGACGGTGAATGGAAACGGCACCGCGAATCGGGGGGCGCTCGTCAACATTAGCGGAAACAACGCTGTCACCGGCGCGATCACGCTCGGCTCGGCGGTCACCATTGGATCGGATACAGGAACCTTGACTGCAAGCGGAGCCATCTCCGGTAGTTACGCGTTGAGCAAGGTTGGCGCTGGCACGCTGACTCTCGGCGGGAACGCGGCAAATACCTACAGCGGAACCACCACGGTCGCGGACGGAACGTTGCAGCTCAACAAAACTGCCGGCCGCAATGCTTTTGCCGGCGCGCTGACAATCGGTGACGGCACCGGTAACGCGAATAGCGCAGAGACCCGCTGGCTGGCGAGCAACCAAGTCCCTGCCGTAACCATCACGGTGAACAGCGACGGTTCCTTAAATCTAAACAACTTCTCCGACTCTATCGGAGCGCTCGTCCTGAGCGGCGGGAGAGTTGCCACGGGCACCGGGACGCTCACGCTGGGCGGCAATATTACCAGCAATGGCTCCGCCACCTCGGGGAGCATCGCGGGAAACCTGGCCCTCGGCGCGAACCGCACGTTTACGATCGCTGATGGCGCTGCCGCCGAGGATCTGGACATTTCGGCCATCATTTCCGGCGCCTATACGCTGACGAAAAGTGGCGCGGGAACGATGGTGCTGTCCGGCGCTAGTACCTACACCGGACTCACGACTGTGGGCGCCGGAGTACTTAATATCCAGCATGCATCCGGCCTCGGCTCGACCGCGGGTGGAACCTACGTCGTTGCCGGCGGAGCGCTGCAGTTGGAAGGCGGCATTGCGATCGGCGCTGAAGGGCTGGGGCTCAATGGGAACGGCGTCGCGGGCAACGGAGCGCTGCGCAACATCAGCGGCAACAACAGCTATGCCGGTGCGGTGACCTTATACTCCGCTTCCACGATCTCTTCGGACGCCGGGACCCTGACGCTATCGGGGACGCTCGCAAATGGCGGCTTCGGCGCCACTTTTGGCGGAGTGGGGAATGTCGCGGCGAGCGGGGTGGTAAGCGGACTCGGCAGCCTCACGAAAACTGGTGCCGGGACGTTGACGCTCAGTGGGGCGAACACCTACACCGGCGGCACGACGGTTAATGGCGGGACACTGCTCGTGAACAACGAAACGAATCTTGGCTCGGTCCTCGGCGCCCTGACTTTGAATGCGGGAACGCTCGAGATCGCGAGCAGTTTTTCGACCTCACGCCTCATCGCCGTGGGCAGCGCGGCGAGCACCTTCCAAGTCGACGCCGGAAAGACCTACACCGTCGGCACGGTGATCAGCGGTAGCGGCGCGCTGAACAAGACCGGTTCAGGCGCGATGGTCTTGAGCGCGGTCAATACCTACAGCGGCGGCACCTTCGTGACTGAGGGGACGCTGCAGCTTGGCGCAGTCAACCGGCTCTTGAACACCGGCGCGGTCACCATTTCCGGCGGCAATTTTGACCTGCAGACGTTTGGCCAAACCACGGGTGCGGTCACTCTCGCGAGCGGCTCAATCGTGGGCACAGGGACAGGAATTCTGACGGCTTCGTCCTACACGCTCGAGAGCGGTAGCGTGAGCGCGATCATGGCGGGCGCGGGCGCGGTGACGAAAAACACCTCGGGCACTGTTATCCTGAGCGGCGCGAATACTTTCACCGGCAGCACGACGATCAATGCGGGCACCTTGCAGGTGAATTCAAACAATGCGCTCGGGACCACCCTTGCTGGGACAACGGTTTCCAACGGCGCGGCCTTAAAGTTGAACAACGTCAACTATTCCACTGCGGAAGCGCTGACGCTGAACGGCAGCGGAATCAGTAACGGAGGGGCACTGGTGAACACGGGCACGAGCACCTACGCCGGAGCGATCACCGCTGCCACCGACGCAACCATCAACGCCGGCGGTGGGACGTTGAACCTCACCGGCGGGGTGGCGAAAAATGGAACCACATTGACGATCGCAGGCGGCGGCACCGTCAATATCACCGGTAACGGGATCACCGGCAGTTCGCCGAATTCCGATCTGGTGGTGGATGGCACGACGGTAGTTCTGAGCGCGGCGAGCACCTACAACGGTCCCACTACCGTGCAAAACAGCGGCACACTCAAGTTGGGCGCGAGCAATGTGCTGCCAGCTTCGCCGCAGACCGCGCTGACGGTCAATAGCTCGAGCTTCTTCGATCTCGCCAGCTTCAGCGATGGCGTCGCGTCACTCACAGGCGACAGCACCGCAACGGTCCAAAACAGCGCCGCCGGCACGACCAGCACCTTCGCAGTGAATCCAGCCGTTGGCGTTTCCAGCACCTTTGCCGGAGTGATCGCCGGCACGAATGGCGGAACGCAGGGCGAAGTTGCCCTGATCAAAGACGGCGCGGGAACGCTCGTGCTCACCGGATCAAATACCTACGGTGGCAGTACAACGGTGAACGCCGGAACGCTGACTGCCGCAGGCACAGGCAGCGCGTTGGGCGCGACCAATTCCGTGACCGTGAACAGCGGCGCCACGCTTCTCCTCGGTGCGAACGACCAGATTAATGACGCGGCAGCGCTGACGCTGGCCGGCGGCACGTTCGCCAAGGGTGACTTCAGCGAAGGAGGCGTGAGCGCCTTTGGAATCGACGTTCTTACATTGGCAGCGCCGGACTCGACGATCGATTTTGGCACGGGCGTAACCGGGACACTCGCCTTCGCGATCTTCAATCCCGGGAGCGATTCAGTTCTGATCGAGAACTGGACCGGCAGTGCCGGCGAAGCTGGCGACGAGACGACGGACCGGCTGATCTTTCAATCAGATCAGACGACGAATTTGGGCAGCTTCATCTTCGCCGGTTACGAGCCGGGCGTGATGCAGTTCGATCTCGGCGGCGGCTATTATGAAGTCGCTCCGATGGCCGCCGTGCCAGAAATAAATCCAGCTTTTGTAGCGTCCGCGCTGTGCGCGCTGCTTGGCATTCTGTATCACCGGCGGCTGGTGCGGAACCGCTCGAAGCGCGAGTGAATCGCGGCGGGCGCGCCGCTGGAATCTGAGTTGGTCTTTCACGGCGAGATCATTAGTCTGGCGAATGCCAATCAGCACCACGCTGCGCGCGGCACTGCTGCCGGGCTTGCTCTGGCTCTGGCTCTTCGCCCACCTGCACTACGAGTGGACGCTGAACGAGCAATACAATTACGGATGGGCGGTCCCATTCCTTGGCGCGCTGCTCTTCTATCAGCGATGGCAAACCAGGCCACCGCCGGACGAGCCGTTCCGCAAACCCGCCGCGTCAGCCTTGCGCTGGGCGCTACTCCTCTTGTTGCTGCCGATCCGAGTAGTAGAGGAAGCGAATCCCGACTGGCGCCTGCTAAGCTGGATTCTTGGCCTCGTCGTGGTGGCGTTTGCTTTTCTCTCCGTTAGCCGGCTGGGAGGCCGCAGTTGGGCGCGGCATTTTGCTTTTCCACTTTGCTTCCCGCTTGTGGCTGTGCCGTGGCTGGTGCAAATCGAGAACACCATTGTGCAAAGCCTCACGCGCGCGGTCGCCGCAGTGGCGGTCGAGATCGCGGGCTGGAGCGGAGTGGGCGCCTATCAGCTCGGGAATATCATCCAGTTAAAGAACGGTTTCGTCGGAGTCGACGAAGCGTGCAGCGGCGTGAAAACGCTGCAGGCAGCGATCATGGTCTCGCTCTTTTTGGGCGAACTGATGCGGCTGCGCGCGAGCCGCCGAGTTCTTTTGCTGATCGGCGGATGCGGATGGGTTTTCGCGTGCAACATCATGCGAGCGACGGCGCTCGTCGTGATCGCGGCGAGCAGGGGATTGGCGGCGCTGAAGGAATGGCACGATCTCATTGGAACGGCTGTGCTCGTGATCGGCATGGGTGGATTGGTGGGTCTCGCGTTGCTGCTGATGCAGAAGCAAGGCGACGAAGGAGGGGCGATCTCCCGGCTTCCCCGCCAAAATTGGGGCGCCCTGGAGAGCGCCCCTCTCTGGCGTATGATGCTGCCAATCGCGTGGCTGGTGCTTATTTTTGCCGCCACCGAAGCCTGGTATCGTTTCCACGAACGGCAGCTCATCGCGCGACCGCACTGGGACGTTTCGTGGCCAGCAGTGGCCGACGCGCAGGAAGCGCCCATCGCGGAGACCACGCGCGCCATATTGCGCTACAACGAGGCCACGAGCGCCGCCTGGGAAAATCCAAGGGGCGTCTTCTGGTGGGGATTCTTCGCGCGATGGCAGCCGCAGCGTGCCGCCCTTCAGCTGGTGCGAAGTCATTCCCCCGAAATCTGCCTGCCTGCTGCGGGCCGCATTTTTCGCGCGGAGCTAGCACCGCTGACGGTGCAATTCGGCGGCTTGTCGCTGGCGTTCCGCGCATTCGAATTTGAGCAGAACGAGCGGCCACTTTTCGTCTTCGTCTGCATTCAGGAAGACAAGGTTACGGCGGGAGCAGCGGACGCGCCGCAAATGGAGTGGAACGCCCGCGGTCGACTTTTAGCCGCGTGGCGGGGTCAGCGCAATCTCGGCCAACGCCTGCTTGAGGTGGCGGTGACGGGTCAAAATAGCGTGCCTGAGGCGCACCAGGCGCTCTCTCAGAACCTCCGCGATGCCCTCCGCGTTCAGCCTAAGGGCTGACTTCGGGTAGAACAGGCGCAATTGGAACCGTGGCAACCTTGATGCCGACTTCGGGGCCGCTCGCGTAAAGGTCGGGCCCGTCGCCTACCTGCAGCATTGCCAGCGGGACTTCACCAAAGGCGTCGATCTCCGCGATTTCGAAACTGTTCTCCGCCCCAGCGGAATTGGCTGGAGTCCAGCGTAGCGCTACATAGCGAGCCCCTCGCGTCTCGAACTCAACCGCCGCTTTCCCGTCGCCTTCGCGGTCGGTCACGGAGGCGACCGGCTTCTGGTTTTCCAGGTCCGTGGCGCCTTTGCTGATATCGTTAAGGAGGTAAACATCGAGCCGTCCCGGAATTTTCAACTTATAGCGGGCGCTCACACGGTGGAGCTGCCTGCTCTCCGCCAGCTCGACGATTGCGGTCGGGTGGGGGTCGCCGGGCGCGAAGCGGAATCCGGTTTCGTTGTCGTCATCAATCATGCGCCGCGCCGAGGGGATGGGACCGGAGCTGACGTAAACGACCTGCGCTTTTGCGTAGAGGTTTGCGAAGTTGGAATTGAGTTCGTCTTCCAAAGCGCCGGAGCGTGCCGAGGTGGTTGTCGATAGCCAGGCCATGTGCTGCTGATGCTTTTGCTGGCGCAGGGCGAACCGCTCCAGCGTTTCCCCTCCGTAAAGTCCGAGCGAGGCGATGCGGCCGGCCTTCTCAACCCGGAAGGAAAGCTTCACGTAACGTGCTTCCACGCCGAGCATCGAGAGGTTGAAGACGCGTTTGCGCGTGAAGGTGATGCTCCCGTCCACTTCCACCCATTTCGAACTGGCGGCGGGAAGGCGGTAGTTCGAGACCGCGATTTTCAGCTCGCCGGCCGCGGCCGCGTTTTCGTTCACGAAAGTGAAGCGGTCGAGCAGCGAAGTGGTGGGCAATTTGATCACGAACGTGGTCTGGCCTTCCTGCAGCGGGCAGCTCACCGTGTCATCGTCCATGATCACGGCGGCGGCGCTCTTGTTCTGGTCGTTCGCGACCGCAACCTCCGCGATCCGGCCATCGGGCGTGGTGCATTCGATCTGCGCGCCGCAATTCATGCGGGCAAGGTTCTTCGCGGTGTTGCTGGTTTTATCGTCCGGAACGTGGGCGAAACTGGTCTGGATGAAGGCAGCTAGGGCGAGCGTGCCGAGCAGATGGAGATCGCGGCTGCACCGGGAGATCGGGAGGAAGCGTTTCATGGCACCCTTCCTGCGAAGCTTAGATTGGGCCACGTGCGAATTTTCCTCTGGGAAGGCTCTTCCCGGCGCGGCGGGGCGGATCGGAAGCCGCAGAGCAGAGCTGCCGCCATGCAGGGAAAAGCCGGTATTTTGCCCTGCGAAACGTGGGCGATTTGTCTTGCTGCGCCTTGCGCCCTGTTAGTAAAAGTGTCCCTCAAACAACAAATACATGACCGGAGGTGACGGGATTGGCGGGTGGAAATCGACGCAGATTTCTATCCGCACGTCTGGTACCACTTCTGCTAACTCAACCCATTGAACGCCCGACTATGAGCAGTAACTCAACTTCCCACTGCCACGCCCCGCGCTGCCGAGCCCATTTTGCCAGGAAAATTGCCTTCGCCGTTATTGCTCCGCTTCTTCTGGCGGGCTCTCTCCTCCGCGCGCAGGACGCCGTGCGGCCCTCCCTCGCCGGCGAAGCCGCGTCCGAGGCCCGGCGGCAAACCCTTGACCGCATTCCCTACAACCTGCTCCTCGGCCCCGTCCGCTTCCGCTTCAGTCTGACCGCCGGGCTGGAGTACAACGACAACATCAACGTGGCCGAAGTCGAGACGCAGGAGGACTTCATCTTCCGTCCACAAGCGAACTTCAACGCCCTCTGGCCGATCACGCAGCTGAATACGCTCCGGTTCGATATCGGGCTCGGCTATGCGTTTTATTTCGACCACTCGGAGTACAACACCAACTCGATCCTGCTCGCGCCCAATTCGCAGCTTTCCTTCGACATCTTCGTGAGTGACTTCCGGATCAATTTTCATGATCGCTTTTCGCTCGAACAGGATCCAATCGGTGAGCCTGGTCTGAGCAACGTGGCCGACTACGGCCGCTTCCAGAACACTGCCGGCGTCTCCGTCCTGTGGGACCTGAACAAGGCGGTGGCGACGTTCGGTTACGATCACTACACGTTTATCGCGACGAACGACGACTTCGAATACCTGGATCGCAACGCTGAAATCCTAATGGGCACTCTGAGCATTGCCGCCACCTCCACCACGGGTATCGGGGTCGAAACGGCCTATGTCTTCAATCGCTACGATGAGGATGTGCTGAACGATTCAAATACCTGGAGCATCGGTGCCTTCTTTGAGACGCAAATCACGAGCAACGTCAAGCTCCGCATGGCGGGCGGTTATCAGATGATCAACTTCGATGGTGATACCGTAGTGCTCGGGCCGTTTCCTGATGGCTTTCTCCCCGGCGGCGAAAATTTTATCGTCTTTGATGACACAAAGAATCTCGACGATTTCTACGTCAATCTCCTGATCTCACACCGGATCAATGCCGCCATTACGCAGCGGTTGTCTGCCGGGCATGAAGCGCAGCTCGGGGTGAACTCCAATTACATCAAACTCAACTATGTGCGGCACACTGCGACCTGGAACTTGATCAACCGTACGCTGCTCTCGACCGAGTTCTTTTATGAGGACGCGGAGGATTCCGGCGGCTTCGTCGACGAGCACCTCCATCGTTACGGCGGCGCGCTCTCGCTCGGGTATCAATTAACTCAGCACGTTACCCTCGGCGCCCGCTACCAATACACACAGAAAGATTCGGACGTGCTGTTCCGCGATTACAGGCAGAACCGCGTTTCCATTGATGGGACTTATAGCTTCTAATTCGGAGCCACTTGAAATTGCATGAGAATTCGGGCCTACACCTTCTTCCTCGCCGCATTCCTCTTGCCCTCGCCTCTCTGGGCGCAGAGCGCACAAATGTCGCGGACGATGCAGGAGAACAACACCAGCCCGATGATGATGCCGCCGCCGGAAGCTCCGAAGGCGGCGCCTGCCGACATGCCCACTACGAGTACGGTGATGCGCACCAACTCGATGAGTGTGCTCGACGATAAGAAGCGGCTCGGGCCGAACGATTACGTCAGCTTCCGCGTCGTCGAAGATCGCGACGAGGAATCGCAGCACCTCCGCGTGAACGACAACGGTGAACTCGAAGTCCCCTACGCGGGATTAATCCCCGCGGCGGGCAGAACATGCAAGCAACTCGCCTATGCGGTGAAGAGCGCGCTGGAGAAGGAATATTACTATAACGCCACCGTCATCATCGCGGTTGACCGTGTGAGCGAGAAATCGCGCGGCAAAGTCTATGTCATCGGTTCAGTCCGCGGACCTGGCCCGCAGGAAATTCCAGCAGACGAATCCTACACCGTCAGCAAAGCTGTCATCCGCGCGGGCGGCTTCAGCGACTTTGCAGATAAGCGGAAGGTGAAAGTCACCCGCAAAAACGGCGGAGATTTTGTGGTCGATCTCAAGAACGTGATCGAGCGCGGCCGCTCGGACGAGGATCTGGTCCTCGAGCCGGACGATCAGATTTATGTTCCGCAGAAACTGGTGAATTTCTAGATGCAAGCTCCTGTCGCCGATCGCCCTGCCTCCGGTTCCTGGACCACGTCTTTTGTGACGCGGCTCCATCGCTATAAAGCGCTTCTCCTGCGCCGGTGGTGGATCCCGCTTCTCACCATTTGCCTCGGGCTGTTCGTGCAAGCCTGGCTGATCTATCAGACGCCGCCCTCTTTCCTTTCCACGAGCAAGATGATGCTGGCCGGCAAACTGAACATCAGCCAGAACGCGGTCTACAGCGAAGACAGCGTCAACTTCTACGGCACGCAGATCCAGCTTATGCAGAGCGCCGAAGTCCGGCGCAGCGCGGAAGCGCTGGTCCGCGCCACTCACCCGGAATTGCAGCCGGTGCGGGTGGATATCACCGTCACGCAGAAGCCGCGGACCTCGATCTTCGATTTGCAGGCCATCGGCACCACGCCGGATTACACGCAGGCGTATCTGAACGCGGTGATGCAGAAGTACCTGGATTTCAAAAAAGGCATGCGTGAAGACCGCGGCCACGAAGTGACGACCGGCATGACGGAGCAGCTCATCCAGGTGGAAAAGGATCTGCGCAACGCCGAAGACGAGATGCTCGAATTTCAGAAGCAAAACAACATCGGCTTCATCCTGGAGGAGGGGAACAGCGCCGCCGCTTATCTGGTTCGCCTCAACCAGCAGTATGCCGCACTCAAGACCGAGTACGACCTTCTCGAGAAACTTGATCTCGACCAGAACTTGGATCGCGGTCAGGTGAGCAAACCCGAGGCGACAGGTTCACCCGCCGCGGCGGAAGAGAATCAGCCGCAACAGCTCATGCCCTTCTCGGACGTGGGACCGGAAGCGGATTATCTTAAAGCAAAGCAGGTCGTTCAGCTGCTCAAGGC
>JBHENA010000027.1:0-20292 GCA_046262275.1 Chthoniobacterales bacterium
GTACATGGGAGGATGGCACCGACACTGAAGGTGCAGTAACGCATCTAGGTCTATGACACTCGCAGTGCATTTTATTGCGTCGGCCGCAGCATTCGTGATCTTGGCCGTGCCGGCATTCGGCTACTGCGACAGCTCGCCGACGGTCGCAGAGGAGTTTCAGACTTCCGCACTGGTCTTCGTTGGACGGGTGGCTGGCGCGAGAGAGGTCACGGTCCGAAGTGACTCGATTGCCGGGGGCACATTTTACACCGTGGAAGTCGTTGACGTGCTGAAGGGCACGCCACCGCAGCGCGTGCGCCTGTACAGCGAGAACAGTTCTGGACGGTTTCCGATGCGGGTCGGTTGGCGCTATCTTATCTTCGCGGCTCCGGCCAGTTTTGAGGGCATCCGCGGACAGCAGCTCGCCATCAACAAGTGCGGCAATTCCGCGCCACTTCCAAAAGCAAATGATGCGCTTGCAATCGTCCGCAGGCTCGCAAAGACCTAACCAGGTGATGCAGCGAACTCCGAAAGCGTTCGCGAGCAGGCACGCGAGCAAGGCTGCGACTGACTTTGGCGTGTTTGCCATCCGCACGTTGTCTGCGTGGCAAGTTGCAGCGGGCTCCCGGTCGTTGATCTTGTGTCTCGTTAGACGCTGAAGCATGAGCCCATCGGTTGTCGCCAAATCTCTTGTACTCGCCACGCTTTTCGCGATCATCGGCGGTGGAAGCTTCGCCCAAGAACAGCAGCTACCGCCTGTGCCGAACAGGTACTTCAATGACTACGCTGGGGTAACGAGCCGAGCGACGCAGCACGAGCTGAACGAGCACCTCGCCGCATTTGACCGGGAGACCACGAACCAGGTCGTTGTGCGATCTTTCCCAAGATCGAATCGGCCTTGTCGCTCGATGAGTACACGCTGCGAGTCGCCAATTCGTGGGGCGTGGGACGGCGTGATAAAAAGAACGGGGTGACGTTGTTCGTGTTTGTCGCTGACCGCAAAATGCGGATCCAGGTTGGCGACGGCTTAACACCGCTTTTGACTGATGAACTTTCAAAGAGAATTCTGGACGAACAGCTGAAACCAGCGTTCGAGAAGCATGAGTTCGACCGCGGCCTCGCACACGGTGTCGATTCTATTGTTCGAGCTATCTCGGGCCGCGCCGTGGACGATAAGGTCAGTGAAGGTGAGAACGGCGTCTAAATCAGGCGATGCAGCGAAACTCCGAAAGCGTTCGCGAGCAGGCACGCGAGCTCACCACGGCGAGTCCGTCCTCTGGCGGACAAGGCTGCGACTGACGTTGTGCGTGTTGGCCATCCACCCTTTGCCTGCGTGGACAGTTGCAGCGGGCTCGCGGTCGCAGAGCTTGTGTCTCGTTAGGCGGCTTCCATGCGCATCGTCATTTTCATAGCATTGTTCCTCGCGGTTCTTTCAACACGCTCGGTCACCGCATGCTCGTGTCGCGAGAAGCCGCCGCCGAAAGAGGCTCTGAAGCACGCCGACGCTGTATTTGCCGGGACCGTAGAGTCGATAGCAGCAGTTCCATTGGCGCTTTCGGCTTCCCAATCCCCCTCTTCGTGGAACCGCGTCGTATTCCGAGTGTTGGAGAGTTGGAAAGGAACCAACCCCGCCAGATTGATTGTTTACACCCACACACAATCGACTGCGTGTGGTTTTCGATTCGTGATTGGCAGCACCTATTTGGTTTACGCCTCTGACACACATCAGTCGGAGTTGACTGCGCCCGACCTGCTGAAAACGAGTATCTGCACACGGACAGCGCTCCGCTCTCAGGCGCTTGACGACATTCGAACGTTTGGCGCGGGCACGAAACCGATGACGCCATGACAACGCCGACTAACCATGCGCTGCAGCGAGCGGCGGCGGGCCGGCGCGGTTGCAATCGGCGCGGCCCGTGGCCGCCGTCGTTGAGCTTGAGCCGTTAGGTCTCGAACGCGTGCATCTTTACGAAGCGCACCTTCCCGTCGCCGAGACGACTGCTTCGCAGTCCTTCTACACTCGAGTGGTCGGACTGGAGTTCGCCCACCGTGATCTTACCCGCGACATCGTTTTCCTCTGGGCTGGCGAGCAGAGGAAATCTATGCTCGGCCTATGGGGGCCGGGCACCACGTATGGCGGCGAATTCCACCGGTCGCATATTGCTTTCGCAGTGACTCTCTCGGAGCTGCTTGCTGCTGGCGAGAGGCTCCGCGGGAGCGGAGTGACATGCCGCGACTTCCGCGGAGAGGAGACAGCCGAGCCGTCAGTCATCGGCTAGATGCCATCGGCGCAGCTTTACTTCCGCGATCTTGATGGGCACTCGGTCGAGTTCATCGCCCTGCTCGATGAGCCACCCGAGGCCAGTTTTATTGGCTCGCTCTCGGAATGGCGGACGAAGACCTAACCAGGCGATGCAGCGAACTCCGAAAGCGTTCGCGAGCAGCCACGCGAGCACCGCTGCGACTGAAGCTTCGCGTGTTTGCCATCGATGCTTCGGCTGCGTGGATACTTAAAGTGGCTCGCGGCGATGTTGATGTTTTCCCTCCCGTGAAGAACACCCTCTCAGGCTTGGCCATCTATGTGGCACCGCTTCCCGCGGCCTCCACTCTTGTTTCTCGTTAGGACTATGAAAGCACGAACAATTGCGTGGGCGGTGCTGCTTGGATTAGCCAGCCCGGTTCTCCGCGCGGACCTTCCGCGCACGGCGGTTACGCGAGTGCCGCAGGTTCTCGGACGCGATATCGAGCGACTTGTCTTATTGACACCGATAGTAGTAGATCGGTCCAAACCCGGTGTTCCATTCGCTAACACGATCATGGTGCGGATCGTACCCGGGACATTCATTCCGGTGAGCGACGATCCGGAAGGAATTTATTATCAGGCGGTAAACGGGTTTCTGAGTATTCGCAGCAACAACGTTATTGACGGGGGACTTTACGTGAGCAAATCCCGCCCGGGATGATGTCGGTTTATACTGGCGAGGCAGAAACGAAATCTAAATTCCGGCATCCAGAAAGACACGTTACCATTGCCAACGAGCGCCTTGCAGAATTTGCGCGTCGGAAAAGCTGAACGCGGGAAATGAAAGCGCCCGTGCTCGACAGTCTGGTGCGGATGGCATGGGGCTGCTCTTTTCGCGGTACGCGGCTGACGATGTTACCGGTTGCCCAACGGGAGAAACGAAGTCAGCGCCAGCGGGAAGTCTTTTCTCAGGGAAAGCCGCCAACGCGCGGCGGACGCCAACCTGAGATCGCCCTGACGGGCAGGTTTTCGAAGGGATTAACTGGCGCGTCGGTGGTCACCTGAACCGGACTGCTGGCGCGGGCGTGGGTCTGCAGGAAGTAGGCCATCTCCATTCCATAGCCGATCATGTACGGTTCACTGCGCCAACCTTGAGGTCCTTCGCCAGCGCGGGGCAGCCTGGGCGCGGGTTGCGGCGGATTGGAGAAGAGAAAGTATCCGACCAGCCAGACCGTATGACCATTCCGCAATGTCGTTTGGGTTTTCTCGAGCAGAGGTCGCAGGGGGTCTTCGCGCTGCATCTGCTCTTTTAAGAGGTCGAGCCGCTGGAGCCTGAAATCGCCGAGCGGCGGCAGGGTCGCCACCTCGGCGGGCCCGGTATAGTAGCGCTTCAAACTCACGACGCAGAACCACGGATGCACCAGCACAAGGTCGTGACTGCGGGCGATGCGATTTAGCCGCTCCGCGACCAGATCGAGATTGGTCATGCGTGTGTGCACACCCTTCCACGCACCGGGAATGCAGAGGCCGGCGGCGATGATTACGAAGACCAGCCGGGTCGCCCGAAGCGCATCGATCCGCACCAGGCGGGCTATCAGTGCATCAGTCGCTAGTGCGACGACTGCCATCCACGGCAGGTAGTACCAGGTCTCGGTGGGAAACTTCGCGATTTTGAGGAAGAGATAATAAGCCGCGGTGGTGGTGATGATCACGCTGAGAAGAAACCAGGCGATCTCGCGCTCTTCGTTGTCACGCGGAATTGCGCGCTTCCACCTCGCAAGCGAAAGGACGCTGCCGATCACCGCCGCAGCCAAGAGGCCGGTCCAAAACCAGAACATCACTGGAGTGGGAGCGCTGAGGGCGCGATGCAGCACGAGCCCAATACGCGTGAGATCGATTGGCACCTGCGTGACGACGTTCCATTGATTGGCGCGCCCCACCACGCCGAGATAGGGCAAGAGCGACAGCGCAGCTGGAATGCCGATCCCGACGAGAAGAAGAGCGTGTTTGGCGTCGCCCCGGCGCAGAGGTAGAGCGGCGCCGGCGAGGCAGATCGCGGCCAGGACAAAGGCGGCGGGATAAAGTGACTGCACGGCAAGAACACCAGCAAAGATGGCGAGCGTCACGTTTCGCCGGGAAGGGGCGCGCACAACCTGCCAGACGGTTCCCAGCACAAGGATGAGAAAGAGCACTCCGAGTCCGTAGGCCCGCAGCGAATCTCCCCAGCGAATCGCAATCGGACTGAGGCCGAACAGAACCAGCGCGAGCAAGGGCGGCGAGGTGGACAAACGCCGCCCGCTCCACCAGAGCGCCGCGAGCAGAACCAGGCCCACAATCAGGCCAAAAGTGCGCAACCCGACGTCGTTCGCTGCGAAGCCGAGCGCACTCCAGCCGCGGAGCAGCATCGTGAACAGGAGGGGAAATGATTCGTGCTCGAGGTTAGCCCAGACATCGCTGAACCCAGGGAGGAGCGCGAGGTTTACGGCCGCCGTTTCATCACGCCAGAGTCCACCGGCATGCCGCATGTTGGCGAGGTGCAAGATTAGAATCAGCAGGATCAAAACCGCGGCGAGGATCCATTCGACACGCTGCATCCAGGCGCGGGCGGACTCGCTCCAATGCGGAGCGTTCATTGGAGGTGATCCGCGGTCCGGACGGGAACGCCGGCGGCGTTTCACAGACATCGGTTTTCCTATCTGCTTCTACTCCGTGCCAGTCTGGAAATGCGGGCTGTCGACCGGCTTTGATTCCGGCGAGCCGCGCTGGCGCAGGAATATGCTGAAGACCACCATGCAGCCGATGGCCAGAAATTCGCTCTGCCAGTTTTGAAATGACTCGAACCAAAACCGACTCGTGGCCAGGTAACCCAGGAAGGTGACAGCAGGCTGGCCATGCACCAACTGCTCCTGGTTGTACTGCCCGCGACCACCCGCGGCGTGGAGCAGAAACGCGATCAGAAAGAGCAGCAGAAAGGCGAGTGAAAGCGAGTTCTCATAAAGTTTTAGAACGAAACCGCCACGCCGCACCGGCCATGGCGCGTGCATTTTGTTTTTGAAGCGGCGCGGATCACGATCGACGGGCTCCGGCTCGCTCAGACTTTTGGATTCGGCGGAGCCCTTCTGGTAGAGAAACGCGGTGAGGAAAACATACACCCCCATCTGGAGAAACTCCGACTCCCAGTTCTCCATCGTGACCTCGACAAAATGCGAGCTGCCGAGGTAAGCAACGAAGCCGAGCGGAGGCAAACCGTGCTGTTGGCGGTCTTCATTGCTCTCCTGGTGTCCGAAGAAAATCTGGCCAAAGATGGAAGAAAGAAAGAAGAGACCGAGCAGAATTGAAAGCCCGTTTTCGCGCAGGATCCTTCGCACATCCTGAGGCTAACAGGCGTCGCAGAAACGGCGCAATACATTCAAGCGCGGCGGCAGTATTGGTTTGCAAAGAAAAGCCGTCCAATGACATAGTGCGCCCCGCCGCGGAGTAGTTTGAGAACCGCGCGCGGCCTGCTCGGATATGCCTCTAGATCTGCCTGCAACCACCTCCAAGTTCAAAGGACCGCTCGTCCGGCAGTTCTCCGTCTTCCTGCCGAACAAAGTGGGCGCGATGCTCGAAGTGGTGAAGCTCTTGAACGCGCATCACGCCGAGGTCGTAGCGCTGAGCGTCTCGGAATCGACGGACTCGGCGATTGCGCGCATCATCGTGAGTGATCCCGATCTGGTGGAAAATCTCTTCGGCGAACACGATGTCGCGTTTGGGGTTTGCGAAATGGTGGTGGTCGAGATGAGCGAAGTCGCCGGCCAGCTCTCCAAGCTGCTGGCCGCCCTCCTGATGGCAGAGGTGAATATCCACTTCAGCTATCCGCTCCTGACGCGTCCCCGCGGTTTTGCCGCGCTCGCGATGCATGTAGACGATACCGATTGCGCGTCTTCGGTGCTTCTCGGCGAGGGGTTCAAAATCCTCAGCCAAAGCGACATCTCGCGGTAATTCCGGCGCTCTCGGCGTGCTCGTGTAAAGCACGTGGCGCTCGAAAAAACCGGCTCCACAAGGCTGGTTGACCCACGTACCGGCTGCGTTTACTAGCAAGCATCAGCACCATGCGAGCGACAACGTTTTATGGGCAAAGCGGTCCGGATAAATCGTTCGTGCTTGCGCTTAGTCTGGTGACGGTCCTGGCTGCGGCGGAGGTAGTGGCGCTCGCGCTTCATTACCGCGAGCAAAGGAAGATCGCGCAGGAAGCGGCTCGGCCTCCGGCAGTGACGGGGGAACCCGCTGCATCGGCCGGCACGGCTCCCGCCACTCCGTCAGCGCCCGCTCCGGCGGCTTCGGCTGCTCCGGCCGCGGCCACACAATCCACCCCCAGCAATGCCGCCCTCTCGGTGGCGGAACATCTCCTGAAGGAAGCGACGTTACTGCGGGAACGCGGCGACACAAACAACGCTCTTGCGCGTCTACAAGATGCATCTCAGCGCGACCCGAAAAACGCGAATGTCCTGGCTGAGATGGCGATGATTTACGAGTCGATGCAGCTCCTGGATCGATCGAACGAAACCTGGCGCAAAATCCAGGAGATCGGCCCTTCGGCCGGTGCGTTGTATGAGCTGGCAGACATGAAATTAAAGGTCGGGGTTGCTCCCGCTGCCGAGTCCTCGGCCGCTGCGGGCCCGGGTTTTGCAGGCGTCTCGCCGCTCGATGCGGGCACTACCCGCCACAATCCGGAAGGAATTCCGGACGGTTCCACTTTCGGAATAGCGGAAACGACGCTGACGGAGAACCCTGATCCTGAGGCAGAGACAAACCTCACCTTGCGCGTAGCGGTGAAAGCGCGCGCGCAGACCATTACCGATCACACGAAAGTAAAGATCCAAGTCTATTTCTATGACACGGTGGATGACAACAAAGTCCCGGCCTTGACGGACGCGGAAGTGAACTACGACTGGCTCACGCCGAACCACGATTGGAAAGCTACCAATCCGGAGATTCTCGCCGTTAATTACGTGCGACTTAAGAGCGGGGCCATCTCCTCGGAAGCGGCGCTGACGGAGGCGGCGGCGGCTGTTACGCCACCCACCGCGGGAAAGAAGGCGACCATCGCGAAGAAGTCGCCCGCGGGTTCCAGCAATCGCAAATATGCCGGTTACCAGGTGCGCGTTTACTACAACCATCAACTCCAGGATGTGCGCGCAGAGCCGACGAAGCTGCTGAATTTCTTCCCGCCGCCGCTCAGCCTCCAATCGCCGTAATGCAATTGCTCATCGTCCATCACGACGTTGAGGTCGGAGAGCAGTTGGTGCGGATGGTGCGGGACTACACGGAGCACCGCTGCGGCTTTGCCACCTCCGATGCCGGCGCGATGGATTGGTCGCGCGGCGTCCCGCGCTGTTCTCTCCTGATCACGCAGCTGCACGGCGAAGGCGTGAACGGGCTCGCACTCGGCGCGGCGCTGAGCGAGACCTTCGCCGGCTTGCAAACGATGTTCCTGCCCGATTATCCAGCAGAGGAACAACGGATCGACATTCCGCACGCAAAGGTTTTCCCTGAACCGATTGACGGTGAGCGTTTGCTGAACGCGATCGCGCGAGCCGACGCGCAGAGACAAACCGGGATGGATTTGTTTCACGCGCTCGATGTCGTGCAGATGTGTTGCCTCAGCGGCCGAAGCGGTGCGGTCCAGTTGGTGAAGGGGTCGCAGATGGCGGTGGTTTATCTCTTGAGCGGGCGGATCGTGCATGCGGAACGCGGCGCCGCCCGGGGGGCTGACGCTTTGTGCGAGATCGTGCCGTGGTCAGCGGTGGAATTTGCATACGACTATACGGTGCGCGCAGCTGTGCAGACGATCACCACGGCGTGGGACGAAGCGGTGATCGGCGCGATCGGAAAAATCAAGGCGCAGAGTGTGGGTAGCGAGCGCGACGGAGGCGAGGCCGCATCGCGTTCGCCCGCGACGTCCAATTCGAAGCCGGCCCGGCGCGGGCTCTTCGGTAGCCGCCACGGTTAAGCGGCGCGCTGCGAAATGCCACGTGCTCCAGAGCGCTTTCTTCTCAGCCGGGATGCATTATTCTGCCGCCGCATGAGACTCCGCCTCGCCCTTGTTTTCGCCGGGTTGATTGCCGGCACGGCACAAGCGCAGATCCAGGTGGACTTGAAATTCAAGCGCCTCCAGTACGTCGCCTATGAGCCGATCATTGCCACCGTCCGGATCACAAATCTGTCCGGCCGCGCGATAGATCTCCGCGACGAGAACGGCCAGCGCTGGTTCGGCTTCGAGGTCACGGCTGGTGAAGACCGGCTCCTTACCCCGACGAATCAACCCGAAGAGCCGGCGCTAAAAATGGAGACCGGCCAAACTGTTACCCAAAAAATCAATCTCACGCCGCTCTTTCCGGTGCACGATCTCGGTTCGTATCGCGTGCGCGCAAATCTCTTCTTCGCCGACCTGAACAAGTTCTTCTATTCCCAAAGGAAAGTGATTCAGGTGGGCGACGCGCGGCCGATTTGGCAGCGGACCGTGGGCGTTCCCGAAGGCGGGCCGGGAGCAGGTTCGCTCCGGACCTATTCACTCCTCTCGAATCGCTTTCCGGATCACACAAAGCTATACGTGCGGGTGGAAGACAAAAGCACCGGCGCAGTCTACAGCACCTACTCGTTAGGCCGGATGATCGTCTACGACGATCCGGAGGTGGAGCTGGACAGGGCCAATCAGCTCCACGTTCTGCATTGCGCCGCCCCACGCACCTGGGCTTATTCCCGCGTGGGAGTAAACGGCGAACTGCTGGCGCAGTCGAACTACATGGAAACCAGAAGCCGTCCGCGTCTGCGCCATTCGGCTGACGGAGCGGTCACCATCAAAGGCGGCACTCTCGATGCCCCGGTTGCGGAATCCGCGCGCAACCCCGCGGCGAAGCTTTCTGCTCGCCCGCCAGCGACAACCAGGGATGAGTGAAGTTTCGCTGGAGCATCTCTGCAGGGTCTCACTGTTCACCGCGGCTCCAAAACGGGCGCGACGCTTGAGAGAAATATCCTTCAAATCAGTCGCGCTGGCGTGCGCAATTTTTGCGTTCCTGGGCGCTAACCTGCACGCAGAGACGCGAACGATCGTGCTCGACCCAGGCCATGGCGGCCATGACCGGGGCGGAGTTCCACGCCAGCGCGTCGGTGAGAAAGCGCTCACCCTGGATCTAGCCCAGCGATTGAAGAAAGTCCTCGAGTCTAGCGGCTACCGCGTGATCCTGACGCGGAATAGCGACGTCTTCATCCCGCTGGGACAACGCACTGCAATCGCCAATTCCTACCGCGGCGCGACCTTCGTCTCCGTCCATTTCAATTCCGCGAGCCGCTCCGGAGCGAACGGGATCGAGACCTATTACTACCGCAGCGACAGCGCTTCCCTCGCAGCCAATATCCACCGCCACGTGGTCAGCGGCGTCCCTTACGAAAACCGCGGGATTCGCCGCCGGGGCTACTTTGTTTTGCGCCGAACGAAGATTCCGGGCGTGCTGGTGGAATGCGGCTTTCTTACCAATCCATCGGAAGCGAACTCCGCGCTGAAATCCGATTATCGTCAGCGACTGGCGGAGCTAATCGCGCGCGGCATCCGGCGAGTGCCACCGCCCCCCACCCGCCCGCTCGCGGCAGGTTCGCGGGTCTCCTGGGAGGTGCTGCCGCAACAGTTGGCCGGCCCTGATTTCGTCCGCGCGATCCCGCGCCCGAAGCGTTACGCCAGCCGCTCGAAGAGCTCACGAAAGAAGTCCTCCTCCTCCAGAAGGAAGGCCAGCAGCAAGAAGAAGAGCAGCAGCGCGACGAAAAAGAGCAGCAGCAAGAAAGCGGCATCAGAGGATTAAGTGGAATCGCCGATTCTCACCTCCGGCGAAATGCGAGCCGCGGAAGAGGCGGCGTTTGCACGCGGCGTGACCGCGGAGGTCTTGATGGATGAAGCGGCCGCGGGGATCGCGCGCGCGGTTTTCAGCTTCTTTCCCACGCCGGCGCGCTGCATCGTCTTCGTTGGGAAGGGGAACAATGGCGGCGATGCCATCACCGCTGCCGGATTGCTGCGGAGCGCGGGCTGGGCGATTGAGCTGCGGCTCGTCTTTCCAGAGCACGAGCTGGGCGAGCTTCCGCGCAGGAAGCTGCGAGAGTATGGGAAGGCTGCGACGATCCTCAGCGAAACAGTTGCTGCGAGTCGCCCGCCGCGGCACTGCGTCGTGCTGGATGGCTTGCTCGGTCTGGGAGCGAAGCCTCCTCTGCGCGAGCCGATTCGCTCTGCCTGTCGCGAGATCAATCAACTCCGCCGCGAGCAGAACGCGTTCGTCTTCGCGATCGATATCCCATCCGGCCTGGATGGCGATTCCGGGGAAGCCGACGCCGATTGCGTGATCGCAGACTTCACGCTCACGATCGGTTTTGCGAAGCGCGGTCTGGTCGCTGACCGCGCCATCAACTACGTCGGGCGGCTGGAGATAATCGCCCTGCAGGAGCTGCACGCCAATGGCGCGACTGTACAGGAAACGGTGGCCGAGGCGTGTTCTTTGCGTCGCCTGCTCACGCGGCGCGGTTTCAACGCTTACAAGACCCAGTTCGGACGTGTGGGTGTGCTGGCCGGTTCGAAAGGGCTAACCGGGGCGGCGGTTCTCTGCTCCTCGGGCGCCCTCCGCGCGGGCGCGGGATTGGTGGAACTTTTCGTGCGCGAAGATGTCTACGCGATCCTCGCCAGCAGCGTTCCTCCTGAAGTGATGGTGAAGCCACTGCCTTCCTATACGGAACTTCCGGACGGGGCGATCGAGGTTTGGGCGATCGGCCCTGGCCTCGATCACGCGGAAGCAGCCGAGATCTTGCGGCTGATCGAAAAAACGCCGCAACCAATGGTGATCGATGCAGATGGGCTCAACATTCTTTCCGAGAAAATGCCGGTGTTGCAGCGCTGCGCTGGTCCGCGGCTGCTGACTCCGCATCCAGGAGAAATGAAACGGCTCTTCCCCACCGACGGCTTGTCGCGCCTGGAGGTTGCGAAAAAATTCTGCGCGAAATATCCAGTGACGCTTCTGCTTAAAGGCAGCCGCACGATCGTGGCGGAACAAGGCCGCCCCTGCAGCCATAACGCGACCGGCAATCCGGGAATGGCCACGGGCGGTATGGGCGACGTGCTGACGGGTGTGTGCGCTGCGCTCGTGGCGCAGAAACTGTCGCTCTACGATGCCGCGCGGCTTGGCGCATGGCTTTGCGGGCGCGCTGCTGAGCTCGCCGTTTTCAACGGCAGAGCGAGCGAGGAGTCGTTACTCCCGAGCGATGTGCTCGATCATCTTGGCGCCGCTTTCAACGATCTCCTCCAGCCCAGCCGACTTTGAGACACGCTCCGAGGCGATCTATTCCTGCAAAATCACCGGTGCTTCCTTTCTTTCGGCACTGTCGAGATTCTTCACTGGCGGCAGAACGTCTCTAAACGTCGTGCCGTAAATGTCCCAGACGGTCAGAAACAAACCGCAGACGAGCGGCCCGACGACAAAGCCGATCGGACCGAACAGGACCAGCCCTCCCAGTGTGCCGACCAGGATCAGCAGATCGGGCATCTTGGCGTCCTTCCCCACCAGAGCCGGCCGCAAAACATTGTCGATCGTGCCCACCACCGCCGCGCACCACCCACCCAGCAAAAGCGCCGTCAGCGTCTGGCCCGTGATGAAGAGATAGATGACCGCTGGAATCCAGACCAGCGCCGCACCGATTCCAGGTACAACGGACAACACCGTCATGACCGTGCCCCAAAATGCGGCACCGCCTATGCCCGCGAACCAGAACGCGATCCCGGCCAGCGCACCCTGAATCACACCAATAACAAGGGTTCCCTTTAACGTCGCGCGCGTCACTGAGGCCAGCTGCTGCAGCATGCGCGTTTCATCTTCATGGCTCAGCGGCGTGTAATAGAAGATTTTGCGCAGGATTTTGCCGCCGTCCCTAAAGAAAAAGAACATCGCGTAGAGCATCACGAAAAGATCCAGCAGAAACGCGGCTGTTCCCGCCGTCATGCGGGAAGCGCCCGCCACGAGGACGCCGCCGGCGGACTGCGCCACGATGCCGACACGTTCCAGGATTTGCGCCTCGGCCGGGATGTAATTGGCCAGGCCGGGAAAGCGTTGTACCAGCCAATCGTGCGCGTTGAAACCGCTCGCCGGTCCAAAGTGCTGCTGCACCCATGGAATGGCTTGATTACTCACATTCAGAGCCTGGTTCACCACGATCCCGAGAAACGCGCTGATCGGACCCGCCACGAGGATGAACAGGAGCAGGAGTGTGACGGCCGCGCCTAACGAAGGCCGGCCGCCCAGCAGCCGCGTGACCCAGACATAAAGAGGGCGCGCCAGACCCGCCAGCATGGCACCGAGAAGAAGCGGCTTCAGAAACGGCCACGTCACCGCGACAAAGAGCGCCGTGACGCCGAGCACCAAAAGCAGCACAAACCCCGCGCGAAAGTTCTCGATCCTCCAACGCTCCATCTGAACAGTATTACGCCGAGAAGTACTCCCGGTCGCAAAAAATCATCGGCGGGTTAGCCGAGGTCTGGGTCCAGCGACAAGGGGGTGTTTCCTGGCAAAACGGAGAATCACCGTTAGGCAGCAGCGTGCCGCCTTCCATCTGCACGATCTTCCGATGCAGGAAATTACGGTCCTTGACTGTCGTTCTCGCGGTGCGTCTGCTTCATGCGCAGGAGGCAATTGCGGAGTGGCAAATGACACGCTCAATCGCAGTGATAGTTTGCGCGATGGAACACGGGGATGCCAGATAGGTTCGGCGCCGAGAGCAGCCGCTGTGAAACAGGATACGCCCGGCTCTTGTGAGCTCAGTGCTCAGGAGCGATCAGCTTCTGAAAGCGCCGATCGTCGCGCAATGGATCCCATTCCCAGCGGTATTTCAAATCGTTCACCGTGATGCTGTAGTCGGCGCTGTCCACTGCGCCGGGCGTTTTCAGCAGTCGTTCGATTAACGAGAGCGCCTGATCCGCCTCGCCGACCCGCGCATAGATGAGCGCGAGATAGGAATTCATAATCGCGCCGTCGAATGCATCTTTCGATTCCGGCTTTAATTCAACTGCGCGCCGTCCTTCACGGATCGCATCTTCTTTGCGGCCCATGAATGCGTAAAGCCAACCGAGGTTCGCGTGTCGGTCGGCGCTGTCTGGCGCTTCTTTGACCGCCTTTTCGAAAGCAGAACGCGCCGCTTCGAAAAAATTCTGCGCATTACCGGAGTCGCCTTGCGCGAGCGAAACGCAGCCTTCGAGAAAAGCTTTGGGGGTTGCTCCCGCATTCGTGTATGAGAATTCCGTCAGCGGCGAAGAATCGAGGACACGTTTCGCCTCCGCATAATCACGTTCGATCATCGCCACCTCCCATTTTACCGACGTGATCGCGCCATCTGGATCGGTGCCGGAGGGAATTCCGCTCAGGAGCGATTTCAAAAGAGCAGTCTCGCCCTTCCACCAAAAATCGATGTAGCCACTTTGGATTTTGGCCACAAGCGAGGCCGGCGCCATGGCGCGCATTCGCTCGGCGGCACGCGACGCCTCCGGCCAGCGCCGCAGCGCGGTATTCGTGAAAACAACATTGCGGGCGATGTTGGGATTCTGCGGATCAACTTGTTGCGCTCGTTGAAAAGCGTCGAGTGATTCCTGCCAACGGCTTTGCCGCCGTTTAATTGCTGCAATCAAAACGCGCACTTCCGCATCATTGGGTGACAACTGCGCGGCGCGATCGAATTCCTGCAGCGCACGCTCGTAATCTTCGTCGATCCAATAGATGCACTGACCCAGCGCGAGATGCGCTTCGGCAAGATTTGATTGCAAGCGCAGGGCCAGCTCCGCTTCCGCGCGGGCCTTTGTCTTCCAGCTCTCGAGCGGCTCGTAAAAATGAAAAACCTGGGCGCGAGTGGAGGCGAGGCGGGCGTGCGCCAGCGCAAACTTCGGATCGAGCGCGATCGCCTGCATGTAAAGCTGCTCCGCCGTCTTGTAATCTTCCAGTAACGTGTCGGGGTTGCGTGCGATCTGGTTGGCACGCAGATAAAAGACGTAGGCCTCGGCATTTTCCGTCGGCTTCTTTTCGACGCGCGCCTTTTCGTCTGGGCTGAGAGTAGCGCGGAGCGCGCCAGCAATTTCCGCCGCCAGCTCGCCCTGCAGACCCAGAACGTCGGCCAGCTCGCGGTCGTAGCGGTTTGCCCAGAGGTGGCGATCGTGCAGCGCATCGATCAACTGCACGGTGACGGCCACGCGCGACCCGGCGCGGCGCACGCTGCCCTCCAGAATATTTGCCACGCCCAGCAGCTTGCCGATTTCGCGCACGTTTCGCGGCGCAGCGCTGGCGCGAAAACCCATCACGGATGTCCGGCTGATCACCTTCAAGTCGCCGATCGTCGCCAGGCTGGTCAGGATATCTTCCTGAATTCCATCTGCAAAAAAGGCGTTTTCCTTGTCGGCGCTGAAGTTTTCGAACGGCAGCACCGCGATGCTCTTTTGCGGAATGGCACTACGAAGCCCGGGCCGCCAAATGTAAAGAGCGAGCGCCGCCGCTACCGCAGCGAGTAATGCCGCAGCGAGAAACACATTGCGCCGCCGAACAGTCGGAAGAGGTCGCGCCGCCCGCTCGGCTTCGCGCGCTTTCCGCAATTTCTCCGGTAGCTCGGCATTTCCAAGCTCCGCGCTGTGCAGATCGAAAATGCGAACTTTGACGCCGTGCTTCACTTCGCATTCGCCGAGGTCGTGCAGGAGCGGCTGCCACTGACGGTACTGCGCGAGGTCATCGGCTGAGCGCTTCGAGAGCAGGATGTGTCCGGCGTCACCGCAATCCATGACGCGTTGCGCCATGTTGATCCCGGCCCCGGCCACATTCGAGCGGCCATTGACGTCATTGACCTGGTTCACCGGACCGCTGTGGATGCCCATCCGCAGCTGCAGCTCGGGCACCTGCTTCAGCGCGGCAGCAATCTCCAGCGCACAACGCACGGGCGCCTCCGCATGCGTCAGGAACACCAGCGCCATCCCGTCGCCCGTCGGCAGGCGGATGAGTGCCTCCTGGGCTTCTCCGGCGCGGAACTGCTCCGTTTCCCGCACGATGTTGTTGAGTTGCTCCAGCAACTCGGACTGCTCGTCGACGAGGAGCTTGGAGTAACCGACGATGTCGATAAACAGAACGTGCGCGATCTCCAGTTGCAGATCAGTCTTGGGCGCGCCTGCCATGCGTCAGGAAGGTGCCTGTACCTGCGCGGCGAAGAAGCTTGTTGGGTTCATGGCCCTTACTAATTTGTGCGTTTCGGCGCGAGGGAGGCGACGATTTTCTCGAAGCGCGGATCGCCCCGGAGCGGGTCCCAGTAGGGCTGGAGGCGCAATTGACCATAGCTGAGATAGCAGGGTATTCGCGTGACGATCTCTAACTGTGCGATCGCGAGATCCTTTTCCCCCGCCCACGCGCAGATGGCGGCGTAAAACGCACTTAGTTCTGCGCCTGTGACCGCGTCGCGCGAGACCGGCATTAGCTCAATCGCCCGCTTGCCCTCACGCACTGCTTCCTCTTTTCGCCCAAGTGCCGCATCGATAACACCGAGCACACAGAGTGCTGGACCGTAATCGGGTTGTGCGCGAACTACTACGTCCTGCTGTGTGCGCGCGGCAGTGAAGGCAACTCGTGCCGCAGCGGCATCGCACCGCATAAGAGCGATAAGTCCTTCACCGAACTTCGGGCTGAATGCGACGGTGGCTTCGCCGAAAGTGTTATCCGAGAGGGCGGTCAGCGCCTGACTGGCAGCGGCCGGATCGCGCTCGCAAACTGCGAGATTCATCCAATTTTCGGCCACGATGGACGCAGCCGATGGGTTCGCGGCGAGAATCGCCGCAATCTCGGCGTGCAAGGGCCGAGTATCTGCGTGCCAATGCAGTTCCACCTGGGCGCGCGCGATCCTGCTCTCCACGCTCTCGGGCGCAATCGCCACGGCCCGATCCAGTACGGCGGCCATTTGATCATAGCGGCGCAGTTGCTGCCAGTTCAGCGCGATTTGCTGGAAGGCACGAAGGTTGCGCGGATCCAGCTCCGTCGTGCGCTCTAGTTCCCTAGTCGATTCTTCCCAGCGTCCCTGACGCCGGTCGATGAAACCTGAAAACTCGACGATAGCAGGATCATTAGGCAGCGTCCTCTGCGCGATAGCGAGCTCGGCGCGCGCGCCATTATAGTCGCGGTAGCCGCGGTAGCGGTGTTGCGCCAGGGCAAGATGGGTCTCGCCTGCGTGCGGGCCGAGACGCAAGGCCGCCGCAACCGCAGCTTCCCCAGCCGCCAGCCGAGCCGGCGTGCGATCCATGCCCAGGAAGTAAAGCTGGTCGTGGCCATCGGCCAATCCGCAGTAGGCAAGCAGAAAGTTGGGATCGCGCGCGACTGCCTGGTTGAGCAGGTCAATGGCTTGTAACAGATTATCTTTCCTAAGGGAGGTGAATGAAATGTTGAGCCGCAGCGTTTTCGCCCGCGAGTAAAAATCGAAGGCCGCGACATCGGTCGTAGGCGGTCGCTCGATCGCGCTCTTTTCATTCGGCGAAAGCTTCGCCTGGAGCTGGTCGGCAATGGCTTTGGCAATCTCGCTTTGAATCGCGAAGACATCCTCGAGATTACGATCATAAGTCTGCGCCCACAGATGCGCGTCGGTTCGCGCGTCAATGAGCTGCGCGTTGACCCGGATGCGGTTATGCGCGCGTTGGACACTGCCCTCCAGGACATGGGCGACGCCGAGTTGCTCTCCGATTTGGCGCAGGTTGCGCTCGACTCCGCTCTTATAGTGCATCACGCTCGAGCGGCTGATTACCTTCAGGTCCGCGATTTTCGACAAGTCAGTCAGGATCTCGTCCTGCACCCCATCGGCGAAGAAGGCGTTCGCTTTTTCCTCGCTCAGGTTTTCGAAAGGAAGGACCGCGACACTCTTTTCCGGAATGGCTGGAAGGGCCGGTACCGCTGCCGTCGGAGCCGGCTTCGCCGCGGTAGCTGAGCCGCTCGAACTGCGCTGCCACCACAGGAACGCGACGGTGCCGAGTGCAAGCAGAGTTGCGCCCACCACGATCGGACCCCAACGCACTGCCGGTGACTTAGCGCTCGGGATGGAGATTGCTTCCGCGCTCGGTTTTGCCGTGCGAAATTTATCCGGCACGGCCGGATTGCCGACTTCACCATCGTAAAGATTGACCACGTGGAGCCTGACGCGATGCTTCACCTCGCACTGGCCGAGGTCATGCAGCAACGGCCGCCATTGCCCATATTGCTCCAGATCGTCAGCCACATGCTGGGAAAGCAGGATATGGCCGGCATCGCCGCAATCCATGATCCTCTGCGCCATGTTGATACCGGCGCCGGTCACGTTGGCCCGATCGTTGACGTCGCTCACTTCGTTGATCGGCCCGCTGTGAATGCCCATGCGCAGGAGCAATTCCGGATGCTGTTTGACGGCGCGGGCGAGCTCGAGGGCGCATTGCACGGGCGCTTCGGGCGAGTTGCGAAACACCAGCGCCATCCCATCGCCCGTCGGCAGGCGGATGAGTTTCCCTTCTGCCTCCGCGGTGCGCACCTCTTCGGAGCGGCGCACCATTGCTTTTAGCTTCTCCAGCAGATCGCTCTGCTCACTGATGAGCAGCTTCGAATAACCGACGATATCGATGAAGAGAACGTGCGCGATCTCCAGTTGCAGCTGTGTCTTGGGCGCGCCAGCCATGCGTCAGGCGGGTGATTGTATCTGCTGCACAGGAGAACCGCGAGACTCTTCTCGCCTGCTACGCCGGCTGTCAAAATTTCTTGCGGCCCTTGCGCTGTTGTAGAGTCCGCTGTCCTCAGAGGATTTACATCGTGTGGCCGCGCGGTGCGCCGTGCGCTGGGGACAGCGCACGCTACAACAGCCGCCGACCGATCGCCGGAAGTTCTTTCCGCAGACGCGCGCAACCCCTCATACGCGTTGCTGCGGCGCCGCTGCTCCAGGATCCCGCGTGCTGTTTCAAGCTCTATCTCGCCGAAGGCGCCGCTTTCGCCGCAAGCATCGCAACCAGCCGCTGAAAGCGTTCTTCTCCGCGCAGCCGGTCGAAGCTGTCGTCCAGTTGCAGGTCCCCATAGTGCAGCCAGCCGGGCAGCAAGACGGCGCGTTCTAGCGCGTCGATGGCGCGGGTGGTTTCACCCAGCTCGGCGTAGATCCGCGCGAGGCGCGCCAGCATGCTTGTGGCGTCGAAGGCATCCTTCGCAACGGGCAGCATATCAATCGCGCGCTCACTCTCCACCACGGCATCCTCTTTCCGACCTAGCCCAGCGTCAATCGCACCCAGGACGATCAGAGCCTTGGCATCGTCCGGTCGTGCGCGAGCGGCTTCCGCAGCACGGTCCCGGGCGCGTAGAAACGCCGCGTTTGCCCGGGGCATGTCGCCGAGGCGTCGTGCGATGATCCCTTCGTAGTACTCACGCGGGGTTATAAATCCCGCCCGCACAAAGTCCGGCAGGCGGTACTCAGCAAGCGCACGCTCTGCGGCCTGGTAATCACGCTGGAGTAATGCGACCCGCATCCGCACCTGTGCGAGGCTGTTCACGTCGCCCTCAGTTACATCAATGCGAGAGGCGACATCGGCGAGCGGGCTTACATCGCCTGTCGCGTCGAGCTCCACATCGGCGCGGGCCACGCGGAAGTCGAGCCGGTCCGGCTGCAGGCGGATGACGGAGTCGAGCACCCGCCTCGCCTCATCGTAATTGCGAAGCGCGGTATGATTGGAGGAGTACTCCTGCAAGAGCAACAGGTTTCGCGGGTCGAGTCGCGCCGCCTGTTCGAAGCTCCGGTTCGATTCCGCCCACCGCCCCTGACGCCGTTCAATGGACGCGCTCAGAAAGAATAAATCAGCATCATTAGGCAAGCTGCGCCGAGCGAGCGCGAGCTCTGCCAAAGCGCGGTCGTAATCTCGATAGCCCCAGTAATGGAACCGTGCGCGTGCGCGGTGCACTTCGCCTGCGTCTGGTTTCAGGCCTGCTGCCGTGTCGATGCACTTCCTCGCCAGCTCGAGGCGAGCAGGGGTGTGATCGAAATTGTACCAGTAGGCGCGGAGATGGACCTCCGCGAGCATGCAAAGCGCGGAGACAAAGCCGGGATCACGCGCAATAGCTTCCCGCAGCAGTGGCGTCTGCTCATCGAGTGCTTCGCGGTCGCGCAGCATCCCGGGAAATTCGTTCCGCCGGAGTTCTTTTGCGCGCAGGTAAAGGTCGTAGGCGGTGGTATCGGTCGTCGGCTGCGAGTGGACGGCCGCGCGTTCCTCAGGCGAGAGCGCTAGTCTCAGTTCGCCAGCGATTTTCTGCGCAACCTCCGATTGGATCGCAAACACGTCCGCGAGGTCGCCATCGTAACGATCCGCCCAGACGTGCGAATCGGTGCGGGCGTTGATCAACTGCGCCGTCACCCGGACGCGATTCGCGGCGCGTTGCACGCTCCCTTCGAGCACATGGGCGACGCCGAGTTGTTGCGCGATATCGCGCAGATTGCGTTTCTCGGTGTCACGAAACTGCATCACGCTGGTGCGGCTGATGACTTTCAGGCCTGCGATCTTCGCCAGCGTCGTCAGAATTTCCTCCTGCACACCGTCAGCGAAGTAGGCGTTCGCCTTGTCATCACTGAGGTTTTGGAACGGCAACACCGCAATGCTCTTTCCCGGAACGGAGGGAATGACAGCTGCCGCACTCGACTGCTCGGGAGTCTTTGTGTCCTTGCGGTTCAAGCGCCAGAACGCGATCGCAACGGTGAGACAAACGAGCGCCGCGGCTGCGATTGCTATCCATCGTCCGCCGCTGCCCTGCGCCGCACCGGACAACGCCTTTGCACGCACGCGGCCGCGGCGGGTTTGGAATTTCTGCGGCGGGTCTGGATTGCCCAGCTCGTTGCCATAAAGGTTCACCACCGACACCTTGACGCCGTGTTTCACCTCGCATTCGCCGAGCTCGTGCAGGAGCGGCTGCCACTGGCGATAATGCGCCAGGTCATCGGCTGAACGTTTCGAGAGCAGGATGTGTCCGGCGTCACCGCAATCCATCACCCGCTGCGCCATGTTGATC
>JBHENA010000028.1:0-19868 GCA_046262275.1 Chthoniobacterales bacterium
ATATCCTCCTGATTTCTCCAGAGCGATTAGCGAATGCGCATTTCTGGGGCACGGTCCTCGGCGCGATCGCGGGTCGGGTCTCGCTCATTGTTATCGACGAGGCGCACTGCATTTCCGACTGGGGTCACGATTTTCGTCCTCACTACCGCCTAATTGAACGTACGGTTCGCACGTTGCCGGCAAACGTTCGGCTGCTCGCGACAACGGCAACTGCAAACGACCGAGTGCTGCGGGAACTCGGACCTGACGTCATTCGCGGAGACCTCACGCGTCACTCGCTGCTTTTGCAGACGATTCTGCTCCGGTCGCAAGCTGAGCGTCTTGCGTGGCTTGCCGACCGAATACCAGACCTGCCCGGCAGCGGCATCGTTTACACGCTTACAGTGCGTGACGCGTTGCAGGTAAGCGAGTGGCTCCAGTCGCGCGGTATCAGGGCGGAAGCGTACGCTGGAGAGCTGACGGCCGCACGGCGCGTCACGCTCGAGGACGGACTTCTGAACAACGAGATGAAGGTGCTTGTCGCTACGACGAAGCTCGGAATGGGCTTCGATAAACCTGATCTCTCATTCGTGATCCACTATCAGTCACCTGGTTCAGCCGTCGCGTATTACCAGCAAGTTGGCCGAGCAGGTCGAGCGCTGCCGAGCGCGTACGGCATCTTGCTGAGCGGCGAAGAGGAAACGGAGATCACAGACTATTTCATCAGGAATGCATTCCCGACGGGCGAGGACGTTCAATTGATTCTGGCGGCGTTGGAGGCGGAGCCGGCAGGATTGTCGAACAACGAGCTCATGGAGCGGGTGAATGTCTCGAAAGGTCGAATCGACAAGAGCCTTTTGTTGCTGTCGCTGGAGTCACCCGCGCCTGTCGTGAAGAACGGGACGAAGTGGGTCCTCGTAGCGACACAGCTGAACGACTCATTTTGGGAACGTGCCGAACGCTTGACCACTCTGCGCAGAGAAGAGCAGCGACAGATGCAAGACTATGCTCGTCTGCCCGCCGGCCACATGGACTTCTTGATTCGCGCACTCGACGGCACGCCCGGAGGATACGAGCCCCCTCGCATTCCGGCTCTGCCGACGACCTTCCAACGCGACTCGCTTGAGGCGGCGCATGCGTTTCTGCGCCGCACGGGTGTTCCTATACTGCCTCGGAAGAAGTGGCCGGTCGGCGGCCTGCCGCACTCGGGAGTTCGCGGGAATATCCCTGAGGCGCAACGCGCACAGGAAGGAAGAACACTTTGCGTGTGGGGCGATGCTGGCTGGGGCAGGTCAGTCCGAGAAGGGAAGTACCGCGACGGTCGGTTTAGCGATGAGCTGGTTGCCGCTTGTGCCGCGCTCGTCACCGACTGGATCCCCGACGGGACGCTTGGTTGGGTGACTTGCATACCGTCGCAGCGGCACCCGGAATTGGTCCCGGATTTTGCGCGTCGGCTCGCTGACGCGATACAGTTGCCGTTCATCGCGGCGCTAGAGCAAACCAGGGAGCGACCGGAGCAGAAAGAGATGGCGAACAGCTCGCAACAGGCCCGCAACGTCGACGGATCGCTGCGTCTGATTAGCTCGGCGATCCCGCATGGGGGCGTGCTTCTCGTCGACGATATGGTGGACTCGCGTTGGACGCTGACGCTCGCTGCGTGGCTGCTGGCTTCTCACGGCAGCGGGCCAGTGTATCCTTTCGCGCTCGCCTCAACTTCGCACGCAGAATGATCGGCAAGCTCTCCCAAAATACTCAAGCGATTCTGCTTCTGACGGCGCCGTTGATCATCGGCGCGCGGAACGGTCGCGACGCCCTCCTGACGCTCAGTGAGTACAATTTGCTAGCGCGCGTGCTTCGCGAGCAGCGGAAGCAGCCTTCGGACTTGCTGAGTTCTGGTGGAGTCGAGGCTGTAGACGGGCTGGCGGATATCGTCGATATCGCACGCATTCAAAAGCTGCTTGGGAGGGGCTTCCTGCTCAGCCAGGCCGTTGATCGGTGGAGCACACGCGCGATCTGGGTGATCAGCCGCGCCGATCCGTCATATCCGGCGCGCCTGAAGGCGCGCTTGCGAGAAGACGCGCCTCCTCTGCTGTACGGTTGCGGAGAACCTGCACTGTTGGAACGAGGCGGACTCGCGGTCGTCGGCTCTCGCCACGTCGCGCCAGAGCTTGTCGAGTATACGGAGAACGTTGGCCGTATCGCTGCATCAGCTGATTGCGCCGTTGTGTCGGGGGCTGCACGTGGCATCGATCGCGCTGCGATGTTCGGGGCGCTGAGCGCGGGCGGACGCTCCGCCGGTGTCATGGCGGATAGTCTGGAACGCGCGGCGCTGTCCCGCGACAATCGCGAGTATCTGATGGACGGCCGATTAGTGCTCGTCTCCCCATACGATCCGGCCGCCGGATTCAACGTTGGGCACGCGATGCAGCGTAACAAGATTATCTACGCTCTTGCCGACGTTGCATTGGTAGTCAGCAGCGACTTCGAAACGGGAGGCACATGGGCAGGTGCAGTAGAACAACTTGATGCACTGAAGCTGGTGCCAGTGTTCGTTCGTGTCAGCGGCGACAGCGGAGAAGGTATCGACGGGTTGCGGCGAAAGGGCGCCCGTGTTTGGCCGAACCCGCGTGATCGTAACGCCTTTCAGGAATTATTCGCTGCCGCGACTCAAAGGCCGGCGAAGGCTGATGTTGAGCCCCCGCAGAACGGAAGCGTAGAAGCCAACGCGACACATGCTCTGGACGAAACGAACGCCAGTGAAGAAACCGATAGGTTTAGCGACTCGGCCAAGGATCGTACGCATCTCTTCATTAGCTACGCCGTGGAGGATAGCGCACTGGCAGAATGGCTCGCGCGTAAGCTAGCAGCCCGTGGTCACTCGGTATGGTTTGACCAGATGAAGCTCCTCGGGGGAGAGCCATGGCCGCAGACAATTGATGACGCTATCAAGCACCGAACCTTCCGAATGTTGGCCCTCCTTTCGAAGCACTCGATAAAGAAACCGAAGCCAACGGGAGAACGAACCCTTGCGCAAAGACTAGGAGATTTGCGCCAGACACCTGACTTCTTAATACCGCTGAAAATCGACGACACGGAGCTCGACTGGCTCACCACGACTTTGTCGTACGTTTCCTTCACCCGCGGATGGGCATCCGGCTGGCGCGCGCTTCTAAAAAAGCTCGACTCAATTTCGGCACCACGCGTGCTCGTGAATTCGGCGGCACTTGCTGCCGCGAGCTTTCCGACCGGTGACGACTTGCTGCTGGCGGAGGGGGAGAAGGTCTTCACAAACGTCATTCGAGTTAAGTCGTTTCCGCACATTCTGCAGGTCTTCCGTACAGCCGGAGCTCTCGCCCGGGAGGATTGGGAGTTCCTTGAGAACTCTTGGGCGTTCTACCGGATCAATGACGAAGCTCTTGTCGCGCTAATTCCACCCCCTGCGGAGTTTGTTACGAAAGTGTTGCCGACTCGGGAGAAGTGTTTATGGACGGAAAGCGAGTTTTTCCGCGACGTCAGGGCGCGAAACATAGCTGCCGCGCTAATTATGAAAGTCCTCAGTCGCCGATTGACTGCTGCTGGGTGCCTGTCGCATCCGAATCCGAGGCTGAGCGAGACATTCTTTCTGCCGGAGTCGTTCCGGCCAAACGGAAAACTGCAGTTTACAAACTTCCGAGGCAAAAAAACTTGGGTTCAGATTCGAGGGAAGGTGACGTTTCGACGCAGCTTAGGCGCCCGCGAATTGAACTACCATCACTTCGCCTTTCGCATTCGTCTTGCGCACGGTCTCGATAAGGCGTTTTACGTTCAACTAACACCCACGCTTATCTTTTTCGATGAGGCTGGAACTCCGATCATCGATAGGACGGTGGGGCCACGTAGGCGAAGGATGACGAAAATGTGGTGGAACGCGAAGTGGTTGAACCGGTTGATGGCTGCCGAGGAAATCCTTACAAGTCTGCCGGCGAACGGACCGGACGATATGGTCCTTGAACGTGGATTGCTCGCGCTTTCGTCTCCCGTTGCGATAGATGAATCGCTGTTCGAGGCAGACGCAGAAGAAGAGGAGAGCGATGACGCTGCAGACACAGAGATGCTCATCGACGAGTTAGAGCTAGTCACAGCCGATGAATAGTGTCGACGTCTTCAAGGAGCCGGTGCTTGAGTTCGCCTCTGGGCAGCTTCTCCAACATCCGAGAGATGGCTTAACGCTTTTCGGTCCCGTTGATTCGGCCGGAATCGAGAAGCCAGCGCATGTTCCATATGGAGTCGTCGGCACAAAGGCTGGTCTTCACTCGCTTCGCGCGTTCTTGCAGACGATGAGACGGCCGATACCGACCGATCCCGATCTCGATAGACTGCTCTGGCCTGACTTCCCCGGTTTTGAAGAGGCATTTCACACCGTCCTTCCAAACGAGCCCGCTTGGACCGAAGAAATCGACGATGCCGAGCTGACCGCGGCTGCTGAAAACAGGGATGACCATCAACGGGTTTTCTCCGTCGTATCGTTGTTCTTGCATGCGATTCGCGCCGCGAAAAAGTCGGACGACCCAATACGCTTCTTCGTAGTTGTTGTGCCTGAGATTGTTTACGCACACTGCCGTCCACAATCACGGTTCGAAGGAAAATATGGACGTCGCGTCGGTAAGCGTGAACAACGCGTCAGGTCGCAGATCGCCGACTTCTTCGATTCATATGAGCCCGAGCAATACGCGTTCTCAATAGACTTTCGCCGGCAGATTAAGGCTCGCGTGATGGAGATGGAGATACCGATCCAAATCGTGCGCGAATCAACTCTTCGATTAGACAGTGAGCGCCGATTCGGGATTCGGCGTTTGACGCCTCTGTCCGATCGAGCATGGAACTTATCAACAGCTCTCTATTACAAGGCCGGAAGAAGGCCTTGGAAATTGAGCGGCGTCCGAGAGGGCGTTTGCTACATCGGGGTGTCCTTCAAGAACACGGATTCTGATCGCAATGCCTGTTGTGCTGCACAAATGTTCTTGAACGACGGCGACGGCGTTGTGTTTCTCGGCGACGAAGGCCGTTGGTACTCAGAACGCAGAGGCGAGTATCATCTTAACAAAGAAAGCGCTGCGCGCTTGCTGTCTGGAGTGTTGGAGACTTACCGAAGTCAGCACGGCAAACCTTTGACCGAAATCTTTCTCCATTCACGGTCGACCGTGAATGAGGAGGAGTTCGGCGGATACCAATCTGCGTGTCCGCCCGGGGTCCGTCTGTTTGCCGTGAGGGTCGCGCCGGAACGCTTGGGTTTGCGCTTGTACCGCGGTGGTACGAGGCCGGTGTTGCGAGGAACGTTCTGGCGCGTCTCTCCGAAACGCGGCTTTCTGTGGGGCTCGGGATTCAAGCCGAGACTACGCACCTACGACGGCTCCGACGTGCCGCAGCCTTTGTGTATCGACGTGCAGCACGGAGCAGCGGACGTTGAGCAGGTAGCGCGTGACATCTTTGCTTTAACGAAGCTGAATTATAATTGCTGCAAGCTCGGCGAAAACCAGCCAGTGACGATCCACTTCTCTGGTGCGGTCGGCGAAATCTTGGTCACGAACCGCCTCGTCAAACAGCACAAACCGAACTTCAAGTACTATATTTAGGCTGGGCGCTTCGCTGTAGCGTCCGCATCCCGCTGACCGGGAACTGACACAATGCAACAGTGAGCCGGCGAACGTCCGAGCTGCTGAGCGCGTTTGCTCACCGGTCGCTGAGGATCAGTCACAAACGATGAACACTGCGCCGCTTTCTTGACCATGGAACCTTACCAAGCTTTGCGGGACGTCGAGAATGCACTGCGCGACTTCATCGCCAACGTTCTTCATAATAAGTTCGGCGGTACCTGGGAGAAGCAACTTGCGGAGCCCGGCAAGCTGGAAAAATGGGCGCAGCGTCGCGAGGAAGAACGAAAACGAATGCGGGGCGCGGCAATCGAAGAGCGACTATTGTACTATTCCGATTTCTACGACCTCTCGAAGATCATCCGCAGTCACTGGCAGCATCTGGAGGACGCTCTTTTGAACCTGAAAGAAGTCGAGTTCTGGCTCGGTGAACTCCAAAAGTATCGCAACGCTGAAGCACACCGGCGTGAACTATTCAGCTTCCAAAAGCATCTTATTGTCGGGATATCGGGAGAGCTGCGCGGGAGGATTGTGCGGTTTCGAAGCAGGAGCGAAGACGTAGAGTCTTATTTTCCCCGCTTTGAAAGCGTTCGGAATAGCTTGGGACATTCGTGGATTGCAGGACAGGCGCCGATAGTGACTACTGACGCGACGCTGCGCGTCGGCGACGCACTCGAATTCGCGACCACTGCGACCGATCCTGAGGGAGAGTCACTTGAGTACGGCTTCGTCTTCCATCCCGGTATCGCGACGTGGGGTCTAGAAAACGTGTTCGAAATACCTATCACTGATGCGGAGATCGGACGCCGAAAGGAGTTGGTCGTGATGGTGAAGAGTCCGCGCTCCTACCATGCCCGGGGCCATTTCGATGACAGTGTCATCTTTGTCTATGCCGTGTTGCCGCGTAGGACCTCTTAACGCGCCGAGGTCGTAGGCGGATCCGACATCCGACTTCGCGCGGCCTGCTATTCGCCGGGTTGCTTGAATTCCAGGCAGCGGCTCATGATTTCCCATGCAAAAAATAACGCCGTTTGAACTCGCGATTGCCCAATCGCTCGTCCGCTTGATTCGCACGTCCCCGTGCTCAGCCGAGGGCCAAGTCCATCTCGCACCGCTCCCGCTGGCTCGATTCCCAAGCGGCTTTGTGGTCTACCCGTCACGCTGCCACGCGTGACGTGTTCTTTGGTTCGATACGCAGCCGAAAAGATGAATTCGGAAACCATGAAACCACGAAAAGAACAATCCGGTTCACCCATTCCTGGCTTCCTGGCTTCCAAATTTAATCCTGCTGAGTGAGCGTTTCCGTATGCAAAAGATCACGCCTTTCCTGTGGTTCGACACGCAGGCAGAGGAGGCTGTCAGGTTTTATCTCTCGGTCTTCAAGGACGGAAAGATCATCGCCACGACGCACTACCCGGGCGTACTTTTGTTAATTTAGAAGCCGTGAAACCAGGAAGGAACAAGGATTGAGAATGCCACTTCTTGGATTTCTGGTTTCCGAATAAACTTTCGGTTTGGACTTCCGTCGGGCTTCCCCTTTACCAACGCCGTCTCGCTGGTGGTGAACTGCGAGTCGCAGGAGGCCGTTTATCACGGGCGCCAAACTTTACGGCGGGAGTCGCCGAGATTTTGAGCGCGACCAGGGACGCCGGGGAACGAGATTGGGAAATCGAGAGATCGATCACTACTGGGAGAAGCTGGCGGCGGATGGGGGCGAGCAGATCCAGTGCGGTTGGCTGAAGGATAAGTTCGGGATGCCGTGGCAGATCGTGCCGAGGCAGGTGTGGGATTGGCTGCGAGGCGAAGATCCCGCGCGCGTCCAGCGGGTGACAGCCGCACTCTGGCAGATGGAGAAGCTCGACCTGGCCGAGCTGCAACGCGCGGCGCGGGCAGACGGCTAGCAATCGCCGACATCTTGACGATCAAACGCGCTGCGGCTGCTCTGGTTTCAGGCCGCGGAGTATAAAAGGTAAAAAGCCGAGCTATAATTGACGGCTGATGCATCGTAAGCGGCTTACGGTACGCGGCGATCGTGCGTGATAATCCCGAGTGCGGGCGCGGCGACGGCGTAGCCGCTTACGGTAATTAGCTCCGCCGTCGGCCGCTTCCCGTGGTGGGCTACTTCGTCCTAATGACGCCGTTGAGATCGATCGAGAACTGACGCGTCCAGATATTGCCGCGGCCGACCGACACCCCCTGCCCCCTCGCGCCTTCGAACCTGCCTGTGCCACCGGTGATTTTCAGCTCGGCCACAAATTGGACGTCGCCAGTGAGGGTGATTGGCAAAACCGTCGAGCGAAAAGTGTAAGTCCCGAAGATCTGGTCACCGTTCCGGGCGGTTATTGTGCCGATCCAATCCGGCTGCGCCACCATCAACTGAGAGTAAGACGGGAACCGCACCTCTCGCACTACCCACTGTGCCGTGACTCGGCCGAGGTGCGTGAGCGATCCGGTTGCGACGTTCTCCTGGCGAAACACAAGGTCACCCGTCGGCGTGATGGTCGACTGTCCGGTCAATGTACCTTTGATCTGCTTTGTTTCTTTCGCGTCGCTCCCGGGTGTGACGGCGAAGAACACTGTGAGGGCTAGCGACAAGATGCCGCATCGAGTTGTATTGCTTTTCATGTGAGGGGGTCCTTTTGGTCGGCGTCAATCGCATGATCGCTTGGCGCCGGTGTGCGGCCAAATTACCAGAATCACCGCACCGACTGCAAGCCTAGGAGCGTCGAACTACGTCCGCTCGCGGCATACGAGCGAGCCATTTGGAGTGCGAATTCCGAGTCCGGAACTGGGGCGGCGGAAACTCGGACGCGAGATTATCGAGCAGGCGCAGCTGCCAGCTGAACTCGGTATGCGGATAGCGGCATTGAAGCGAGCATGGCAGCGCCAACCCGATGATGTTCGGGTGCGCTTACGGGCTGATTGTGCGAAAGCCGTTTGGGTCGCACAACAAAGCCCACGATGAGAACAGATCAGATGGGTATGCACATTCGTCGTGCCGTTCTCGTCTTTGTCGCGGGTATCATCAGCGCATCGTGTTCCGAGAATTCGGCGCCGGAACCGGAAAAGGATGCGAAGGCGTCCGAAGCGGCACGCGAGCTCGACGTGCCAACTCGTGCGGAAATCCTCGCCGCCACCCCACAAAACCGAAAACAGCGGCGCACATGTATCGTAAGCGGCTTACGATGCTTCATCTTGGGCGTCGACGATTCCGCTTCCCGAGAATTTCTTGCTCTTTTCGCGTCAGCTTGGGCGGCGCTGTCCCGGTTTTCTTCGCGTGGCGCTTCGCTTCGCGGATGGCAACCATCAGCCTCGCCTGCTCTCGGTTTAGCTCGCGTCGCCCGCCTTCCCCGCCGCGTCTGCCGATTGCCGCAAAATACTCCCGCACTTCAGCTGGTAGACGGGTCCTTTCGACGCTCATTCTTGCATCGTAAACGGCTTACGATGTAACATTCAAGCCCGGAGAGCCGGGTCACCACGTCAGATGCGGTGGCCGCGAAAGGACTGCACGGCGGCACCCGCGATTTGAGACGTGCCGCTATGATGGTCAGCAAGGTGGGCGATCGGATCAGTCATGCGTCGCCGCGCCGACGGTTGTCGTAGTCCAGCGTTCGGCTCAATTACCCCGAACGACCACTGTTACGCTCCCTGGCGCTAGACGGCCGAAATTGCTTACCCGATGCAAAGTATCGCTCCGCGACGGGCCGCCTGACGTGGTCGGCTGATCTGTCGAGCGCATCCAGGGCGGCGTTGATTACGCTCCCGCTAGTGGCGCTGAAGAGTGCCGGCCTTAGTTGTCGAGTCACTTGACGGCGCGGGCGCAGCGTCCAGATCGACAAAGCGCAGCGCCGACTCAGGAAAGGTGATTAGGCAAGTGACCAGTGACCAGTGACGAGTCACCAGCGAGGGAACTCCGAGGAGCCGTCCACAGATTACGCAAACCATCCATTCGACTTCGCTCAGGACAGGTTTTTGCAGATTCAGAAAGGGGAAATCTGTGTAATCGGCGAAATCTGTGGATGGAATGACATCTTCGGTGCGCTTGAGGCGCGCCTGCCCGCCGCGGATGCGGGCGCGGAACTGCGCTTAATCAGACGCCGTCTTTGAAGTGGCGCTTCCCTTTGAGCGCCTTCGCGTACTCGTCGCGGCTAAGGATGTTTTCATCCAGCTGCATGTCGACCCGGCAAAATGACTCAAACCAGGCGCGCACCTTCTCGGCGTCCCGCATGACTTCTTCGGTGAGATAGTTCGCATCGATGTTGATGCAGATAGCGCCGACCACGCCGAACTCTTTCCGGATGATGGGAATGGTGGTGCACTTGAAACGTCGCGCGCCGATGTTCAGCTCGTAGTTGAGCTTGTCCTCGTGGAGGAGCTGACGCTTCTTCAAGTCAATAACCAGGTTGGTCGTGCCGTCGCGCAGGTTGCGACCGGTGACGTTGTTCTCGAGCACCACCAGCGAGTGCGATGGGTTCGAGAGGTCGTGGAGGAGGATCTCGATGCCGGTGTTCGGAAATGATTTGCCGACGAGGCGAACGATGCGGGCGAAGTTCTCGAGATACTCGCTCGTGTCATCGGCGATCTTTTTCCCTTCGTAGCGGTCGAAGAGAGGGCGTAGACTTTCTGTTCTGCCAGCTCGAGCTGGTTTCGTACATTGTTCTGCTCGCCGATAAAGATGAGCTGGCGGGCGGCGGTCGGGTCGGTGTTGCGAAGGAAGTAATGCATCCCGAGCCGGAAGTTGTTCAGACTAAACTCGGGGAAGTTATCGCGATTGATGGTGTAGGGGTAGAAGTCGTACTCCTCCAGGCGGCGGCCGAAACGTTTGCGCTCTTTGTATTTCCCCCAGAGGAAACCTGCCGCGAGGAGAATGGCTGACGCAATGATCGAGGCGATGACGTTGATCGTGATGTCGTTCCCGAGGCCGTGCACGGGATTGGACATACAAGATGCACGCAAGCGTTACGAGCATTGTGTGACGCCGCGGGGTAGGAAAGCAGGAATACGCGAGCGAAGTCTTTTCCTGCGTTCTTCTTTTCCTGCTTAATTGCCTGATGACTTACGTGGCGTTGCTCCGCGGCATCAATGTCGGCGGCAACAGCATGATCCGAATGAGCGAGCTGAAGGAGTGTCTGGAGAACGCCGGCTTCGCGGACGTGCGCACGTACATCCAGAGCGGGAACGTGATCTTCGCGACACCTAAGACAGCGACCGCGCGCCTCGCGCAGAAGATGGAGGCGGCGATCGAGAAGAAGTTCGCCATAAACGTGGGCGTCGCGGTGTTTTCCGCACAGGAATGGCAGGAGATCGTGCGGCGCGCGCCGAACTGGTGGGGCAAGAAGACGGGCTGGAAACACAACTTGCTTGCGCTGCTGCCCGGCACAAAGCCCAGTGACGTGATCGCGGCCATGGGTGCGCTTAAGCCGGAGATCGAGCAGGTGACCGCCGGACCCGGCGTTGTCTACCAGTCGCTCTCTATGGAATTGTTCGGCAAGACGACGAGCAGCAAACTGCCGTCACATCCGCTTTACCGCCGCGTCACGGTGCGCAACTACAACACAACAGTGAAGCTGGCGGCGCTGCTCACGAGCACAGGGAATTGCGCGGCTGGATCGACGCCGTAGCCTCGTTATATGGCGCGAAAAAAAGCGGCCGCGAAGAACACCCCTTTCACGCTCGGAGTGGTTGGCCATTTCGGGCTTGCTGTGCGTGATCCGCGGAAAAGCGCGCAATGGTGGGAACGTGCGCTGGGTTTGCGAAAGGAGTTTGAGTTCGACGGCGGGATCGCCGTCGGCAACGAGAACGTCACGATCGCGCTGCACGAGGGGAGGCCGTCACCCGAGACAGTCGGTCACATGTCGTTTCATCTGCCGAACATGGCGACCCTGCGGAAGGCGCTGGCGCATTTGCAATCCATCGGCGCGGATATCGAAGATCCCGGTGACGAGATTGGACCCGAGGCGCCTGGGTCGGAGAACATAGGGCTGTGGTTTCGTGATCCGGATGGGTACCGCTGGGAACTGAGTGTGCTCGGCGGGGGTTAAGTGGCTGCGGGAGGAGTGGAGCGTTGCCGGGCGTGAACGCGGTCGTGTAAATGCCGACCATCAGGTTTGATTATCTAGCGCGTCATCCCGCACTCGCGGACGAGCTGGCGAAATTCGCATGGGCGGAGTGGCAACACATCTACAGAGCGCGCGGAGACACGTTCGCGGATGCACAGCGCAGCTATCGTGAGCGGGCCAACAGCGATCGACTCCCGCTTGCGCTTGTTGCTTTTGATGGCGGAGAGCTTGTCGGCACCGTTTCGTTGAAAGAGCAAGACCTGGAGATCCGGCCGGAGATCACGCCGTGGCTGGGTGGCCTCTATGTTATTCCGCAGGCAAGGGGACGGGGCGTGGCCTCATTGCTCATGCAACGGGCGGTCCAAGAAGCGCGGCGACTGAAATTGCCGACGCTCTTTTTGTGGACCCCCTCGGCCGAAACGCTCTACCGCAGGCTTGGCTGGCGCGAGGTCGAACGGACGGAGTATTGCGGGAAGCGCATCGTTATTATGCAGTCGAGGCTAAGCTGACCTGCGTAGCCGCGGAAGCGCCTTTAGCCACCTGCAACGCGTCCGCCCACCATGACCACCACGCCCCAGGCAGCGAGTGCCACGCCGCAGAGCGCACTGAACCATTTCGCCCGCGGGAGTAGTTTCTCCAGCGCGACCAGGATGGTCAGGGCCGCGATCCAGAGGATATTCATGACGCCGAAAACAAAGAGGAGTGCCATAAGCGCCCAGCAACAGCCGGCGCAAAAGGCGCCGTGCTCGACGCCCATGGCGAAGGCACCGCGCCAGCCTTCGCGCCAGCGCGTCATGATGAAATCGAGCGGGGCGCGACAACGCGTGAGGCAACTGTGTTTCAGCGGCGTGAATTGGAACACCCCGGCGATTATGAAGAGCACGCCGGCGAGAAACGCGCTCGAGGTTGCCATCGTGCTCGAGAGCAATGCTTCACGATGGAGCAGCCATTGTCCGACTGCGGCGGCGACACTGAAGACGCACCAGATCACGACGTAGCCGGCGGCGAAGACTGCAACGGGAACATAGGGGCGATCGGCGCGGCGACGGTTGCGGGCGACCGCCGCGAAGGTCAGGAGCATGGGCGCAGCGCTCGGCAACATCATCGCGAGCATCATCACTACCCACATGAGAAACAACGGAACGAGGGAGCCGGTTGACCATGAGGCGAGGTCCGGGCCTCCCATTTTCATACCGGCGCACTGACAGATGCCGGTGACGTTCATCCGGCGCGCTTCGTAGGCAGTGTAGGCCCAGGCGACGGCGGCGGTGAACCCGATTGCAACGGCGATGATGAGCCGGTCGCGCTTAAGAACGGCACTAAGCGAATCCATCAGACGAATCGGAAGATAGCCATCCTGGCTGTCTCGGCGGACATGCTTCCAGCATGTCGGAGGGCGCTTCAGCAGGCAAGATGCCCGCCAGCCGAGTCAGGCAGGGATGCCTGACTTCCGAGCAGGCGGCCGTGCTCCTAGTTGCCGTAGCGGATGCGCGCGATAAAGCCGGCCTTGTTCGGATAGGAGAAGCTCATGTTCTCGACCTTGACCGAGCCTTCACGCGCGGAGGCGCACTCGGCGGTCTTGAAAATGAAACCGGTGCCGTGGTTGAGCGCCACCTGCTCCGGCTCACGCGTAACTGGATTCTTGATCGGCTCAAGCGCGATGCGGAAGTTTTCGCCGACACGGACCGAGCTTTGCAGGCCGGCGACTTTGAAATCGAAAGCCGCGAACTGCGGCTCGAGCAACGTGCTGAAAGTGGTGGCGAGAATCTCATAAGGCAGACCGCCTGCCTGGCCACTTCCGATGGCGATCAACCCGTCGCGCTGTTCGGCGGACGCTTTCTCGTCCACGAAGAGGCAGACGGTGCCGTTGCCCTCGTGGATTGCGCCGGGCCATTTCGCGGCGAAGCCAAGACCGAGCCCATTGAGCGCGACGCCGTCGTATTCCCCGCGGTCGATCCGCCAGGCGCCCATGCCTTCGCAAAATCCCTCAGTAGGCGGAGCGGAGAACTCGCAGGGGCAGCCGTAATCACAATTGCAGGACTGGAGGTAATCAGCCTCGAAAAACCACTTCTTCATACCGGCAATTCTCCGCCTGTGCGCGCCGCGCCGTCAACGCTTCTCTCGCCGCGGCAGTCGGCTGCGCCACCGCAAACCCCGGGCACCGCCAGTTTAGGTCCGCTATTTTTTGCGCGTGTAACTGATCTCCATCGTTTTGGCTTCGCCGGCGCCGCGGTCCTCGTACCACTCGAAGGTATGATGGTCGTTATCGACGACTTTGATTACCTCGCGAATCTTCATCGACATCCCGGGCATGATCTCGCATTCGGCGGTGTAGGTGAACGATTTGGAGGCGGGATCGTAGGTGCCTTCCGAGGGCATGATCATGGTGCCCATATTGTCGATCCAACTGGAGACGAACTTCTTCTTTACGTTGTCGTAACCCTCGATCGCCATCCCGGTGAAGTTGAAATCCTTCATCTTGCCGTCGGGTCCGGGCATCTGGAACGAGCCTTTCGTGTCGGTAACGAAGAAGCGGCCATCCATGATCGCTTTCCGCGATGAAGTACCCTTCGACTCCTGTGGCTTGCCGCTCGGGTCCATCCACATTTTGACGGTGTAGGTCCAGTCGCCGGCCAATTGGGCGAGGAGCTTGTGGTTCTCGCCGGGTTTTGCGAGCTCCATCATTTGCGCCATCATCTGCTGCATCTCGGCCGCGCTCGGCTGACCGCCGGTAGCCGGGGGGCTAATCGCGGACGAGGGTGAGGAAGCAGTGCTTTGCGCAGGGGAGGACGAAGTCATTCTGGGTTGATCGTCCGGCAGCCTGTCCTGGGCCTGCTTGGCGGCGGGATCCTTTGGCTTGGCCGGCTCCGTTTGAGCAAAAGCCGGCGAGACGATGAATGCTGCCGCCATCGCGGCGGTGAGCAACAGAGCCGCAGAACTCCATCTGCGCGAATTCCCGAAAAACAAAGTCGTGGGCATATTCATGAGGCAATGTTCTCAGGAGGTTCAACGGCACGTCAAGCCCCGCGCCAATGACGCTCTGAAGCGACTCCTGTGTTCGGGCGAAACTTATGCCACGCCGACCGGCTCGCGGGCGTGGCGGCGCTCGCGGGCGACGAAAGCTTCGGCAGCCGGGTTGTGGAACATCTCGAGGTTCTCGATGTCGTCGTCGGTGACGGGAGTGAGCGCGAGGTCGGTGTAATCGAGCCGGTGCGGGTCGCGCTCGATACGGAGGCAGATGCGGTGCAGTTTCCAATATAACGCGCCCCACCTGGCGAGCTTGGTCACGGTTTCCCAGGCGTAGAGCGGGTAGAATTTCCAGCGCGGCAAAATCGGCAGCCCGGGGCGGCGGTCGCGTCGGAATTTGAAGCGGAACATGCCGCCCTCGAGGGGGTGGATTTTCTCAATGGCGATTGAGGCCTTGAACCAGGTGAGCAGCGTCACGGCATTGCGCAGGTTCGTGCCCTTGGTCGCGAGCCGGCGCAGGACCGTCTCCATGTGCTCAAAAGTGTAATAGGTCTCCCACGCCACCTGATAGGCGCGCTCCCACTCGGCGCGCGACATCTTCGGATGGGGCGCGGTGACGTGGTTCAGATCGTAGCGGTTCATGTCGGCATCCATCGCAATGCCGGCGCGATGGAGCGTCTGATGATCGGCCGAGCCGGGCAACGGGGTGAGAAAGAAGAACTCGAGCAGGTCGACTGGCAGCTCTTTCTTGATGATCTCGATGTCGTGCCGGATCGACTCGGCGGTGTCGTTCGGGAAACCGGTGATGTAACCGGCGTAGGTAATGACGCGCGCTTCCTTCCAGGCGAGCAGCATCTTTCGATACTCGGTGATCTTGTTCTGCCGCTTCTTCGCGCCCGCGAGGCTTTCGGGGTTGATGTTCTCCAGCCCGATGAAAACGCGCCGCACGCCCGCGCTTTTGCACTTCTTGATGAACTTCGGAATCTTGTGACACAAGGTGTCGACCTGGATGACGAGCGAGACCTTGATGCCGTCGCGCTTCTTGAGCTGAATGATGCGATCGAGGATCGGCTCCCAGTCGACGTTGCGCGCGAAATTGTCGTCCGTGATGAAGAAGCTGTGCAGCCCCTGGGCGACATTTTCGCGGATGATCTGCTCGATATCATCGGGCGAACGGCGGCGGGATTTCCGCCCCTGGACATTAATGATGGTACAGAATGAACACTGGAATGGGCAGCCGCGGCCGGCGTCGAAGCTGGTCAATTTCCCAACCGTGCGCGAGGCGCGCGTGGCGGTGATGAGCGGGATGGGCGCGCCTTCGATCCCGGGCAGGTCCGCCATGTAGTTGTAGAGCGGCTGGAGCTTTTGCGCGTAAGCGTCGCGCAAGACCTGATCGAATCGGCTCTCGGCTTCGCCGGCGAAAAGCGAGATGCCCATGGCTCTGGCGCGATGCAGATCGAGGTCATTGCCGTCGAGCATCGCGATTGTGCCCGAGGCGTGGAAACCGCCGATCGCGACCTGGATCCCGCGGTCGAGGAGCGGCTTTGCGAGATCGAGCGCGCGCGGGAATTGGTTCGACTGCACGCCGACCATCATGACGACCCCGGCGCCGGCATTCTCGATCAGGCGGGCAAGCTTTTCAGGGCGGAGGCGAGTGTTGGTCTCGTCAAAGGCGTGGATCTCGAGCTCGACATCCTCGCCCAGGACGCGCCGCTTGGCGCAATCCCGCCCGAGACCATAAAGCGCGGCGAGCGAGTTCGACGGGATGGCGGAACGGAACCACTGGATGACGTAGCCGTCATCGTCGTAGTGCGTCGGCTTGACCAGGACGAGGCAGAAACGCCGCCTCATGGCTGTGGGCGTGGTTGGCATCGGGAGTCCGCTCGCGGGGACGGATTCAACCAGCTAACGACGCCGTTGGCAAATCGCAACGGGAGGCTCAGCGCGCCGATCTCGTCCGCGCTATTTTTCTCGCGTGTAGCTGATCTCCATCGTCTTCACTTCCTGGCCGGCACGCTCTTCGTACCACTCGAAGTTGTGATGGTCGGCATCGACGATCTTGATTACTTCGCGGATCTTCTGCTTCATGCCGGGCATCATTTCGCCTTCGGCGGTGTGGGTGAAGGTCCTGGTTGCCGGATCGTAAGTGCCTTCCGACATCATGATGCCGGTGCTCATGTTGTCCGCCCATGTAGCAACGAATTTCTTCTTCACGTTGTCGTAGGCCTCGATCGACATGCCTTTAAAGTCGAAGTCTTTCATTTTGCCGTCCGGACCGGGCATCGGGATCTTGCCGGTTACGTCGAGAATGTAGTAGCGGCCGTCCATGATTGGCTTTCGCACTGCGGTGCCTTTCGATTCTGTGGGCGGCGCGCCCGGAGTCATCCAGAACTTTGTGGTGAAACTCCAGGTGCCGGCGAGTTGACCCAGAAGCTTGTGATTTTCATTCAGCTTCGCCAGCTCTACCATCTGCTTCATCATCTCGGCTTCGCTCGGCTGGCCGGCGGCCTCGGCTGGACTGCTGGTGCTGGCGGCGGGGGTAGTCTTCGGCTCGCCCTGCGCGAAGGCCGGCGAGGTAATGACTGCTGAGGCGATGAGAGTCATCGCGCATCGGAACAGGTTTTGTGCAAGAAATGGGATCTTCATGCCTGCGATTTTTCTCGATTAGGTTCGGCCGCGTCAAGCCTGTGCAGCCGAGTTGCGTTCACGGCAATGAGGCAAGAATTCGCGTGACAAGCGCTCCGGGCACTAGACCGAGAAAGAGAACAAGGGCGGCCAGCAGAGTCAGCGACAATCTTGATACTGGATCCGTGTTGAGGAGTCGGCTCGCGCCAGGCGTGTCCACGGCTGCGGATTCACCGGCGAAGATCACTTTGAGGATGATGAGGTAATAATAGAGCGAGATGAGGCTGCCCAAGAGCGCAAGAGCTACGAGCCAGAGCAAACCGTGGTTTTCACCTGCGCCGAGCGCGGCGCTGAAAAGATAGAACTTTCCGAAAAAGCCTGCGAGCGGCGGGAGACCTGCGAGTGAGAGCAGGAAGATCGCCATGCAGCCCGCGAGCAACGGCGAGCGCGCGGAGAGGCCGGAGAAGTTTTGCAGGTCGTCACCGCCCGCCCCGCGCCGCACCAGCGCGACAACACCGAAGGCGCCCACCAAAGTAGCCGCGTAAGTGGTAGTATAAAACAAGGTCGCGGAGAAGCCTTCGCGCCCGCCGGCGATGAGGCCGAGCAGGGTATAACCGGCGTGTGCGACCGCGGAGTAGGCCAGAAGCCGGCGCACGTTTGTTTGGACCAGCGCAACCAGATTTCCGATTACGATCGATAAAGCAGCGAGTCCGGCGAGCACCGGCGCCCACCCGGCCAGCATCCCGTGCCAGGCGGCGCTTCCCTGCAGGGGAGCAAAACCGACGAGCACAATTTTTCCGAGCACGACGAAAGAGGCCACTTTCGAGCCGGAGGCAATAAATGCCGCGGAAGGAATGGGAGCAGCCTGATACGTATCCGGCGCCCAAAGATGAAACGGGGCCGCAGCGATCTTGAACGCGAAGCCGATGAGCGTCATCACGACCCCGGCCGCAAGGAGAGGTTGCATTGGACCGGCGCTCAGTTTCTGCGCAATCGCCGCCAGACCGGTGGTGCCAGTCATGCCGTAGATAAAGCTAAGACCGAAAAGCGTGAACGCGCTCGCCGTGCTCCCGAAGAGGAAATATTTCAGCCCCGCTTCCGCGGAGCGGTGGTCCGTCTTGTCGAAGGCGGTGAGAACATAAAGCGACAGCCCGGTCAGCTCGAGGCCGATGAAGATCATGAGAAGTTCTTCGCTGCCGACCAGTAACATCAATCCTAGTGCGCCGAGCAGAATCATCGCGAGATATTCCGCGTCGTTCCGGCGCGTGGAGCTGTCGCTCTGGGCCAGAGCAACTGTGAACAAGGCAAGCACGATGCACGTAATTTTGAAGAGGGAGGTGAGTGGAGTGATTACCAGCATTCCTCCGAAGAGGATGGCGTTCTGCGGCAGGTTTAAGACGGCCACAATCGCAAGGGCCAGCCCGACCGCTGCGACACTGGAGCAGAGGGCCGCGTGGCGCCTTTTCTTCAAGCCGAGCGCCAGAACAACCAGCACAGTGACAGTGACGTGCACCTCCGGAAAGACGAGCCTGAGAAGTTCCGAGTAATTCACGGCTGGAGAAAGCGCATTGCTTCGACTGCAGGCGTGATTCGGTCGAGCAGCAGCTTTGGATAGAGACCGACTGCGAGCGTCGCGAACATGAGGAGACCCGCTCCGAGTTTTTCAGCTATCGTCTCTGCCGCTTCCGAGTTCGCAGCAATGGGAGGGCTGCTTTGTTCCTTTGCAAACTCGCTGTGCGGTGCGTCAAAAAAACTCTTCGTCAACGCCCGCAGCGTAAACGCCGCCACCAACACCATGCCGGCCCCGGTGACCCAGACCGCGATCGGGTAAGCCTTCCAGGTGCCAATCAGAATTGTGATCTCGGCTGCGAACCCGCTGAATCCCGGAATGCCCATGGAGGCGGCTGACGCGATGACAAAGGCGAAAGCGGTGAAGGGCATTGTGCGGCTGAGTTGCATCGAGGAGAGCGCGTCCAGATCGCGCGTGTGCGTGCGCGCGTAGATCATGCGACCTGCAATGGCGAAGAGAAGCGCCCCAATTATCCCGTGGGAAAACATCTGCAGGACTGCACCGGAGAGGCCGAGCACGCTCGCGGTCGCCAGGCCGAGGAGGACGAATCCCATGTGGCTGACGCTCGAGTAGCCGATGACGAATTTCAGATCCTGCTGACGCAGTGCCACAGCCGCGGCGTAGACGATACCGACTACGGCGAGAACGGCGATCCACGTCCGCCACATCTGAAATCCCTCCGGAAAGGTGTTCATCGCGACGCGCAAGGCACCGTAGGCGCCGAGTTTCATCACGATCCCGGCGAGGAGCATTGAGCCAGCGGTCGGTGCGGCGACGTGACCGGTAGGTGCCCAGGTATGGAGCGGCCAGAGGCCAGCGAGGACGGCGAAACCGAGAAACAAAATAGGAAAAGCCCACGCCTGCAGCTGGGACGTGAATTGAAATTGCGCCAGCTGCTGTAGGTTGAGCGAGCCGCCGGAAACGTAAGCAGCAAGGATTCCGATGAAGACCAACGCGCCGCCGAAAAAGGAGTAAAGCGTCAGTTTCATTGCGCCGTATTCCTTGTTCGTCGAGCCCCAGATCAGGATCAGGAAGTAC
>JBHENA010000029.1:0-368 GCA_046262275.1 Chthoniobacterales bacterium
ATCAGACGCACGGCCGAAAGTCGGAAAGTTTCGAGTTAAGCCAATCATGGCCGGTGGATTTCAGCCAGGCGTTGATGTGGATAAGATCAATCAGTTTCTAGACGACGAGGAAGTCGACCACTTCCTCGCAAAGATGAAGCAGCGGAAATGATTTTACCCGACACAAATTTGCTTGTGTATGCGTACAATGAAGGTGCCCTGCAGCATCACGACGCGCGATCATGGCTGGAAGAATGTCTCTCCGGCAGCGAGCCTGTGGCTTTCACCTGGCCGACCGTAACCGGGTTTCTGCGGGTCTCGACGAATCGGCGAGTTCCTAAAGAGCCGGCTTCCATTCAGCAAGCGGTCGGCGTGGTGGATGATTGGCT
>JBHENA010000029.1:378-19561 GCA_046262275.1 Chthoniobacterales bacterium
TGCGAGCTCTGTTCGGCTGATACGGACTTCGCGAGATTCCCCGGTTTGCGCTGGCGAAATCCGCTTCGGCGCTGAATGGAACATTGACGCCGCGGATGACCGGCAGCTAACTAGGCCGCGCACTATGACAACGGCCGCAACTCTCTCCATCGACGACGCCGTTCGCGAAGCGGTCGCGCGGCAGGACGAAGCCGCGCTCCGGCGTCATTACACCGAGCAGGATGAATTCGTCGTCATCGAAGATTTCCTGCGCCGCGAGGTGCTGGAGGAATGGGAGGCGCAGTTACCTGCTCTTCTCCCGCAGATCCATCGCAATTATCTGCCGGGACACAAAAAGGGTGGGAGCGTCGCGTACGACACCGTGAACGCGGTCGCGCCGGCAATCACAAGGCTTTATCACAGTCCGCAGTTGCTTGGTCTTCTTCGCCGCATCGCCGCCGCTGAGATGAATGAGTGCCCGGCGAACGATCCCCATCGCTGCGCCTTCTATGCCTACACCGAGGAAGGGGACCACATGGGATTCCACTACGACACCTCCTACTACAAAGATCGGCGCTGGACGCTTCTCGTCGGGTTCAAAGATGACTCCAGCTCGCGCTTAATCTGCCATCTGCACACCCGTCAGCCCGATCACGAAGTCGAAAAGCTGGAGCTTAAGATGACTCCCGGGATGCTCGTGCTGTTCAATGGCGATAAAGTTTATCATTCCGTCACACCGGTGAAAGCAGGCGAAACGCGCTACGTCGTTTCGATGCAGTTCGTCACTTCCGGCGAGATGAGTCCCTTCAATCGGTTTATTTCCAATATGAAGGACGCAATCGGCTATTTCGGACTGAAGGGCGTGTTCGGAGCTGGCAAAGGCAGGCAGTAGCAACGGCGCTGCGTCCGCCGTTCAGCGCGCGTGAACAAAGTTCCTGCCGTCCTGGTCTGCGACCCGGGGACGGGCAATCTGAAGATCGCGGGACTCACAGTGCTGGATCGGATGGTTATCGCGGCGCATCGCGCCGGCTGCGCACCGATCGTGATCACAGCGGATGCGCCTCCGTCGCTCCCGCGAGCAGAGGCACTCGGGATCGAGACGTCTCATGTGACGAGCTCGCCGGAAGACGCTGTAGCCGCGGCGCTGCGTCGCCGCGCCGGGGAACGCCCCGACGCAGCGGGGCGGCTACAGCACCCCGCGCTGATTATCAACGGTGGTGTGCTCGTGGATCCGCGCGATGTGGAGCGTGTCATCCGAGCCGGCGGCGAGTTGTTCGCCGCGGATGGCTCGCCGCTGCCGGTGAAAATGACGACCATCGAGTCGCCGCCCGTGATTGCCTTAGGCTTCGCGTGCGCAGTAACGGATGCAGTGTCGGCGCGCGAAGCGGAGCGCAAGTTTTGGGCATCGCTCGGTAGCACTGCTGATGGATTGGTCGATCGCTATTTCAATCGTCCGCTCGGACGGCTGCTGTCGAAGCTGTTGGTCCACACTTCAGTGTCGCCCAATGAGGTCTCGATTGTTTCGATCCTGATCGGCGTTGCCGCCGCGCCGTTTTTCGCGGCGGGAGAGTTCGTGGTGGGCGCACTCCTTTTGCAGCTCTGCGCAGTGGTCGATTGCGTGGACGGAGACCTGGCGCGCGCGCTTTTCAAGGAATCCCGGCTCGGCAAATGGCTGGACATCGGCGGTGATCAAGTGGTGCACTGCAGCGTCTTCGTCGGGATCGGCATCGGCGTTGCCCTCACAAATCCAGCCGTACCGGCATTGCTGCTGGGCGCCAGCGCCGCTTTGGGCGTTTTGATTTGTTTTCCACTGATCGTGCGAGGGCTGCGGCGACCTCGATCCGCGCGCGGTGATTTGTTAAACAAGCTGCTCGACGCAACCGCGAACCGCGATTTCTCCGTTCTGCTCCTTGTGCTCGCGATTTGCGGTCGACTGGATCTGTTTCTTTGGATGGCGGGCATTGGGATCCACCTCTTTTGGATAACGCTGCTCGTTCTGGAGAGAATCGGCAGTAGTAGGGGGACGAGCGCCGCGATTCGTCGGGAGTCCGCGTGAAACCTGCGCTTCGCTTCCTCGTCGTGGCCCTGGGGCTGGCGTTGTTTGGATGGTTCGTGCACCGCGCTGGAGTGGGGGAGATCGCCCGTGCGTTTTCAAACCTGGGATGGTTTGCGCCCATAGCTTTGCTCCCCTTCGCACTCGTTTACCTGCTCGATACGCTCGGCTGGCGGCTCGCCTTTGGTCCTGCCGGTCTGGAAAAGATCGGCTTCCGCATGCTGGCGCGGATTCGCTGGGCAGGGGAGTCGATCAACAGCGTTCTCGCCTCGGTATATGTAGGCGGCGAAGCAGTTAAAGTTCACCTGCTGCAGAAACGAGGCGTGCCGACGATGAATGCCGCGAGCAGTGTGGTGGCTGGGAAAACGGCGCAGGTTCTGGCACAAGTGGTCTTCCTTGGCATCGGCTCGTTCGCGGGTGCAGCGAACTTACCCGCTGATTCTCCTGTCCGTGCCGGGATGCTGGCGGTGACCGGCGCGGCCGTGGCGATTGTGGGGCTGCTGTTCTGGTTGCAAAACCGCGGGATGTTCAGCTCGCTGCTCTGGTTAACCGAACGATTGCGTTTGAACATCCGGGCGCTGGCAACGCGTGCCGAGAGTTTGCGTCGGCTCGACCAGCGGATCTTCGATTTCTACCGACACGATCACCGGCACTTCATTCTCAGCACGCTCGCGTATCTGGGCGGCTGGATGGCCGACACCCTGGAGATTCTGCTTGTCTCACATCTGCTCGGCATGCCGGTGGAGTGGAGCCAGGCACTCGCAGTGGAAGCGTTCATCAGCGTCGCGAAAGCAGTCGGGATCTTCGTCCCAGGGGCGCTCGGAGTGCAGGAATCGGGGATCGTGTTCTTGTTTTACCTTTTCGGCCTTCCGCCGGCGCTCGCCGTCTCCTACGCAGTGATTCGGCGAGGCCGTGAGGTGGTTTACGCCCTGGTGGGCGGTGCGTTCCTTTACGCGGACGGCTTATCGCTGCGCCCGCGCGATGTGCCGGAGGTAAAGGTCGCGTGAAGGCAATCCTCTACGCAGCCGGGCGCGGCGTTCGGCTGGGCGCGCAGACGCCCAAGGCTTTGATCGAAGTCGGTGGTCTGACATTGCTTGAGCGGCACGCGGTTCGTTTGCGTGCAGCGGGTGTGGCGGAGATCGTCGTCGTCACCGGACATTTGCGCGAAAAAGTTGCCCAGGCGCTGCCGAGATTACGCGACCAACACGGGATGGAGGTGCGCGAGATAGTAAACCCTCGCTTCGAGGAAGGGAGCGTGCTCAGCCTGGCCGCTTCCCTGCCGGAGGTGGAAGGCAGCAGCGAACCAGTGCTGTTGATGGACGCGGACGTGCTTTACGCCGGCGAGATACTGAACCGACTGATCGGCTCGCGCCATCGCACAGTGCTCCTTCTGGACCGGAATTTCTCTACGCGTGATGACGATCCCGTGCTCGTGCCGGTGAAAGAGGGACGGCCATTCGAATTTCAAAAGAAATGGAACGGCGAGGCGGAATTCATCGGCGAGTCGGTCGGCTTCTTCAGAGTTGCGCCGGAGGATCTGCCGATGCTGATCGCCGAGACGCGGGCACGCTGCGCGATCGCTCCTTGTACCGATTCGTATGATGAAGTCTTGCGCGCTATGGTGATTGCCGGTCGTTTCGAGCACGAAGAGGTGACAGGGCTGCCTTGGACGGAAATAGATTTCCCGGACGACCTCTCCTATGCACGAGATGAAGTGCTGCCCGCGATTGAACGGCTCGATGCAAATTCAGGACCGAACCAGACCGGAGCTCCGTGATGAGGCCTTTGCCGGGCAGGAGGTGCTCGTCACCGGCGCATCAGGATTCATCGGATGGCACGTAGCCAATCAGCTCGTGCACGCCGGCGCGAAAGTCCGCGCGCTAATTCGACCCACGACAGCGCATGATGAAGAACGGTTCGAGTGGTTCAAAGGCGATCTGCTTCAGCGCGACACGATCGACGCAGCCGTCCGCGGATGCCGGTATGTCTTTCACGTGGCGGGTGATTACCGTTTTTGGGCGCGCGATCCGCGCGAGATCTACGCGAACAACGTGCAGGGCGCGATCAACCTCCTCGAAGCGGCCAATGCGGCCGGGGTGGAGAAAATTGTCTGCACGAGCACGACTGGAATTCTGGAGCCGGGAACGCCTGAGCGCCCGACCGATGAATCGCGGCTCGCTTCACCTGAGCACTTCCGAGGGCCGTACAAGCGCTCGAAGTTCGCCGCGTTCCTCGAGGTGCAAAAGCGCGCCGATCGCGGTTGGCCCATCGTGACCGTTCTGCCGACCGCTCCCATCGGACCGCACGACATGAAGCCGACTCCGACTGGAATGATCATCGTCCAGTTCCTGAACCGGCGCATTCCGATGCTGGCGCGCACCGGTTTGAACTTCGTGGATGTGCGGCAATGCGCGCGCGGTCACCTGCTGGCCATGACGGGCGGCCCGGCCGGCGAGCGCTACTTGCTCGGAGGGATCGACCTTTGGCTCCGTGAGTTTCTGCAGCGTCTGGAACCCTATGCCCGGCATCGCGCGCCGCGGCTGCACGCTCCTCATTGGCTTAGCTACGCGACCGCTTGTGCGAGCGAAACAATGGCGCGCTTTTCATCGCGCTGGAAACCTTTCGTGACGCGTGAATCGGTCGCCATGTCGCGCGGGCCGCATTTCTCCAGCAATGCAAAAGCGGAAAAGGAGCTCGGCTACGAAGTCGTCCCGATTGACGCAGCGATCCGCGACGCGATTGCTGATTTCGCGGCGCGCGGCCTTGTTCCAGCGGTCACGGCTGCACGGCTGACCGAAATGCGATCGGTTGAAACGGCCGCAAAGTGACGGTTAAAACGCAGCGTGGAAGGTGACCGAGCCGTAGGGCGCACCTCCATCGGCTTTGTAGCGGATGTCGGCGCGGTGGTAGTCGAACTCCCGATACGGGAGATAACCCCCCTCAACCGTCAGCTTGCAGGCTTCTCCTAGTTTCCAGATGAGACCGGCGCCGGTGCGTACCTCCAGATAATTCAAGATCGCGTTGTTCAGGTTTCCAGGCTCGGTGGCGTCGCCGACAAAGTCGTCGTCAACACGGAAGTTTTTCGATCGGAACTCGCCGCCCGCGTAGAGGATCATGTTGCGGTTCAGCTCGTATTCCAGCCGGGGCTGGGGGAGCGTCGCGTTCAGGACCCATTCGGCGGCAAATTTCCAGCGCACTCCGCCGCCGGGAAGAGCCGGATATTCGCCTTCGAAATCAACTCCGATGCCGAAGACGAACTGGAGCGTCGAGCTGTGGAGGTAAGTTCCGCCAAGAATGAACGGCACGTTGAAGTCTTCTCCCTCGAGGTCGTCGGCGAAGTAAAAACCAGGCTTCGCTTCGAGGCGGATCAGCAGTGAATCGGAAAATTTCGTGTCGAGTCCAATGACCGCGGCGACGGATTGCAATTGATCCGGAACCTGCAGGCGTTCGGGGACACTGAAATCGTAGAGCTCGTATTCGCCGCCGAGGCGGAGAATGCCGACTGGCGTACGTGGCAGCACCAGGAAACGGACCAGGAAATTGCGCTCATCAAAATCCTCCAGTCGGCGGAAGCCGCGCTCGACATCGCCGTCGCCGATATAGGCTGCCTGAACTTCGAGTTCGAACCCGAGCGGATTGATCTGGCCGTCGTCAGAAGGCGCTTCCAGCATCTCGGCAAAGGATTGGCCGATGGCTAGACAGAAGCTAAGGCTGAGCAGGCGCAGGCAATTTTTCATGAGCGAAGGAATCAGAGGTTGCGGAGAGATTGCTAACCGCCACTGCCGCTGTCACGCCGAAAGAGCGATACCACGCGCGAAATGTCCTTGATCATGGTCGACTCCGCCGCCATCCGCTCGATCCCGCGGAGCGAAGCGACTGAGGCCGAAGAGATCATGTCACCGCGCCAGACCAGGGTGGAAGGCTTGCCGCCCACGTCCACCGGCCAGAGCTGGTGAAGCGTCAGCCCGGCGAAATAGCCGCCGCTCGCGTAGTAAAGAGCGTTTGCCGTTTGGATCGTCCCCCCGCTGCCCGCGCGGCTATAAAACGCGCCGAGTGTCAGCACTCCTTTTTCATCTACCGCGAGCAGCTCCCAGTAAGGTTCCGGCTTGATCGAACCTGCGCCGCGACCGATGCCGGTGCCGTCGAGCAATCCTAAAAACTGTTTTCGGATTTTTTCCTGCTGACGCAACAAGCCGCTCAGTTCCTCGCCTGCCCGCACAGACTGGCCTGATTGCTCATAGGGCGGCAACGCCGAGGTGCCGCCGGAGGCGAAGGCTCGCGCGCGCGCGGCCAGCACGTTGCTCCAGAATGTGGCGACTGCTCCCGACATCGTTCCCGCCGCACCGGTCGGGAGTTGCTTCGCTTCTGCGCTGCTAATTTGCAGGTCGGACGAACCTTTCGCGGTGGCGTTCGCGAGGTATTGCACGGCGGAATTGTTCGGCGCGTTCTGTAAGCGAGAGAAGTTCGCTGCGCTGGGCGATCCGGGCAGGTCCGAGTGGAGATAGACTTTCAACTCGGAATGACTCCCCGGGTTCCACTTGCGCATCGCGGCAAGTTGTTCCGCCGGAGGACGCGGCGCGACGTAGGTTGTTTGGACGGAGAGGTAACGGGCCGTGCTCATCGAGGGCCCGCGCAGGGGCTTGGCCTGGGCGCTGCTCAATTGCGCGAGATCAACTTTCGGAAAGACGGAGAAAGCGGCGAGCTCCGCGGCGGCATCGCCGCGGGCATCTGCTATCGCAAACGCACCCATGAGTGCCACAACTGCAAGCGGCGATAGATGGAGAGTGCGTCGTCTGCGGCGGCACGTTTGGGTTTCCATTTTGGAGAAGGGACTTCTATTCGCATAGTGAAGCCGGTGCAAACATGCTTCTCGTCGGTTGACGATTCTCACGCTGTCATCCTGAACCGCGCAGAGGGTGAAGGATCTCACGTCTTCGCTGCGAGGAACGCTCGCTCCGACGGGTGTGATTCGTTAGCGGGTGTGAGGTCCTTCGGTGCGCTGCGCCACCTCAGGATGACCCCCCTTCGGAGTCGTTTCGTTCGTCCCGTCGCGCAATGAACGAGCCTGTCATTGTGCTGGATCAGTTGCGCAAGATGTATGGCAACTTCTGCGCGGTAGAAGGGCTTTCACTGTCGATTGAGGCGGGCGCTATCTTTGGTTTCCTCGGCGCCAATGGCGCGGGTAAGACAACGACGATGCGAATGCTGTGCGGACTGGTCCGGCCGACGAGCGGACAAGCGACGATTGCCGGGCGTGATGTGTGGAAGGAACGGCAGGAGGTGCGAGCGAAGTTCGGTTATGTCGCGCAGCGCTTCAGTCTTTATCGCGATTTAACCGTCGAGGAGAACATCCGATTTTTTGGCGGCGCTTCGCGCGTGCCGCGCGGAGAGCTGGACCAGCGCATGACGCGTTTGCTTGCGCTCACGGATCTGACGGCGAAAAGAGAAGCCACTGCCGGCAGCCTTTCTGGCGGAATGCGGCAGTTGCTGGCGCTCGCCTGCGCGCTCGTGCACGAGCCACCTCTGCTTTTTCTCGATGAGCCGACTTCGGGACTTGATCCGGTGCATCGCCAGCAGATGTGGAATTTGCTTTACGATTTGAGCCACCAGGGGATCACGATTTTTGTCACCACCCATTACATGGATGAAGCCGAACGTTGCACGGAAGTCGGGTTCATTGAGCGGGGACGCTTGCTGGCAAAAGCTTCCCCCCGCGCCCTGAAGGCGAGCTTCAGCGCGAAGTTGCTCGAGATCGACGTTGAGCCTGTGATGCCGGCTCTGGTCCGGCTGCGCGAAGCGCCTGAGATTCTCGGCGTCTCGCTGCGCAGCGGGAGTTTGCGGCTCTTTGCGGCTGAGCCGGAAAAGCTGGTTGCGCAATGGAGGGAGCACTGGCCTTTCCCGGATTTGCGCTGGTCGGGCGAACGTTGGGTGGAACCCGACATGGAAGATGTTTTTACCGCTTACTCGCAAGGCTACGACGCGGTGCTGAAACCGAGATGAATCGAAGTTCGATCGGCGCGATCGCGAGTGTCGCTTACAAGGAGTTCCTGCACATTTACCGCGATCGGCGCGTCCTCCTGCTGCTGCTTATTTTACCCCCGGTATTCACCCTGATTTTCGGACATGCCTTTGAATCGGGCGAACGCAAGGACGTGCCGGCGCTGCTGATCAACGCCGATCCAACCGAACGGACACAACGTTTCGTCGATTTGGTATTGGCAAATGAAACGTTTCAATGGCGGCAGCAAGCGCCCGGCGCCGTCCAGGAGATGGACCTGCTTGGCCAGGGCGTGCGCGCGGCGCTCGTCATCCCACAGGGTTGGAGCGCGAGTCTGGCGGACGGCGATCCCGTGCCGCTACGTCTGGCGCTGGATGGCAGCGACACGAGTACGGCGGAACAGCTCCAGGGAAGCCTGCAAAAAACACTCGGCGATTTTCAGATGAAGGAGCGCGAAGTGATGATCGATTCCCTGCCGCAGGAGGTAATCGATCTCGGCAAAACCTTGCCGGTAGAAGTGCGGAAGGAATTTGTTTCCGCGATGACGGCGTGGTCGATCGAGGACCAGGTGCTCTACAATCCGGAGGAGCGCTTCATCGATTACGTCCTTCCTGGAGTCATCGGGATCATCCTGCAGCTCATCACAGTGACTTTGATGGCTTGCACAATCGCGCGCGAACGCGAATCGGGCACGCTCTACCAGCTGATGGTGACCTCGCTGCGGCGAGGCGAGATCGTAATCGGTAAAATGCTGCCCTATCTGGCGATCTCAGTATTCCTCATTCTGCTGATCATCCTACTCACCGGCTGGCATTTTCAGGTGAGATTCCATCAGCCTGCGGCGCTGGCCTTGATCTGTCTGCTGTTTTTGCTCTGTTCGCTCGGCCTGGGTTTGCTGATCTCTGCCCTCTCGCGAACACAAACGCAGGCGATCCAGTTCTCGGTCTTTTTCCTTCTGCCCGTTTTCATTTTGTCGGGCGCTTTCGCTCCCATCGAACAGTTGCCGAAGGCGATCGGGTACGTCTCTGAACTGTTTCCGCTCACTCATTTCTGCCGTGCCTTCCGTCTCGTGAATCTCTATCACGCGACGCCGGGCTTCTACGCGCGGGATCTGGTGGTGATGCTCGTCGGCGCGCTGGTCACGTTTTTGGGAGCGGCGTTTTTGCTGAAGCGGATCGAGCAATAGCTCATTTGAGCCCTCTCTTCGATCCCGCAATCGCGGCGCAACATCTCGCCGCGCCCGATCCGCGTCTGGCCGCGCTGATTGCGCGAGCAAAGCCGTTCGCGCCGCGCCCGGCGGTGCTCGCCCGGCCGTTTGACGCCCTCGCCGAATCGATTGCCTATCAGCAACTGAGCGGGAAGGCGGCGGCGACAATTTGGGGCCGCGTCCGCGCGTTGTATCCGAAGCGCAAGTGGCTGGACCCAAAACTGGTGCTCGCGACTCCCGATGACGCGCTGCGGAGATGTGGGCTTTCTGGCAGCAAAACGGCTGCACTCAAGGATCTCGCCGCGAAAAAAATCGACGGAACCGTTCCCTCAGGCCCGGTCCTCGCACGATTATCGGACGAAGAAATCATCGAGCGACTGACGGCGGTCCGCGGCATCGGGCGCTGGACAGTGGAGATGCTGCTCCTCTTTGACCTGGGACGGCCGGATGTATGGCCCGTCACGGATTTCGGGGTGCAGAAAGGATACGCCAGGACCTTCGGCAAAAGAAAGCTGCCGACGCCGAAACAGTTGCAGCGAGCTGGGGAAAAATGGCGTCCATATCGGTCGGTTGCGGCGTGGTATTTCTGGCGCGCACTCGACACGCAGACGCCGGGCACCAATCGCAGCTGACTGCGCGGCGGTGTGTCGTTGACTTCCCATCAGGCAATCCCTAAAACGCGCATCGTATGGCAATGATCCACGTTAGCCGCAGCAGCGCAGCACTCGGCGTGTTCGATGAAGCACGCGTTCGCGAAGGACTGCAGACCGGTGAGTTCATCGGGACCGACTTGGGATGGACCGAAGGGATGACCAGCTGGCGGCCGTCCTGCTCCGAGCTGGAAAGCTTCCGCACTGAAACTCCGCCGCCCCCGACTGCCGCCGCGCCTCCAGTGGGATCGACCCTGGCGACCGCGCCAGCCCCGGCGCCGGATCGCGCCGGCTTACCCTGGGACAATCGCGAGACGAGCGGTTTTCTAAACGCGTTGTTCGAAACGATTGCGATGGTGCTTACCCGTCCCTCCGAGGCTTTTCGGGTGATGAAGCGCGACGGCGGCTTCGCCGACCCGCTGCTTTATGTTTTGATTCTGGGAATGCTCGGCGCGGTGGTATCGTTCGGCTTTTCCGCGATGATGCAATCGCTGGGATTCATGGGGTCGAGAGAGGATGGCATGGCCGCGCTGCTCGGCCTGGGATTCAGCTCCATCTTCGTTCTTGTTCTGATGCCGGTGATTCTCATCGTCGGCACGTTCATCGGAGCGGCGATCACCCACGTCTGCTTGATGATCCTGGGAGGAGCAAACCAGTCGTACGAAACAACGCTGCGGGTGCTTTCCTACTCTTCTGGTTCAGCCAGCGTTTTCCAACTAGTCCCGCTCTGTGGGGGCGTCATCGCAGGAGTTTGGTCGATTGTGTTGAATTGCATCGGCCTCTCCCGCGCGCATGAGACGGACACCTGGCGGGCCGTGGTAGCGGTGTTGCTGCCAATGGTGGTCTGCTGTGGCGGCGTCGCGCTCCTTTTTTTCCTCTTAATCGGCAGCATCGCCTCCGCGGACTGGCGCTGAGCGCGACGATGCACGTGCAATGGCGGCGACTGCGGCCGGGCGAATTGGATATCGAATTTATCTGGCTTGCCGTCACGCTGATCGCGGCCGCCCTCGGTGTACTCTGGCTGACGCTTGAACTGCCGTGGCCACGGTGCGTTTTTCGTATGCACACCGGATTGCCGTGCCTGACGTGCGGCGCAACAAGATCGGCGGTCGCTTTCCTTCACGGCGATCTCGGCCTCGCGTGCCGATCGAATCCGTTAGTCTTCACCGGAATCTGCGGCGTCATTCTTTTTGACATTTATTCGACTGCAGTTCTGAGCAGTCGCGGACGCCGGCTACGCGTTTCACTGCCAAAAGGTGCCGGGCGCAAGATGGCGTTCACCCTGGCAGGCGTGGCCGGATTGTCGAACTGGGTTTACCTGCTGCTGCAATAGCTCGTGCTTAGAGCGGCGGGCGCCCCACATCCTCCTCGGGCGCGCCGCGATGCTGCTGGATAAACTCCGTGGGATTAATCCAGCCGCTCGGGTCTTCCCGATAACCTGGGCCGATAAAGGGGGTGAGGAACTCGCGCATCTCGAAATGGAGGTGTGCCCAATAGCGCCCGCCCGCGCTGCCGACAGTCGCGATCTGCTCCCCGCGGCGGACATTCTGGCCTGAAGCCACGTGAATGGTGTCGACATGCGCATAATACGACTGCAGGTATTTTCGCACTCCATCTTCCTCACAGGCATGCAGGACCATGACGATGTTGCCCCAGCCCGGGCCGCCATCGCCTGTGTAGAGGACGCGCCCATCGGCGATGGCGTAGATCGCATCACCAAAATCGCTGTTTTCTCCGCCGATGCCATTCAGGTCCTCACCTAAATGGTTGTCCTCGGTGAAGAGTGTTGCGTTGTAGGTCAGCGCGCCATGTTCGCTTCCGAGCGGAAAATCGAAGCGAGTGGCGGTCGGCAAGGACGCGAGGTCGAGTGGCGCGGGCAATTGGAAGGCGGCCGGGCGAACCCCGGGGTGAAACAACTGCGGACCAAGGCGAAAATATAGCCATGCCGCGAGCGCGAGCAGAAATACCACGAAAAGTGTGACCGCAGTTCCAACGCCTGTTCTCCCCTTGCTCGTGCTTAGCTTCATCTTTACGCTCGCGCGATGCGGACCTTAGTCACGGGCGGCGCCGGCTTCATCGGTTCGCATCTGGTCGAAAAACTGCTCAGCGTCGGTCACGAAGTCTCGATCCTGGACGACTTCAACGACTATTACGACCCGCAAATCAAGCGCGCCAACATCGCCGGTGTGGCCGATCACGTGCGCGTCCATCAGGTGGATCTGCGCGACAGCGAAGGAGTCAAAGCGCTGTTTCATCGAGAGAAGTTCGACGCGATCGCCCATCTCGCCGCGCGTGCCGGCGTTCGCCCGTCGATCACTCATCCGCAGCTTTACTACGACACTAATGTCAACGGGACCTTGCATCTCCTGGAAGCGGCGCGCGTGACCGGGATCGATCGCTTCATTTTCGCGTCCAGTTCCTCGGTTTACGGGATCTCAAAGGCGGTTCCTTTTTCCGAGGACCTGCACCTTACCCAAACGATCAGCCCCTACGCGGCGACGAAAATCGCGGGCGAGTTTCTCTGTTCCACCTATTCACATCTCTACAAGATGCGCGTCGTCGCCTTGCGCTTCTTCACCGTCTACGGCGCGCGACAACGGCCGGACCTGGCGATCCATCACTTCACAAGCCGGATTCATGCGGGGCAGCCGATCGAGCAGTTCGGCGATGGCAGCACGCGGCGCGACTACACTTACGTTGACGACATCATTCAGGGTGTGATGGCGGCGCTGGCCTACGATGGGCCGCAATTCGATGTCTTTAATCTTGGCGAGAGCGAGACAATCGAGTTGCGAGAACTCATCGCGGCAATTGAGCGAGCTCTGGGTCGGAAGGCCGTGATTAAGCAGCGGCCCGAGCAGCCCGGCGACGTGCCGATTACCTGCGCGGATATTTCGAAGGCGAAGAGGCTGCTGGGCTACAATCCGCGGACGCCGCTGCGAGAGGGGCTGCCGAGGTTCGTCGATTGGTTCCTTCGACTGCAGACGCAGGCTTAGTTATGGCCCGGCAGCCGCGCGTGCGGTCATCCCGAGGCAGCGAAGACGCCGAGGGATCTCACGCCAGTCGATGCGCGTTCGCCTGCGGGGGACTCCAGCGTCTGCTAATGTGTGTAATCTCTCCGGTACTGCGGGATCCCTCGCCGTCTTCGCGGCTCGGGATGACATCCGATGGCGCTCCGGCTCTTGCAATTCGCGCCGCCCCCGCCATACTTATTCACAGATGTCGGGAAGGTTCTTCGAACGTCCAGGCGTCCGCTCTACACGACAGATCACGCTTTTGGAGATCATCATGCTCTCAGTCGCATCTCTGCTGGTCGGTCGGTTGACTCATGCGGGCCGCCAATCCTTTCGAGTGCGCTCCCGACCACGTGCGGCGGAGTTTCCAGCGGCTACGCAAAATGCTTTCGAGCGACTTAAAGCGACCCTGCGGGGTCGGCGTGCCACGGACTGTGCATCCCGCGATGCGCTCCGCCCCAACCGCAATTCGGTCAACACTGAGGATCATTATGGCATCTCATTCATCCGGGAGAAGCTCGCGGCGCGCGCGCGGCGGCTCTCGACGCAGAGGCGACGATCGCCCTTACCGGCAAAAAACGACTGCAAAAGCGCCGGCCAAGAAATCACTTTGGGACAGGATTCTGGGTATTTTCAGCAGCGGAAATCCGCCGCCAGCACGCGACCTTCAGCCGCGCAACGGCTCGCATTCAACCCAGCCTGCGCGCTCCTCGCGCAAGCCTGAATCAGTCGCAGTCACCACGCCACGGCTTTACGTCGGGAACCTGTCGTTCGACGCCACGGAGAGCGACCTTTTCGAGCTGTTCAACGGTGTGGGCCAGGTGCAGAACGCCGAGGTTGTGACCTACCGGCACAACCAACGCTCGAAAGGTTTCGCCTTTGTGCAGATGAATACGGTGGAAGAAGCGCAGCGCGCCGTGGCCGAGCTGCACGACAAGGAGTTCCTCGGGCGCAAGCTCCTCGTGAGTGGAGCGAAATCGAGCGAGCATCATTCCGCGAACTGAGTCGCCGTTTGTTGAGAACCGGGAGACGAGGCGGCAAAAGCGCCTTCCTCCCGGTTTTCTTTTCTCTCGCAGGCGCAGCCTGCTTTGGAGTGCGGCCGCGTCTTCGCGCCGCTTTCCTCACGCTCACTAATGAGCAGAAGCATCGTTGCAGCCACGCGTGTTGAAAGCGGCACGATGACGTGCCGCACTCCAAAGCGCTTCGCGCGAAAAGTGTCGTGACCAGCCCTTTCTTTATTGTTGGTCCGACCGCGACAGGCAAATCGGAGATTGCAGTCGAGGTCGCGCAACGCTGCGGCGCCGAAGTGGTCAACGCAGATGCCTTCCAGGTCTACGCCGGGCTCGACGTGCTCACGGCGAAACCAGAACCGCACTTGCGCGCCGCCGTGCGGCATCATCTCGTCGGTACTGCGCCGCTGTGGGAAGAGATGAACGTGGAAAAATTCCGCATCCTGGCGCGCGCGGCCATCGATGAAATTCACGCGCGCAGACGACCCGCAATGGTGGTGGGGGGGAGCGGAATGCATGTGAGGGCGTTAACGCACGGTTTGTCTCCGCTGCCCGCGGCGGACGCCGAGCTACGGGAGCGGCTAAACCAATGCAGCGAGCGGGAACTCATCCTCCGGCTCCACGAACTGGATCCCGAAGCCGCGCGCACGATCGATCCGAAGAACAAGCGGCGCCTGGTTCGGGCCTTGGAAATCTGTTTGCTGACGCAGAAACCGGCGTCGCTTCAGCGCACGAGCTGGAAAGAGGCCACGGCCGCGCGTGGCGTGTTCCTTTTCCGCGACCGGGCCGAGCTTTACGAGCGTATCAATCGCCGAGTGGAGATGATGTTTGCCAGCGGCGTGGTGGAAGAAGTGCGGGCCGCGGGCGAAGTCGGACCCACCGCGGCCAAGACGCTGGGCTTAGCGCAAATCCGCGAACTCATTGCCGGACATCTTTCCGAGGCGGAATGCATCGCCACCATGCAACAGGCGACGCGGCGTTACGCCAAAAGGCAATTGACCTGGTTTCAGCGGCAAAGTAATTTTGAACCACTGAATCTTTCACTTCACGGCTCGGCCGAAGCCATTGAATTGATTTCGCGTAAGGCTCGTCTCTCCTTCGCGCAAGCGGGATGATAGAAGTTCAGTCGAAACAACGACCGGAGCGTGCGCTCCTCGTCGGACTAGAGCAGGAAGGCGTTTCAAAATGGGATCTCGCGGATTCGATGGAGGAACTGCGCGAACTGGCGAATTCCGCCGGCGCCCAGGTGGTGAACACGGTTACGCAAAGGCTGGAGAAGCCGACGGCACCCTACTACATCGGCAAGGGCAAAGCGCAGTCGATTAAGGAGTCCTTCCAGGATCAGCAGGTTACGTCGGTTATTTTCGACAATGAGCTTTCGCCCGCGCAGGGCCGGAATCTGGAGCACCTCTTTTCGCGCAAGGTGCTCGATCGCACCCAGCTCATCCTCGATATTTTTGCGCAGCGCGCCCGCAGCCGGGAAGGGCGATTGCAGATCGAGCTGGCGCAATTGCAATATCTGCTGCCGCGGCTCACGCGTATGTGGACCCACCTCTCGCGCCAAACCGGCGGCATCGGCACGCGCGGGCCCGGTGAAACACAGCTCGAGGTCGATCGTCGTCGGGTGCAGGAGCGAATCGCGCGCCTTGAGCGCGAGCTGGAGCAGGTGCGCAAAGTGCGGTCCATCCAGCGCGAAGGTCGTCGGCGGCACCAATGGCCTGTCGGCGCGGTGGTTGGCTACACGAATGCAGGCAAATCGACCTTGCTGAACCTGCTCACGGGAGCTGACGTGGTGGCGGAAGACAGATTGTTCGCCACCCTTGATCCGACAACCCGCAGCTTCACCTTGCCGAACAAACAGCGCATGCTGCTTACCGATACGGTTGGTTTTCTGCGTAACCTGCCGCACACGCTGATCGAATCCTTCAAAGCCACTTTGGAGGAAGTGAATGAAGCCGATCTGCTCATTCATGTGGTGGACTTGAGTCATCCGCGCGCGGACGAACAGATCGATGCGGTGGACAACGTGCTCAAGCAACTCGACGCCTACGGGAAGCAGACGCTGCTCGTTTTCAACAAGATCGATGCGGTGCAGAACCCGGACGTAATCGCTTCTTACCGGATGCGATTTCCCGGTAGCGTGGCGATTTCCGCTCGCACAGGCGAGGGAGTGGGCACGCTCGTGCAGGCTCTACAGGACGAGGTGAGTGCCTGGCGTTTAAACCTGCGCTTTCGCGTTCCGCTTACTGAGTCGGGCCTGATCGCGGAGATTCATCGCGTCGGTCACGTGCTGGAATTGCGCTACGAAGGCGAGGCGGCAGTCATTTTTGCGCACGTCCCTCCGCAACTCGAGCAAAGGCTCGCGCCTTTTGCAGAGAAGTAAGCCTTTTCCGCGGCCACTTTCGTCATGAGAGCCGAAACGCATCGTCATTCCTTCGCGGTTCGGAAACGCGCCTGGCAGCAGCGACTGAACGCAAAGCTCGGTCTGGACAAAATGCCCGTAGTCCGCAAGGTCGTTTATTCGGTGCTCGGGCTCACGGTTTTGCTGCTCGGACTGTTAATGATCGTCCTGCCCGGCCCGGCGATCATTTTCATTCCACTCGGTCTCGCGATTCTTGCGAGCGAGTATGCATGGGCACGGCGCGTGGTTCGTCGCGGCCGCGTCTTTGTGGGACGAAAGATTCGCCCGAAGAGAGCGGCGGAGCACGCGCGAAGGTGAAGGTGCGCGAGCGTGTCGCGCAATTGGTTGAAGTGCTGCCGGAGGTTTATCCGGGCGCGCATTGCGAGCTGAAGTTTAAGACACCGCTGCAACTGCTCATTGCGACGATCCTCTCCGCGCAATGCACGGACAAACGCGTCAATATGGTGACGCCAAAACTCTTCGCGCGTTATCGTAGCGCACGCGATTACGCGAAGGCTGACCCGGCGGAATTCGAGAACGAGATTCGCTCCACCGGTTTCTTCCGCAGTAAGACAAAGAGTATCCGCGCCGCCGCCGCCGCAATCGAGGAGAAACACGGCGGGAAAGTGCCCGACAGCATGGAAGCCCTGCACGCGCTGCCGGGCGTTGGTCGTAAGACGGCGAACGTCGTGCTTGGGAACGCCTTTCACAAAGATGAAGGCATCGTTGTCGATACGCATGTGGCGCGGCTCTCGCAGCGCCTTCGTCTCACGAAACAAACAGACGCTGAGAAGATCGAGGCTGACTTGATGAAGCTCGTGCCGCGGGAGCACTGGACGAACTGGAGCCACTGGCTCATCTGGCACGGGCGCCGGCGCTGCTTTGCGCGACGGCCGGATTGCCGGCAATGCGAAATCCTGCGGCTCTGCCCGAGCGGGAAAGTGTTCATCCGCACGGGTGAAGCGCGAGCGCTTCCGGAAGAACCTGTCCGCGCCAGCTAACGCTTTGGCGATTCGGCCACTTCCGCGAGTTGATGACTGGCCTTGGCTGCTTTGTGGCTGATTCGCTCGAACTCCTGTTCGAGCTTTTTGAGTTCCTCGTCCGAAAGCTTTTCCAGATCGACCAGATGATTTCGCGCGCCGCCGACCGCGCGGATCAATTCGTCCAGCTTCAAATGGACCGCCTTGGCATCGCGATTTTGCGTGTTCTGGATCAGGAACACCATCAGGAAGGTGACAATGGTGGTGCCGGTGTTGATGATCAGTTGCCACGTATCTGAGTAGCCAAAGATGTGGCCCGTGGCAGCCCAGATCACGATCGTCGCAACAGCAATCACGAACATCCACGCTGTTCCCAGAACCTCCGAGGCAGCCCGCGCAAAGACTCGAAAGGCGTCGCGCACGCGGCAGAAGAAATCACGCGGCGCGGCGTTCCCGATTGGAGCCTTGTTTGTGTTGGTGGCGATAGTGTTTGTAAGTTCGGAGTTCCCGCTCTTGCTGCGCTTATGGCTGAACTGTCCGACTCGCTCGGAGTTGAAGGTATTCATTTGAATCTTGACGACGCTTGGGCTGCGGAATCCGGCGGAATCACAACGATCGATGCGCTGGAGTGGGGCCCGCAACTGCGGTTCTCCGCGCCGCGCGCGTTAATCAAAAGCTTCTTCCGCGCGCACGAGTCACGCTTTACACCTTTCACGCTTTACGGCTCGGGCGATTTTCATCACCTGACTGCGCTTCTCCTTCAGCGCCTTTCTCAAACGATCGTAGTCGTCTCTTTCGATAACCATCCGGACTGGGACATTCGTCCGCCGAAATGGTGCTGTGGCGCCTGGGTGAACCGCGCGCTGGAGTTGCCGCAGGTTAAGAAGGTGAGCGTATGGGGCTGCGGGAACTTCGAGTGTTGGTGGCCGGGGCAGGCCTTCGGCAATCGAACCGCGGAGCGGCAAGGCAGGCTAGAGGTGCATGCCTGGGCGGACGAGCGCCCGCGCCGAAAACAGCAGCGGCGCGGGGCGATCTTTCGCGCAACCTGGCGGGAGAACTTCGAAAAGTTCGTGAAGGAGCTGAATTCCACAGACGTTTACGTGACGGTGGATCTGGATTGTCTTCGATCCGGCGAGGCGGTCACGAATTGGGAAAACGGGAGGTTTTCGATTGATGATGTGGCTTGGGCGCTGGGCCGCTTACGAGATGGAGTGCGGATCGCGGGCGGCGATATCTGCGGCGCTTACTCGGTGCCGAAGTATGCGCGTTGGAAACAGCGGCTCGTCGCGGTACTTGATCACCCTAATCTGCCGAAGCCAGACGAGAAGCAGGCGCGCACGACTAATCTCGCCGCGTTAAGAAAATTGTGGCCGCTTCTCGCGCGCGGCTAAGTGATCGAAACCAGCACGACGCCGGCCGTGATCAGGAACGAGCCGACGATCAGTTGCGGCGTTAGCTTTTCTCGCAGCAAAACCGCTGCGGCGGCGCTGATAAAAATCACGGTCAGACCTTCGAACGGGTAGAGGTAGCTTAAATCGAAGCGTTGCAGCAAACCCAGATTCAAGAAAAAGAAAATCGCCATCGAGAAAGTGCCTGCCACGATATTTACCCTGAAAGCCCGCTGCTTGAATCCGCCAGCTGCGGTTGATTCCATGGCGCGCTTGAGAAGCAGCTGCGCTACGACGAACGCCAATAGCGAAATCAGAATCAAGGCGAGCGAAACCAATGTCATAGCCGCTCCTCCAGTCTCGCCACTGGTTTCGCGACGATCGCGAGCCCCATCACAACAAGCGTGATCCCGCACCAGCGGATCGGGCTGATAAATTCTCCCAGCAGCCACCAACTGCTCAGGGGAACAAGCACGTGCACAGCTTGCGACGCAGGAAAGGCT
>JBHENA010000030.1:0-19378 GCA_046262275.1 Chthoniobacterales bacterium
GGGCAGCAGCATGCAGAAATTCAGCGCGTGCAGGAAGCGCCCCTGGCCGATCCACTTCTTCTTCTCGACTAGCTCGCTCTGCATGATCGCGATCTGGCCGGTCGGTCCGCCGAAGCTAATGAACCCGAGTTTCACCCAGAAGCGGAAAGCTTCCGCAAAACTCGGATGCGCGATCACAACACTACTCGGCGCGTCTCGCATTTGCGGTTGTGTTCATTTGCGAATGCTGGCCTGGAGTGCATCGAAACAGGAAAAGCCCTTCTCTAGAATTTCGTCGTCGCTGAGGCCGAGCTTTCCCCAGCCGATAAACATCCGCTGAACTCCGAGGCATTCCTGCCGGTGGAACTTGTCGTCTTCCAGGTCCGCATCGTGAATCATCTCGCCGATAATCCGCGCCGCTTTGTCGTCGATTGCGAACCGCTTGAGCAGCGTCTCAAAGGTGCAGTCTTCGCCGTGATGCGTGAATTCCACGTCCAGCATGTCGAACGGAATCGCGCTCGGATATTTCGACGGCGCGGTGGCAAAGACGAACGTCGCTTTGGCGTCGATGAACTTCTGGATCAGCCACGCAGAACCGACCCGATCGATCTCCGGACGCGGACGCGTCAGCCAGGTTTTGCGTTTGTAATCACCAGCCTTTAGCGGCCGCGCTGAGCTCGTGTTCCGGATGTGCAGATGGGTTGCGCGCTGCAGAAGCGTCTCCACGTCGTGCGCCCGCGGAGAGTTAAAGTAATCGATCTCGCGCAGCTCGGAGAAACGGGCTCGCAACCGATCGAGATCCGCTTGGAAAGTTTCGGTTTTTTTCCTGCGATTCTGTTTCAGCAGATCGTTCAGAGACGAAATCAATTCCTGGTAATCAGCCGCGCGTGCTTCGTGAAAGAGCGCGGTCACCGCCTGCGCGCTGAGGTTTTCGATTTCGGACACGCGGATCAGCGTCGCTTCGCCGCCATCATCGCGAATCTGCTGCGCGAGCCACTGGAAACGCTCGAAATGCGCCGGCGTGTCCGGGAGCAGGTAGGCGGAAGTTTTGAGCGAGAGCGCGCCGAATTTCTTCAGCCGGCGCCAGAGATTGACGCGCTCGCTGCTCTTCGCCGTCGGCAATTCGTAAAGAAGGAGAATCCATTTCGGCGCCTGCATTGAGACATCTCATACGTCAAGGTTACACATGTTGCACAAGGAATTTCTGCAAAATGCCTCAGGCGCGTTCAACTCTTCGTGCGGCTGAATTGCAGCGCTTATTTCCGCGCGCGATAAAGAACGCCGAGCACCAGCCCGTAAACCGCGTTCAGCGCGAACGAAAGCAGCGGCGTGAAAGGTGAGAGACGCAGGCCGAGCACGCCCGCTCCGGTCCAGGGCAACACCACGAATGCCTGGAGCAGCCACATGATCTGGCAGTAGATGAGGCCGCGCAGCCAGCCGGGGCCGGAGAGCGAGCGATAAAGGAACAGCGCGTAGATCATGGCCATCGTGACTCCGATGCACGTGTGAAAAATCTCCTGAACGAGCGGGTTGAAGTCGGCTGGCAGTGCTGCGCCGAATCCGAAGTCGACGAGGGCCTGGTTAGCGAAGGCCAGCGTCATTTTCGCCAGACCGCCGGTGCCGGGCGGGACTGGACTCAATTGTGCGAGGCGGATTGCAGCGCTGTTCATCAGCGCGGCGGCGACGCCCGCGAAAATCGCGCGCACTGGCCAAAAGCCTTCCCACACGCGGCTCATCATGGCGCTTGCTGCACGAACGCGGTCACCGCCTGCGCGCTGAGATTTTCGATTTCCGACACGCGGATCAGCGTCGCTTCGTCGCAATGATCGCGAATCTGCTGCGCGAGCCACTGGAACCGTTCGAAACGCGCCGGCGTTTCCGGGAGCAGGTATGCGGAAGCCTTGAGCGAGAGCGCGCCGAATTTCTTCAGCCGCCGCCAGAGATTGACGCGCTCGCTGCTCTTCGCCGTCGGCGATTCGTAGAGCATTGCGAGAGCTCATACTATCGCGTTACAGATGTTGCAAACGCGACGCATGGAAGAGACGACTCCCGCGAATCGCCGTTATATCGCGTTTGGGGGTAGCCAACGAATCTGATCTCTCTGATGTTCCCGTCATGCTGCGCTCCGGAAAAATCGTTCAATGACGCGATCGCTCAGGACTCAGCTTTTTGCGATCGGGGGTGCGCTTTGCGTTTGTGCGTCTCTCGGTTCGTGCGGGAAGCCTTCGGAGAAGGCAGCCGCGTCACCTCCGAACGCTTCGCCGCGGATCGACCACATTCTCCTGGAAGTGAAAAACATGGACGCGTCCGTCGCGTTCTACCGGGATCTGTTGGGGCTGCGCGTGAAATCCGAGAAGCCCGACTTCACGATGTTGGAAGGTGCGAACACCAACATCTTCCTGTCTAGCGGACGTTGGGATTGGGATGAAGCGCGACCGACAGATGCTCGCCCGGGCTGGGGAATGTATCCGCATTTTGACGTGGCAGATGCGGCAGCGGTGATCGAGCGCGCGCGCCAAGCCGGTTACAAGATCCCGCAGGAGCCGCGCAAATACGACTGGGGAACAGAAGCGTTTGTCGCCGATCCAGACGGATACGTTTGGGCGCTCGTCTCTCCGCCGCAGAAATAGGGGAGAACAATCACACCTCTGAAACATCAACCGCTCGCGATCCTTCTAACACCAACAATGCGCAGCCTTCTCATCATCACACTAGTCGCCGCCTTATCGTTTGCTGCGCCGGCAGCAGAGGCGGCGGAATTAAATACCGCGAAAATCGACGAACTCACTGGCCTTAAAGGCAAACTCGATCAGGCGGAAGGCGTCTACAAAGTCACCTTCCCGCGCGATGACGTGAAGGTCGCGGTCAGCGGCTGGACGATGCCGCCGTTCATGGGCCTCGGCACGTGGGCCGCCTTCCAGGGCAGCGATGATAAAGCGATGATGATGGGCGACACGGTGCTGTTCGAGGATGAAGTCAACGCAGCGATGTCCGCGGCGCTGGACAACGGCCTCAGCGTTACCGCGCTGCATAACCATTTCTTTTTCGACCGGCCGAAGGTTTTCTTCATGCACATCGGCGGTGAAGGCGCGGCCGATAAACTCGCGGCCGCGGTGCGAAAAGTTTACGAAAGCGTGAAAGCGGTTCGCGCCGCCAGCGGCAAACCGGGCGAGACGTTCAGCGATGCTAGCGGCAAAGGAAAAGCAGCGCTGCCCGAGAAAAGTTCCATCACGATCGCGCCGCTGAACGAGGTCTTCGCGATGCAAGGCGAGGCGAAGGACGGGATGGCGAAATTCACGATCGGCCGGAAAGCCGAGATGGGCGGGATGGAGATCGGCAAGGCAATCGGCGTGAACACGTGGGCGGCATTCGCGGGGAGCGACGACAACGCTCTCGTTGACGGCGATTTCGCGATGACGGAAGACGAGCTGCAGCCGGTGCTGAAAACGTTGCGCGGAGCCGGGATTAACATCGTCGCGATCCACAATCACATGACGCACGAAAATCCGCGCATCATGTTCCTGCACTATTGGGGACGCGGGCCAGCCAGGGAGCTGGCGGGAGCCGTTAAGGCCGCGCTCGCAAAGAGCGGCGCAGGGGAAACTAAGCCCGCGCAAGATTAAAGCGGCGGTGGCCGGTAGAAGTCCCACATTTCGTGGCGGCTCGCGAATAAAACGTCGGCGACGGACGTTGTAATAGGCATGGGAATTTCCTGGCCAATACCATTTTTGCGTCTGCTCGGGTGTTCATTGCTGCTGCTCGCGCTCGCGGCCTGCGGCACCACCGATCGACGGCTCGCACGCGGGGGCGATTACATCGGTCGTGCCGGAGACGGCGGCGCGGGTGCTCCGCGGCAAAAAGGAGCGCCGCCGTGGGATAATGTTTCGTACTGGGATGGCGATGGCGTGGCAGGCGCGGCGCGCGTGAAAATCAACCTCAACGAACAGCGCGCCTACTTCTACAAAGATGACAATCTCGTCGGCGTCTCGGTGGTTTCGAGCGGTCGGGAGGGTTACGGCACACCGCCCGGCAAATTCAAGATCGTGCAGAAGGACATCAATCACGCATCGAACCTCTACGGCGATTACGTCGATGCGGCAGGTAACGTGGTGAAGAAGGATGTCGATGTCCGCAAAGACCCGAAGCCGCCGGGAGCGATCTTTCGCGGTGCGCCAATGCCGTACTTCGTGCGGATCCACGGCGGAGTCGGTCTGCATGCCGGTTTTCTGCCCGGCTATCCTGCCTCGCATGGTTGCATTCGAGCACCGGAGCACATGGCGGCGACATTTTTCGAAAACGTGCAGGTCGGAACGCCAGTGGAAGTGATCAACTAGCGCTCAATGCCATGGTCTTCACGCAACGAGCCGGCAGGCGGCTATTCGGAATTGATCGAGCGCTATCTCGATCCGTTGCACCGCACCGCTTTCCGCTTAACGGGAAGCCGGGCCGATGCCGAGGACCTCGTGCAGGAGACGTGTGTTCGTGCCTATCGGGGTTGGACACAGCTGCGCGATCCAGCGGGCGCGCGCGGCTGGCTTTTTCAAATCCTGCGCAGCGCATGGCTCGACCAGCTCCGCAAAACGGCGCGGCGTCCCCACTTGGTCCCGATGGAACAGGAGACGCTCCACGCGAGCGCCGAGTGCCCGCCTCTGCCGAACGTGACGGTCGCATCCGAGCGACGAGCACTCGAGCAGGCGTTCGACGAGCAGGTGCTCGCGGCGATGAATGATTTGCCCGAAGAGGAGCGGCTGGCGCTAATGTTTCAGGTATTTGGCGATCTCAGTTATCGCGAGATCAGCGAGGCGCTCGCCTGTCCGCTCGGCACCGTGATGTCGCGCCTGCATCGCGCGAAAGCGGCGCTCCGCTCGAGTTTGTCGGATTACGCGACGCGGCAGGGAATCGTCCGCCGCACCGAGAAGACCGAGGAGGGTGAAAGTCATGCGTAAGCTCACCTGCCCCGAGGCCGAGCCACTGCTGGAAGCTTTCCAGGCGAACGAACTGGACGGCGTGACCAGCCTCGCCGTGCAGGAACACGTCGAGGAATGCCCGCTCTGCCAAAACCTGATGCGCTGGAATGCAGAAGTAGACGCGAGCCTGCAGCGTCTGTCTGAGGCGACGCCGGCAGCGAGCAGCGCATTACGTGAACGCGTGCTCGGGATCGGCCGCAATGAGCGTCACGTCATTCCGGCGGTTTTTCGGCACCGCGCGCTCGCGCTCGCGGCGGCAATCATTGGGCTGCTCGTTGTGGCCAGCCTTTTGCATTCCTGGACCGGTCGTGCACCGGATGCAATGGCTTTCGTTCAGAACCACATCCAAACGCTGGCGAACGCGCAGCCGGTCGAGTTTCGCACATCAGATCCGGCCGAGGCCGAGGAGTGGCTGCGCACGCGTGTGCCCTTCGCACCGGCGGTGCCTCGCGCGGACGGATCCCGGCTGGTCGGCGCGCGACTCTGCCAGATCGAGAGTCGCCCGGTCGCGTTCCTGCTCTACGAGCGAGATGGCAAACCGCTCTCGTGTTTCATCAGCGCCGATTCGCAACGCAGGCTGCGCGGCTTTGATACGACGGCAGCGAACCGCGTTCGGCTTGGCACCTGCGAAGGTAAAAACGTCGCAGCGTGGGACGCACATCACGCCGGCTACGTCCTTGTTGGCGATGTTCCGCGTGAATCGCTGGTGGCGTTTGCGAGCCAATCCGCTGCAGGGATCCGGGATCGCAGAGACAACTGACGTTCCCGACAGCCAATGATGATGAAAAATACCGCACAAAGGCTGAATGCAGGGAGCAGATGGGCGCGTAAACACCCGACGAAAGCTGCGATGGTGCTGTTCCTGTTGTGGCTCGCAACGCTCCTCGCTCACGGAAAAATTACCGAGCACAAGCGATTCGACGCAGCGTTCAAAACGGCGGTATGGGAGTGGGCTCAAGCGGGAGAGCAGGCGCATTCGCTTGACCCGCAGGAGCGTGGAGCACTGCTCGCGCAACTGTACTCAAATGAGCCACCCGAACGCTGGATCGCGGCGAAAAAGCTCGCTTCGTGGCGCGAGCCCTCAGCCCTTTGGCCGCTGGTGGCCGCGATGGCGGATGACGCCGGAACGCGCCGCACCTGTGTGATTTCGCAAGCTCTTGGCAAGCTCGAGAACGCCGCCGCAGTGCCGGCGCTGATCCAGGCGGCGCAACACCGGAGCAACGTGGATTTACGCGTCTGCGCCACGCACTCGTTAGGCCAAATCGGCGACGAGAGCGCGATTTCCTTTCTCCTGACGCGCAGTCTGGATCGGTCAGCGAACGATGGGGATCGTGGCGTCGCGATCTCTGCTCTCGGAGAAATTGGGTCGCCGAGCGCGTTGCCGACGCTGGAAGAGATCGCATGGTCGGAGCCGCGTCCCATCCTGCGCTCTCTCGCGCATTCCGCGATTCGCCAGATCGGATTGCTGGAGGGTGACGCCGAAACGAACCTCCTCGGCGCACTCGGCGACAACAACGACTGGATTCAGGATGACTGGATTCTAGCCAGACTACATCGTCAGTGGAGCGACCGAATCGCTGCCGGCCTGAACCAGTTTCTCCGTGAAGCTGCGCAGAGACGCAGTGCCCTCAGGTTTCAAGCCACCGCGCTGCTGACCGCAAAACAGGCGCTGGAAGCATCGACATTCGAGAGTCTTACCCTCTCCTCCGATCGTGAAAATCACTGGCTCGCCACTCTCACCTCGCCGGAGGGGGTGCGTCTCGCTGCATCCGGACTATGAAAACAATGAAATTTATCGCGTTGGCAACGGTGCTCGCGCTGCTCGATATCGACCTATCATCTGCCGCCACTGAGATGACTCACACGAACAGGCTTGCGAAAGAAAAGTCACCTTACCTTCTTCAGCACGCACACAATCCGGTCGATTGGTTTCCGTGGGGCGACGAGGCGTTCGAGAAAGCGAAGAAGGAGAACAAGCCGATCTTTTTGTCGGTCGGTTACTCGACGTGCCACTGGTGCCACGTGATGGAGCACGAGTCGTTCGAGAACGAGGCGATCGCGAAGTTGATGAACGACAACTTCGTGAACATCAAAGTTGATCGCGAAGAGCGGCCCGACATCGACCAGGTTTACATGACGTTCGTGCAGGCGACGACCGGCGGCGGCGGCTGGCCGATGAACGTGTGGCTCACGCCTGACCTCAAGCCGTTTGTCGGCGGCACCTATTTCCCGCCGGAGAGCAGGAACGGAATGCCGGGGTTGCCGGCGGTGCTGACGAAGATTGCTGGCGCCTGGAAAAGCGATCGCGAGAAGATCGTCACCAGCTCAGACAAGATTCTCGATCAACTCCGAGCCGCGGTGGAGCAGTCCGATAGCTCGGGCAAGCTGGCCGACGGCGTGCGCGAAAACGCTCTCCAGCAGTTCGCGTCGAGCTTCGACGTGAAGTTCGGCGGGTTCGGTGAGGCGCCGAAGTTTCCGCGCCCGGTCACGTTCAACTTTCTCTACGATGTTTACGGCAGCGCGCCGGAATCGGAGGAAGGCAAGCACGCGCTCGAGATGACGCTCGTCACGTTGCGCAAGATGGCTGCCGGCGGCATTCACGATCACATCGGCGGCGGGTTTCACCGCTACTCGACCGACAAGTTCTGGCACGTGCCGCACTTCGAAAAGATGCTCTACGACCAGGCGCAGCTTGCGATCGCGTATCTCGATGCGTTTCAGATCACGCGGGAACCGCTCTTCGAGAAAACCGCGCGCGACATTCTCGATTACGTGCGTCGCGATCTGACGGATAAGGATGGCGGATTCTATTCGGCCGAAGACGCCGACAGCCTGCTCGTGCAAGGGAAACCCGAGCACGCCGAGGGCGCGTTTTACGTCTGGTCAAAGGACGAGATCGATCGGCCGCTCGGCGCTGAGAGAGCCAAGGTGTTCGAGTTCCACTATGGCGTCGAAGCGAAGGGGAATGCGCCGGAAGATCCGCAGGGCGAATTCAAGGGGAAGAACATCCTGATCGAACGGCAGAGCGTCGGCGAAACGGCGAAGAAATTTGGACTGCCTGAGGAGAAGACGGAGCAGCTACTCGCAGAGAGCCGCAAAATCCTGTTCGACGCACGCGCGAAACGTCCGCGCCCGCACCTCGACGACAAGATCGTCACGGCGTGGAACGGCCTCATGATCTCGGCCTTCGCGCGCGCTGCGCAGGTGCTCGATGAGCCTGCTTATCTCGACGCCGCAACGAAGGCGGCAGATTTCATTCAACAGAAGCTCTATCGCGACGACACGCACACGCTGCTGCGCAGTTTTCGCGAAGGCGCGAGCGATGTGAGTGGATTCGCGAGCGACTACGCCTTCCTCGCGCAAGGCCTGCTCGATTTATACGAGACCTCCTTCGATGTCGGCCGAATCCAATGGGCGATGAAGCTGCAGCAGCGCCAGGACGAGCTGTTCGGCGATGCGAAACAGGGCGGCGGCTATTTCAGCACCACCGGCTCCGACGCAAACGTGCTTCTGCGCATGAAAGAAGCCGATGACATGGCGGAGCCGTCGCCGAATTCCGTCGCCGCGCTCAATCTTTTGCGCATCGGATACCTGCTCGATGACGCCGATGCGCGCGACCGCGGCAATCGGACGATCCAGGCATTCGCGAAACAACTCGAAACCGCGCCTGGGTCGATGCCGCAGATGCTGGTGGCACTTGCCTGGTCGCGCGCAAAAGCGAAGCAGATCGTTATCGCCGGCAAACCCGGAGACGCGGCCACAAAGGCGATGCTGCGCGAAGTGCATCACCATTTTCTGCCGCACCGGCTGCTCATTTTCGCCGACGGCGGCGCAGGCCAGCAGTTCTTCGCGGAGCGAGTCGAGTTCATGAAGAGCGTCGGCGAAGTGGATAACCGACCGACGGCTTACGTCTGCGAAAACTTCGTCTGCCAACTGCCGACTACGGACGTAACGCAGCTAGCGAAGCTTCTCACGCCCGCGACAGCGCACGCCGCGAGGTGAGCCAGCAGTTGACACACACCCCGCTCGACCTCCGTGCAACAGCTTGACGTCCTTGTGATCGGAGCGGGCCAGGCGGGCCTGGCTGTTGGGCATCTTTTGAAACAAAACGACGTTTCGTTCACGCTGCTCGATGGCCGGAGCCGGATCGGAGATTCTTGGCGGCAGCGTTATGACTCGCTCGTGCTATTTTCATCCCGCCAGTTCTCCGCGCTGCCCGATCTTCCGCTGACCGGAGATCCTGCAGGTTATCCCGGTAAGGATGAGATCGCCGGGTATCTCGAACGATATGCTGGCATAACAGAGCTGCCGATTCTTCTGAACGAGCGCGTCACGTCTCTTGAGCAGAGTGACGCAGGCTTTGTGGCGCTAACCAGCACCGGAATTGAAATCCGTGCGAGGTGCGTCGTCGTCGCAGCCGGCCCTTTTCAGCGACCGATCATTCCGCCGTTTGCCGGGAAGCTGTCGCCCGAGATCCTCCAACTCGATGGCACCACCTATCGCAATCCCGCGCAGATTTCGGCTGGCCGGGTGTTGGTCGTTGGAGACGGCGCCACCGGCCGGCAAGTCAGCGCGGAACTCGCGCCCACTCACGACGTGTGGCTAGCGGGCGGCAGTTTCCGGCTCGTGGTGCCACAGCGGCTCTTCCGCCGTGACATCATTGCTGTATTCGAAACGACCGGAGCATTGCGGGACGACAAAGAGAGCTTGCACGGGAGATTCGTCCGACTGTTCGATCCAATTCCCGGCTGGCACCTGCGGCGGTCTGCGCTTCGCCGCGCCGGTGTGAAAGTCGCTGGCCGCGCGATCGATGCGGAAGGCGCCCGCATCACGTTCGCCGACGGGCGTTCTGAAATGTTCGATGCCGTGATCTGGGCTATCGGCTACCACGACGATTCTTCGTGGCTGCGTGTCCCCGGTGCTGTGGACGCGAAGGGAGATTACATCGAACACCGCGGAGTCTCCCCAGTTCCCGGCCTGCTCCACATCGGCAGAAACTGGCAGAACAACCGCGCGTCCGCCCTCGTGACCGGCGCGGGAAACGACGCGCGCGAGATCGCTGCGAAGGCTCTGCAGTTCCTCCGCTCGTCCGCTCCGGGCGAGCTCGCCTAACGCGCTGCGGGCGCTTCAAGGCGGGGCCGTTTCGGCCAGCACTTTGCCGACAAGCATCTCCCGATATTTCTCCGGCTCCGCGAAATGCGGCCAGTGCGCGGATCGCTCGAACCAGATCAGCTGCTTCCGTCGCGGAGCATCGAGCGCATTGAAGTAGCGCTCCGCAACGTCAGCGCTGACCACCCAGTCGTATCGGCCAATGAAGAAATAAACTGGCACTTCGATTCGGGGCACCTTCTCGAACACATTCGTCTCGTAGAAAATCTCCCGCCACAGGTGGCTGAAAGAATACCTGAACCCGAGCGGGATCTTAGCCAGATCAACCCACGAGTACGCAGGAGAACCAAACGCCAGCCGAGCGAATCGCGACGGCGGATAAGAGCGATGTTCCTCCGCCGCATAATGGTTCACCCATTTCTCCATGATTTTGCAGTGATCGAAATCCGAATGTGGCGGTCTGCCGATCCGCGTTAGCTCAGCCACGGCCGCGGTGTTGTTGTCCTTCCGCGCGCTATCGAGGGCGAACTGGTAACGCACTTGTTGCGTCTCAGGCAGCCCCGCCACCTGACCGATCCCGACGTACGCGTGAAACAGCTCGGGATACCGCGCAACCGTCAGCGCGCCCACGAGCGAGCCCCACGAGTGCGCGACGAGGTAGCACTTCTCCGCTTTGAATCGCTGCAGCAGCAGGACTGTCAGTTCGCGCGTGTCGGCGACGAATTGGTCCACTCGCATCGACTCGTCGGGAATGGACCACGAGTAAGATTTACCTGCTCCGCGCTGATCCCACTGCACGACGACGAAGTGCTGCTCCAGCTCGGCATTGAGATGCGAAAATGGCATCTGCGGAAAACCCGGCCCGCCGTGGAGGAAAAGCAGGATTGGTTTCGTCCGGTCATGCCCGCGGATCTGAATCCATTGGTCGACTCCGCCGAGTCGCACCTTTTCAAGCGATGCGATGCCGCCCGGCGAACTGATGCGAATGCGACCCGCCACGCCGCGCTGGGCGATGATTCGGAAAACCACGAGCGTCGCGATTGCAATCAGCACCAACACGCCAGCGCCGATCGCGATCGCTTTTAGCATCTTGCGCAAGCTGGACATGACATTGTTGCCGCGCATCGAGCATCGGCCGTTCGACGAGCGTTCAAGGTAATCGTGTCAGTTCGATCGAAGTCCGACGAACTCAAAGGCATTCGATTTCAATCGGAAGTTCAAGACGCACAATTCGTGGTCATGCTCGTCTGGAGCAATGGCAAGCCCTCCAGCAGGAAAAACAGCCACCGACCCGTCGTCAATCCACTGGTGCAAATTCAGGCTCAGCGAGTGCGTGCTGCTTCCGATGCCAATTCATTCCCCGGCTGTTGACTGATCGCTCGTGCCCTTCGTCGGGCTCGCGCTGCATTCCTCCTGAATCGAGGGAGAGCGCGAGCCGTAGAGCTTGTCCACATCTTCTGCGCGAGGGCCGCGCTTTGCCTGTTGTTCGCTTTGTGAAGGAGGTTCGCTCCACGGCATCGTTCCGACGACGAGCTTCGGGATGTTGATGAATACGTCCGTGCCGATGCGTTTCGTTACGGCGTCCAAAGGAACGTAGGTGTCGGTCTTGAAAATGATGCCGCGCGGCACGAGCAGATAACCCTCGGCATCTTCCACCGCTCCCACGACTTTCTCAACGGTGCCGATTTCGGCGTGATCGGAGCCCCGAACAATATCGCCGGGCTGCACGCCAACCGGCATTGCGGCGGACTGTTCGATCGCGGCGAAAAATTCGTCGACGGTGACCACAGCATTCGAGATCAGCGGCAAGTTCAAACGGATCGCAGCCTCATATTCAGGAATGCTGGCCGCGCCGATCGCATCGGAGAGAAACGTCACATCGAACCCTGCTTCCATCGCGTGGCGACCGGTGGATTCGCAGCAGAGATTCGCGGTCATCCCGGCGATTACCAGGTGCGTGATCCCCATCCGCTGAAGGTGCTCAGGCAGATCGGTTGTGAAGACATCGCAGCTCTTGTGCGGCAGGAGCACCGTCTCGCCCTCCCGCGGCTGCAAGTCCGGGTGAAAATCGGCGCCCCAACTGCCGGCGAGAAACATCTTTCGCTCAAACATGAGTCGATTGATCCCGCTTCGGCGCTGGAGTTGTTCGTTCACGTAATCCTCTTCGGTGTATGCCATCGGCCCGAAAAGCACCGGGATACCGCGCGCGCGTGCGGCCTCGATCACGCGTTTGAGATGCGCGATCACGTCGTTCATCTCGACGGTTTTTTTGGTCAAATCCCACCCGGCTCCACCCTCGGAGAGGAAGTCGTTCACGGGATCGATCACCAACAGGGCAGTACGGTTAGGCGGGAATGACCTTCCAGCTTCTTCCTTGGCAAGATAGGTAGCGGTCATGCTCGGAGCTTCAGGTGTGGGTTGTGGAATATCAACCTTTGCGTGCGCCTACTGCGCGCACCAATCCGCACCAATCTGAAGCGGCGGACAGCGCGCACGGCACAGATCCGTAGCTGCAGAACACACAGCAGTCGCCCGGATTCGGCTTCAATCGCCCATTGCAGCTGATGCAATCGTAGAAGAAGAGGCAGGCATTTTGCCGTTCTTGCTTGTACCCTGCGAACCTTTTCCGCTGCCACACTGACAGAGTAAGTTCGGGCGTGGAGCGTGTTTTCAAAGACGACATCATTCACGGCTATCGGAAGAAAAAATACGACAGCCTCGTCGGCGGCGGTCAGGTCAGCATCGAACAAGGACGCTGAGTTCGTCGGCAGGAAAGACGGAGCGGACTCGCGTCGGCCGACGAAGTAGTCAAGATACCGGTGAGTAGTATGCATGATCAGTTCCGAATTCCTTTACTCAGGGACCGGCATACTCATCCGCTGCTTTATGCTGCCCTTCACGAAGGCATTAATCTGAACGAAGCCGTCCGAAGCGATCCGGGGCTGGATCTTAAAGAGCTTCGGGAAGACGCGATCCGCCGGATTCGCGCGCACGCGCAGGGCGGAACACCGGGGTGGGCGCTCGTGCAAGGATGGAACAGCGGGCGATACCTGCTCGCGAAGAAAGACTTCGATGACCTGCCGCCGCTCGTGATCCTGAACCTGTCGCTTCACGGGTTGATCGTGAATGACGCCGGGCGGCAACTCCTGAATCGCTCCGACCCCGAAGTCGCGGCGAACCTCGACGACCAGGATTGGATCGAGCGGAACTTGCGGCGGCTTCTGAACATTTTCGCGAAGGAAGGCGCATCGCCCGAACGTCTCCGGCGTTTCTTCCGATGGCTCCTGGAAGAGCACGGCGTCTTTTACGCTGAGGAAATGCTGCTCGTCGATGAAGCGGAGATCAGTTTGTTCGAGCAAGCTGGCCTCAGTGAGAGGACTCGCTTCTGGGCCGCGCCCGAACAGTTCGACCGGCTGTCCCGCCCCCTGCAGGAGAGGGTGCACGGGATCAAGCTGTTTGCTGATGGAGCGCTCGGGACGCGGACGGCGGCGATTCACGAGTGTTACAGAGATGCGCGCGGATCGGGCATGCTCATCTACCAGCGCAACGAGCTCGAAAACCTGATCGAGAGATACGTCAGTTTTGGCAAACCAATCGCCGTACATGCGATCGGCGATCGTGCCGTAGATCAGATCATTGCTGTGTGGGAGACCGTCAGACCGACGGGTGGGAGCAAGCTACGCATCGAGCATGCTCAGCTCATCACGCAACCGGCAGCGCGACGCGCGAACGAGCTGGGAATTCAACTCTGCATGCAACCGAACTTTTCCGATGACTCCATTCATTATGCCGATCGATTGCCGGCGCATTACGCGGAGCGAAACAATCCACTGCGAATGTTGATTGATGAAGCGGGCTACGTCCCGGGCGAGGATCTCTTCTTCGGCTCCGACGGCATGCCGCACGGATTCCGCGAAGCACTTCGACAATCTCTCTTCCCGCGCTATCCTGGCCAGAGGCTAACTCCGGAGGAATTCGTCGCCGGTTATTGTGAGGCGGATAGAGCCGCGGGTTACATCGACGTGGCGATCGACGCGGATAACGCGTCCGTCCAAGGTCGCGTTGTTTTCCTTTAGCGTCCGCCCTTGAGCTGTTCCCGTTGCGCGGGGCTAAGCCATCCAAGCGCTTTGGCGGTGTCTTCGCGCGCGAAGGCGTTGACCTTTGTCGCCTGTTCGGGACTGAGCTGGAGACGGGCAAATGGTGTTCCTTCGATCTGCTTCTTCTGATCGTCGGATGGTGCGATCCGATATGTGCCATCCAGCGGCGCGCCGGCGCGGACCCCGGATAGCGAACTCGATGTTGCATCAAGATAAACGGTATCGGCCACGCCGGCTTGCTTCGCCTGTCGTGCGAGCTCTTCGAGGGCGACGCGCTCAGGCGCGTATTCCACCAGCGTCACTTCGCGTCCCTTAAAGAAGCCGGCCTCGGTGCGGACCACACCTTCGATTTGCCCCAGTTTCATTTCGCCAGTCCAGAAACAACTCTGCGCAAACGCAACGCGCTTGGTGGCCGATTTGTTCGCACCGACGGCGAGCTGCTGGGCAGAAAGGCTGCCGGCTTGGATGAGGAGAACGGTGGCAAGTAAGAGGATCGTTTTCATAACTGAAGCATCTCCAGAAGGATTTAAGACGGACAACAATGGGAGGAGCGACCGCGGATGCTTATTCCAAAGGTTCTCAATGGCCGTAACGAAAAAATGCCTCCGCGCCGCAGCCGACCATCGCGATTGACGCTTGATTGTCGTGGCGCACGAATGTTCGCAATGCGCCGCGAAATCAATGGCCTTCGGAAGACTGTTTTTTACCTGTGAGTTTTGAGATGCAGCGGAGCGCGCGGCAGCCCTCTCTTAGCCCGACGCTGGTCGTGCTTATTTTCCTGAGCTGCGGTCTCTTCGCGGGAAGCGTGCGCGCGTTTCCGCTCGCCGGAAATTATCGCGGCGAGGCGATCCAGAATGCGCCGGATCCGTCGATCATCGCCGTGCCGCAGCCGCGCGGTGAGACCCATTATTACATGTACTCCACCAACGGTCCGTTGAATGACAACGATCGTGCTCCAGCGGGCTACTTGAACACCCATCTGATGATGATCTTCCATTCGACCGACCTGGTGAATTGGACTTATGCGGGCGACGTTTTCCAGCAGCGCCCGAAATGGACGGGTCAGTCAAAGCTGATCGCACCGGAGATTCAATTTTACCGTGGCAAATACTTCCTCTACTACACCGCAGTCGTGGACGACGCATCGGGGAACAGACTGAACAGCGGCGCCATCGGCGTCGCCACGAGCGCGAGTCCGACCGGGCCCTGGGCCAATAGTGGGAAGCGTGTCGTAGAGTATCAGGAAGGGCGCTGGATTTTTGATCCGTTCATCATCGCGGATGAATCCGAAGGCGCGCGCGGTCAGCGTTATCTTTTCTACGGCAGCTATGCCGGCGGACTGTTCGCGCGAAAACTTTCAGGCGATGGCTTGAGCACAGATCGGGCGAGCGAGGTCCCGATCGCCGTGCCCGACCGCTATGAAGCGACTTACATTCGCAAACACGACGGCTGGTATTATCTCTTCGCGTCCTCGACAAACTGCTGCAACGTCGAGCTGACCGGCTACAGCATTCTCGTCGGACGCTCGCGCAATTTGCTCGGACCCTACGTGGATCGCACCGGCGCGTCGTTTCTCGACAGCCGCGCGGGCGGCACGCCGCTCTTGAGCCCGAATGGCAACCGCTGGATCGGGACTGGACACAACTCCCTCGTGACCGATTACGCGGGACAGGACTGGATCCTGTATGCCGCGGTGGACCGCTTCGAGCCGAGCTTCCGCGGCATCAACCTGACGAAGCGCGCACCGATGCTCGACCCGCTCGATTGGGTGGACGGCTGGCCGGCGGTGCGCGGCGGCTTCGGCGCCTCCGAGACATTGACGAGCAAACCCGCCGCGCAACCCGGCAGCACCGGCACTTACCGACCGCTCTTTGCGAAACCCGATACGCCGGGCGCTCTGATGCCCGCGTTCTCGGATGAATTCAACGGCGGCAAACCACTCGGAGTCTGGGCGCGCAATCGCGTGCCGCAGGCCGGTACTTTCGGGCTTACGGGCAACGGCACCTTCTCCTTTGCCGCGCAGGCGCGCGACCTGCAGGGTGACGGCAATGACGCTTCGGTGCTGACCAAACCAGCGCCGGCAGGAGAGTACATCGTCGAAACGCGCCTGCACTTTCCGATTCCGCCTGATTCGTCCATTCACAATTACATCCAGGCAGGGCTGATGATCTACGGCGACGACGACCACTACATCAAACTTGTGCATCTGGCGTGGAACGGCACGCGTCAGATCGAGTTCGCAAAGGAAACTCCCGGCGGGCAGCGCTACGGCAACATGTTGCTCAGTCCCCCCGCGGATTGGACTTACCTCCGGATTGTGAAGCGGCTCCTGCGAGCAGGCGAGAGCTATACCGCCTACACCACCACGCAGACCGATTCAGCGGGTGCGCCGATGAATTGGATTCGCGGTGGCACCTGGACGCACTCGTTAGGCCCGAAGGCCAGGATCGGGCTTGTCTCGATGGATGGCACTGGCATCACCGCGGAGTTCGATTACATCCGCGTCTCGGCGATTGAGCCGCGAGGCAGATGAGAGAGTCTTCGCAGCGGCTTTGAGTGATGGGCTGTCGAAGCGCAATGCGATTCACACGGCAACCTTATCCTGGCCAAGTCCGGGGGAGGAAGGCCCAATGCTCTGGCTCAATCGTCTCCTGGGCGACGCAATTGCGAACGGGATTGCTACACCTAACTTCAAGTCCGCGGAGTCGACCTTCCCAGCGCCCCATCTATGCGAACTGACGAGATCACCCAGGCGGCCGATTCGCAAGACAGTGTGGCGCTCGCCTTATCGCGGCCGGCCGAGCTGGAGCCCATCGGCATTGGCTCGAGTGCCGACGTGCGAGAGTTCATGCGCCGGCCGCCACATTGGTTGCTCCGCTCCGGCACGACCGTGCTGGCTGCGGTGCTGGCGCTCTTGCTGGTGCTTTCGGTCATCATCAAGTATCCGGACACAATTATTGGCCGCGTCACGGTGATCGGGAGTCAGCCGGTGATGGAAGTGGTCGCGCGGCAGAGCGGGCATCTCGATAGCCTGCGGGTACGTGAGGGTCAGCATGTGAAGCAAGGCGAGATCCTGGCTGTGATGCAGAGCTCGTCGCAACCTGCGACCGTTCTGCCGTTGGCGGAGAAGCTTCGGCGCTTAAGCGCGGCCATGGGCGAGGATGCGCCCGTTCCTGAGATCGATTTCGGACCCGAAGAGGCCCTCGGCAGTCTGCAGGATCCGTATGCCGAATTCCTCAATGCTTATCATCTTCTCCAAAGCAGGCTGGCCGACGATTACGCCGAAAAAGCCGGCGCGCTGCTGCGGAAACAACTGGAAGGCAAGCGCGCGCAGATCGAGTCGCTGCGCAACCAATCGGAGATGATTCGGCGCGAGTCGGAGCTTTCCAGGGAAAAATTCGGCCGGCTCAAGGGGCTCTACGAAAGCGGTGCGATCAGCACCTCGGAGCTGCGCGAGCAGGAAACGGCTTTACTGCAGCAGATGCGCGCCGAGAGCACCGGGCAACGCACCCTGAGCGAGGCAGAGATCGAAGCGTCGAAGGTAGAGAAGGATCTGCGCGATCTGGAACATAATCGAGCCGAGACGCTGCGCACGGCACGGGAAGAGTTTCGTGCGCGGCTGAACAAGCTTCTGGGTGCGATCGATGTGTGGGAGGCGGATTACGTATTCCGGGCGCCGGGCGAGGGGAACGTGGCGTTCTACGACTTCTGGAGCGACCAGCAGTTCGTCACCGCCGCGCGCCAGGTTTTCCTGATCGTTCCCGAGACCACTCAGCTCGTGGGCCGCATGCCGGCGAGCCAGGGCGGGTCCGGAAAGATCAAGCCTGGCCAGACGGTGCGAATCCGGCTGGACGATTTCCCTTATAAGGAATTCGGGATTGTGTCGGGCAAGGTCCAGTCCGTTTCCATGGTCGCCCGCGAAGGCGCGCATCTTGTTTTGATCGATATCCCCCATCCTCTCGTCACCACTTTCAAAAAGGAGCTTCCGTTTAAGCAAGAGATGGTCGGCGAGGCGCGCATCGTGACTGAGGACATCAGCCTGCTGGGCCGCATCCTCTACGAAATCCGGCGCGCCTTCGTGAACAACACGAGCAACTGAGCAGGCGATGGAACGCATCGCGTTGAAAATCCAACGCCGGCGTTTTGCGTACGCCGCCGTGCGCGAAATTGCAATCCACCAGCACCTTCGGGAGCGCGTCGGTGCCAGCACCGAGATCATCGGCATGCACGAGGCGTTCCTGCACGACGGGCACATCTGCATGGCTTTCGATCGACACGGAAACAGCCTCCATGCGGCGCTGGATTGCGGCCCGATCTCGGTTTCGCGGGCGCGGCGTGTCACCCGCCAGATGCTGCTGGCGCTCGATTACATTCACTGCTCCGGCTACACCCATACGGATGTAAAGCCCGGTAATATTCTGTACCGCGCGCGGCCCATTGGCGCGCGCCTGGGGGATCTCGGGAATGCCCGTGAATCTTTGCGGCAAGGGACGCGGCTTGGCACCCGCGAATATATGCCGCCAGAAGTGATCCTCGGCGCTCCGCTCACTCCAGCAATCGATATGTGGAGCTTGGGTTGCACGCTGTTCGAGATGCTTGCGCGGCAGTTCCTTTTTAACCCGCGAAAGGCTGCCGCGAAAAAATATCGGGAGTTCAGCGAAGGCCGCGACGCGACCGATGTGCCATTGGCCGCATCCGCGATTAAAGATGCTGCCGACGAACGAGCTGAGCAGCTCCCGCGTGGCAGTCTCATCAGCGGTAAATATCGGCTGGAACGCGTGCTCGGGCAGGGCCGCTACAGCACGGTCTGGACGGCGGAGCAGCTCCATCGTGCGTCGCTGGATCAAGCGCAAGCCATTCTACGGGATCAGGAGACCAGCAGCGCCTCGACTCGCCGGTCAGCCAGGAGCGAGCGCGAGCGTAGCGACCGTGAGTGGCGGCGCCAGCGAGGCGCCGATGATCTTCTCGACCTGGCGCTGAATTATGAGCAGCTTTTGCTCATTGTCGCACTGTGTGGCCCTCTGCCCGCACCGATGGTGCAGTCCGCTCGCTACCGGGCGTCGTACTTCGAAGAAGATGGCGAGCTTCGTTTTCGGCCTGCGCTGCGCCGCTCAACGCTACGCGCGCGCCTGGGCCGCAGCGGGACTTTGAAAGGGCGCGAACTCGAGCTCGCAGCAGATTTTCTCTGCCGCGTCCTTCGGGTAGAGCCGGCAGAGCGGCTCACTC
>JBHENA010000031.1:0-19162 GCA_046262275.1 Chthoniobacterales bacterium
GGTCACGCCAGGGAAGACGACGCTACCCGTGCCGATCATGCAATGAGAATTGATTTCCACAGGTGCTGCATTGATGACGCGAAACTCCCGCGGCACCATGGGGCCGACCGGCGCGCGCCCGGAGACATCATCGATGGCCGAGAATATGCGTGCCCCGTGGGATAATCCGCTGAAATCCTTCATCGTAATTCCGCCGCCGCCCATCAGGGAGCAGTGCGGGCCGATATGGACGCAGTTACCCAGCTGAATTCGTCCCGTGGCGGACAGGACACAAAATGCATCAACCCGCACGTGATCGCCGAAGCTGAGGTTTTCCGGGTTGATAATCACGCACGAGCGATGGACAGCGACGTTCTTGCCGCTGCAGCTCACCCCAAGAGCCTCCAGCTCCACGCGGTTCAGATATTCTCCGTTGTAGCTTTTCATGCGCGGACAGCCTCACTGCAAAACTGGTCTACTCATCAATTCTTCTGAAATTTCCTCCAAAGCCTGGTGCACGATGTCCGCCATTTCCGTTTCCTCTTCCTCCGTTCCATCGGAATAGACAGGCAAGCAGATCATTCGCTCCGAGAGTGATTGCGCAGTCCTACACGAGACCATCTTCCGTGTGCCCGGCCAGTCCTCGAGCGTTGGATGATAACCCCGGCGCACATGTAAACCCTTCTCTGCGGCACGGAGGAGAAACCCCTCAGCGACGTCGGCTGAGGAAAGCAGAACCGGAAAGACTTGCCATGGTGCGCGGTCTACATCCCGAGGATACTCGACCTCGTCGAAATCCTGCAGGATCGCCATATAACGACGGACCATCGCGCGACGCCGCGCCAGCACTTCCTTGAGATTTGCCAGCACCGCCAGCCCGACCGCCGCGGATATTTCCGGCATCTTGGCATTGATGCCCCACGAGCCGCTGCGAGGCTTTCCATCCTGAAGTCCAAAATTAATGGCGCGCCGCAGCGATTCCGCATGACTAGCAAAAGAGCGAATCGCTCCTCCTTCTCCGACAGGGAAAGCCTTGCTGGCGTGAAGCGAGTAAATCTCGAAGCAACCCTCGTTCCCGAGCGGCATTTCGCTTGCGCCAAGGCCCGCCGCATTGTCGATCACCAGCGCGGTCTTATTTTGCCGGCAAATGTCGGCATAGCGCGCAAAATCCTGCTGGATACCGAAAGGCGCCACCAGCACCACCGCATCACACTTTTCCGACCGTAACGCGGCCTCGAGCGCTGCAATTGAGAGACACCAGGTGTGGCGATCCACATCCAGCACGCGCGGATTGGCCCCGGCCATCACTACGGCGGAGGCGGTCGCGGGGAATGTGAACGCAGGAAGCAAAACCGTTCCGCGCGCACCCACCGAGATTAGCGTCGCCGCAATGGCGCTGGTCGCATTGTTGGCCGAAGTCATAATCTCGCCGCTGTGGCAAAAACGGCGAGTTAAAGCGGACTCAAATTGCTGGACCACCGGACCATGATTTGAAAACCATCTCATCGTGTAGGCAGCCTCCAAATAACCGCTCCACGATTCCACCGGCGGCACCAGCGGCCGAATGAAGGGAAAACGGTAAACAACTGGCATGAAACAACGCTGCCAAATTACCCGTCGCCGTGCACGGTAACGCTAAACTCCCGCACCAGCTCCGGACAGTCCGACTCCAACCACCTCAGGTTTTCCTGCACCATCGTCAGCTGCAGTAAATAACTTCCTTCCGCCAGGGGCGCTTTCACAAACATCTTGCGTCGTCCTCTGGTTCCCGGTGGCAGAGCGGGGACGATTGAGGTGCGAATGCCATCGAACAGAGCAATCGCTCGCGTCGAAGCTTCCAGCCAGTGGTAGGAAAGATTGAGCGGAAAAGGCGATCCGCAACAAAGGACCCGCGCGCTCCGATTTCTGAGTTCGACCTCCACCCAGACCAGCTCACCCGGACGCAGGCGGTCGGGCGGGGGTTGCGCCCGGAGCGACAGCGCCTGCACCTCCTCCGGCGACAGCTCGGGCATGCGCAGGATTTCGCGCTCCAACTCAAAGTCGCTCCGGTCCGGCAACGCGCTTTCGGGCGGGTTGCGGTCTTCGAAAAGGTAATAATACCCGAGCCCTTCACCAGGCTTCAATCGCTCGTAGCTTGCCACCTTTTCCTCGCGCGCGCTGCGAGATGCCACGCGAAGATCGTGGTGATGAATCGCGAGCGTCCGAAGGTGCGCGCCCGCGCCTCGAACGCGAATCCTCTCGTGCAGTTGCCGCGGCGGCGAGATCTCTCCCGGTCGATTTCGATACAGGCGCATCTGCCAGTCCGGCCACCACGGTTCGCAATCGATGAAGTTGCCGGAAGGGGTTAGCCAACGGCGCTGCAACCAGAAATGCGTGAACTCATCACGGTGTAAAATTTCCCGCCAACGCGGTTCCTGCCATTCCAGGCTGAGCTCTTCGTCGTGATCGAGCACCAATATCCAATCGCCAGAGCAGGCGGCCGACATCTCCGCGGAATCTGTCGAAGGATAAAAACCTGATGTCGGCGTGTCCAAAATCCGCGCTCCTACGCGCTGAAGACGCGAATAAACCTCTGGCGCCGCGCGCGCTCGCGGCACAAAAGCCACGAGTTCATCGAACGATGCTCGCCGTCTTTCGAAACCACTCCACGCCTTCTTCGCTCTGCTGATGCGTGCTCAGAAGACAGGAGACCCGCATCGCCACCGCTACTGCTTCTCACCGAGCGAGGCAATGCATTTGCTCGTGATTAAGCCCGAGGAAGTAGCCAGCCCGACAGTTCCCAATCTGCGGCAAATGCTTTTAGCGCTCTAGTAACCGCGCCAGCTTTGTGCAAAGCTCGTGGTTTGCTTGTGCCGGTTTAAACGTCAATCTTCCGCCCTTCGCACATGCCTACAGAGACCGTCACCGCCCCGCGTCGCAGCTACAGTCGCTCGAATCCATACCCCGGCAGGCTGGTCGTGAATCGCCGGCTGAATCCCGGTTCGCAGAAGGAGACACGCCACTTCGAAGTCGATCTCACTGATTGGGGCTTGAGCTACGAGGTGGGCGAGTCGATGGCGATTTATCCCACGAACGACCCCGAATTGGTGGATGAAATTCTCACCGCCATCTCCGCCACCGGCGACGAGCTCGTGAAGGGCAGCAAGACGCCGCAGCTTCCGCTGCGTGAGGCGCTCCTGCGCGAGTACAGCATCACCGCCATCACTCCGAAATTGTTGAAAGCAATCGCCGAGCGCGCCTCGAGCGCGCCTCTGCTCAACGAACTTCTCGATTCCTCGCGCAAAGAGGATCTGCACTCTTACCTTTGGGGAATGGAAGTCATCGATTTCCTGCGCGAACACCGCTCCGTCCGCTTCACACCGGAGCAATTCGTCGGTTTCCTCTCGAAGCTGCAGCCGCGCCTCTACTCCATCGCCTCCAGTTTGAAAGCGTTCCCTGACGTCGTGCATTTCATCGTCGATATCGTGCGTTACGAAAGTCACGGGCGAATAAGAAAAGGGGTTTGCTCCACTTTCTTGGCCGATCGCGCGGAAAACGTGCCCGTCCCGATCTATCCCAGCTCCTCGAAGTTCCGCCTGCCGGAGGATCCTGAAACGCCGATCATCATGGTGGGGCCGGGCACCGGGATTGCGCCGTTCCGCGCCTTTCTGCAGGAGCGGAAAGCGATCGGCGCGCGCGGCAAGTCGTGGCTCTTCTTTGGATCACAGCGCGAGAAATGCGACTACTTCTACAAGGAGGATTTCGATCCGCTCCGCGCCGAAGGTTATCTTACACGGATCGATTGCGCCTTTTCGCGCGACCAGGAACACAAGATTTATGTCCAGCATCGGATGCAGGAGAACAGCGCCGAGCTTTGGAAATGGCTCCAGGAAGGCGCGCACTTTTTCGTCTGCGGCGATGCGAAACGAATGGCGAAGGATGTGGACGCGGCGCTGCACAAGATCGTCGAAAGAGAGGGTGGCAAGAATCCGGAGCAGGCGAGCGACTACGTGGAGCAGCTGAAAAAGGAAAAGCGCTACAAGCGCGATGTTTACTGAGCGAAAACAGGGCGCTACTGGCGCTCTCTGCCATTTAGGACGACTCCGGCAAGGCAAATCCCTGCGCAGACGGCCGCGACCGCACCTCCTACCACCAGCCAGCCGGGACAATATTCAAGAACTAGTCGCCCCCTTGTCCCTGGAGGGACTTCCACTGCCGGCATCATGCCGAGGTACGAGGTGACAGGTAGGCTGCGCTTGTCGATTTTGGCGCGGTAGCCGCGGAAGTAGGGCCGCGAAAATGTCAAGAGCGCGGGTCGCTCGCCGAGCGGCACCTCCACGTCGACCACAACCCGGTTGCGCGAGTCTTCGAGCAACTTCACAGATGCCGTCGAGAACTGCTCGTGTGGCCGGTCAGGCTGCGACGGGACGGATCGGACGCGTGAAAGCTGCCCACCGCGGCGATGGTAAACCCGCCCCTCTTGCGACACATGCGCCAGCTCCCATTCAGCTTCCGGCTTGGGCCTCAGCTCCAACTCATTCGCGACCGCCACGCCGTCGATGCCGAGCCTGGCCAGCTTCCCGTCGGCTCCTGCCTCCCATTCCAGCAGGTACTCGCGGCTCCACGGCGCGAGGTGGCCGTGAATCGCAACGTCAAACTGACGGGCCACACCGGCCGGGCGGATCGGGCTGTATCCATTTATGAAACGGACCCCGGCCCACATGGAACTGCTTCCCGGACGCACTACCTGGCCGACCGGTTCTGGTTTTTCCCCCTCCCTGTAGGCGTGCTCCGCCGGTGGGTAGACGCTCAAGTAGAGGCGCTCCCGATCGAGCGGCTCCGGTTGGGTCAGGGTTTGCGCGAGGTTGTATTTTGGGACGCCGACGTTCGTCGGAATGCAAAGGTAAGCTGCGAGGAGTGCTCCGAAAGTCATGCCTGCGGGAACCCATGGGCGCAGAGGGCGAAGCTGCGCCGGAAGGAATTCTGCCCCGGCCCAAAGACACGCGAGCCCCACTGTCGCCACCGTCAACGGCCAGTGAGAAGGCCAATCAGAGGGCCACGCGTGGCGCTTGAGGTACATCGCGCCGGCGGCGGCGCTCACCAGCACGACCGCAAAGCCGCCAGGTGAAAGATAAATTCTTCGCCATGGCACCATGTTTGCCGGTGCCGGATCGAGATACTGCAACGCCCGCGCCCCGCAGAGCGCCAGGACGAGATGGAGAAACGGCAGCCAGCGAAAGCTCCAGCGGAAGACATTCGCACTCGGTAACATGGAGATGATGAGGACGAGCCCGAGCAGGGCCACGTCCCATCGGATATGCCTGACGAGCATTCGCCGGCCCAGAATCAGCCCGGCGATCAGCGCCACCGGCGGCACAAGTCCGCACGCCAGCTCAATGCCGGTGTGCGGCATCATCCGGGTGGAAAAATCCGCCCAATCCACCGTCCAGGAGGGAAGAATAAAGCCGGGAAGCGCAGCCGGCGGGACGACCCATTGGAAATGCTCCGCCGCTTCCTGCACCTGGCGCGCAGACCCGCGCAAGTAGTCGAAGAGTGCAAGCCACGCGGGCGATGAAATCCCCACGCCCAGTAGCGTGCCCGCCGCCGCAGGCCAAAGTGAAGCGAAGGCGCGCGTTTGGGCGAGCGTTTTCGCGCCGATCCAGGCGCTCAATAACCCCAGCATCAGGACGGTGTAAGGGAACCCGCCGGTGATCAGCAGATACACGAAAGGCGCGGGCCAGAAAAAACGCCAGCGACCGCGCAGCGGATCAACGGCGCGTTCCAAACCCCACCAGGCCCAAGGGAGCCAGGTGAGCGCACCGAGCGCACCAAACCAGTCGTTTGCCCCCCAGCAGATCACCCATCCATTGGCGGCTGTCACCAGCGCCACCATGGTCGAGAGCGGTGCGCTCAGCCGGCGCCCGCGCGCCAGCACGTAGCCGCCCATCCCGAGAAAGAACAGGTGCGACATCGAGAGCGCCGCCGCCTGCTGCGGAAACGTGAGCGGAAACTTCCAGATCACCGCGACCGCGGCGTTGATAAAGGCGGAGAACGTCCCGTATTGAAACTCACCGGCCAGATTGCCGCAGACCCATGAGTACGGGCTCAGCAGCGGCAGATGGCCTTCTGACCAGCTCCGCGCCACATCCGCGAAGACCGGCAGGATCGAGAGCTGGTAGTCGTCATTCCAAAAAAGATTTGGATCGCGCCAGAGCAGAACGGACGTGAGTGCGAGCACCGCTCCGCCTGCCACAATCCCGCCGCGCAAATCAGCCGGCGGACTCCCCAGCTCGCCCAGGGGCAAGTTCTCGTCTGGCGAATCCAAAGCCAGCTACAGAACGACCGGCGTCCCTTCCGTCATGACGAGCACTTTCTTCTCGATGCCCGCCTCGCGCGCGCAGGCGAGCAGGCGCGCGGGCGGCTCATCCAGCGGCTCATACCCGAGACGAAAACTTCCATAATGCATGGGCACGAGCGTTTTCGCGCGCAGTCTCTGAAAGGCGACCACCGCCTCTTCTGGGTTCATGTGCACCTCGCGCCCGCTCGGCGGATCGTAGGCGCCGATCGGCAAAAGCGCGATCTCGATCTCGAAGCGGTTCCCGATCTCCGCGAACCCATCGAAGTAGGCGCTGTCGCCGCAGTGGAAAATCGAACGCCCTTCGGCTTCGATGACAAACCCGCCGAAGCCGCGGTGCGAATCGTGCAGCAGGCGTGCGCCCCAATGATGGCAGGGGGTGAGCGAAACGCAGAGCGGGCCGAGTTCCACCCGTTGATACTGATCCAGCTCGTGCACGATGTTGAATCCGAGATCGTGCACCAGATTACCCACCCCGACGGGGACGACGATCGGCTGGTCCGCGGCGACTTTGCGCAGCGTCCGCCGGTCCAGATGATCGAAATGAGCATGGGTCACGAGCACGAAATCGATCTCCGGCAGATGGAACAAATCAAAGCCGGGCTTCTTCAGCCGCTTGATTACTTTGAGCCACATCGACCAGTTCGGGTCGATCAACACATTGACATTTTTGGTTTGAATCAGGAATGAAGCGTGGCCGATCCAGGTGATGCAGATTTCCCCCTCATTGGTCTTGGGGAAAAGCGGCAGCCCGCCCTTGCCCGCGCGCTTTGTAAAGAGGGACGGAATCAGCACGCTGGTGAGGAAATTGCGCTTGTGCCAATCGGCGCTCGGGCGCAACCCGACCCGAGTGGATGTGAGGCGACCCGCGCCATTTTCGGTCGCCTGCACCACGTTCCTGCGGCTCTTCTTCGAAAAAGGAATCGGCACTCGGCCGCAAGCATATAAGCTCGGGGTGGTGAATCAAAACCTTTCGCGCCCACTGGCCCGGCCGGGGGAAATCGCCCCCTCGCGCGCACCTAACCGCGCGAATCTGGAAGAACTCCACCTCACGAACACCTCAACTCACGCATGACATGAAATCCCTTCTCGTCGCAATTTCGGCGGCAGTCATTTCGCTAACTCTCGCAGGTCTCGGATTTGCATCCCCCGATCAGCCCCACATGCGCGCAGCGCTCGGCCTGCTCAATGCCGCCAGGACCGCAGAGAATCCGCTGCCCGTGCTCAAAGCAGCGAAGAAGCAGTTGCGTGAGGCGCGCCACAATAAAGGTGGAGAACGGTTGGACGCTCTTGCCGCAGTCGACGAGGCGATCGCCCTGGCGATGGTCGGCGACAAGAACAAGATGGTGCAGAAGATCGATCACGCGATTGCGCAGGTTCACTCCGGAATACACAAGGGGCGGTAAGCCGCAGCGCGAAGCGGGCGCAATGTTAAGCTGGGGGCAGATGCTCCCCGCACCAGGTGCCGACCCTCGCGATCCGGGAATGGTTCGCGCGATGTTTGATCGGCTGGCTCCTCGCTACGACCTCGCCAATCATGTACTTAGCGGTGGAATCGATGTCTTCTGGCGCGCACGGGCGGCCAAGATCGTGGAGAAATGGAACGCACGGCGCGTGCTCGATCTCGCGACCGGAAGTGGCGATCTCGCGCTCTCGATTCAGCGGCGGCTGCCCCAGGCCCAGGTAACCGGGGCGGATATCTCGAGCGAGATGCTCGCGCTCGCGCGGCGCAAAGGCGTCCGCACCACTGTGGTGGCCGATGCGCTCGGCCTACCGTTCACTGCCGGCTCCTTCGATTGCGTGACGGTCGCTTTCGGGTTGCGCAACATGGCTGATTGGGGCGCGGCCTTGCGGGAAATGGCGCGTGTTCTTTCGCCCGGAGGTCACTTGCTCGTGCTGGACTTCTCGATTCCCCGCGGCGCGTTGCGGGCGCTCTATCGATTTTATCTGCACCGCTGTCTGCCGCGTCTTGCGTCCATCCTTACCCGAGAGAAGGACGCCTATGATTATCTCGGCGCCTCAATCGAGAACTTCCCCAGCGGCGAAAAGATGAGGCAACTGATGGAGGCGAACGGATTTGCCTCCACCGAGTCGCTGCCGCTCACCGGCGGGATCGCGACAATCTATACCGGCCACAAAACATAGCGGCGCGCGCCTGCGTAGACGGCTTAGAACATTCGCCGAAATTCATTGCCGGGATGCAGTGGAGCGCACGCCAGAGCGGAGGCTGTAGCCGCGGCGCTGTGTCGCCGCGCACCCACGTGACCAGCGCGAGTGGCACGAACGCCTCGATACAGCGAGGCGGCTACAATTCTCCGTAGCCGGAAGCTTCTTTTGTCAGATGCTATAAACGCATTCGCCAGGTCGAATCGATTTTTCGCAATATTTTAGCTTCGTTGTAGCGACGGCGCTCTGTCGCCGTTCTCCGGCGTCGAATCATAGATTGCCAGCGAACTCAAGTTTTGGCAGCGCCGCCATCATCGCATCGACGCGCGTCAGAACGGCGACAGAGCGCCGTTCGCTACAACAACCGGGTTGGCTACAGCGCGCGTTTACGGAGTGGCAGCAGGCGAGGGTGCAGCGGCTGGAGATGTAGCGGCTGCTGGCGGGGCCGCGTTAATCAGCGGCAGGCGCAAAGCGTTAAAGTCCGGGTTGCTGAGGACGAAGACACCGTCGCGTCCTTCCACCCGGCCGAACCACATCCCATCGCCGGCGGGACCGCCCACGATCAGCTTGTGCGCGTTTTTGTCGCCCGGCGAGGTCGTAAAGCTGACTGTGATTTGCGGCTTATCAAACGCTTGCGGTGGAAGAGCGCCGCCAATCCAGCGCACCGCGCGCAAACTCGTCAAAGTACTCAGCAACGATTGGACATTCGCGCGATCGACCGGCTCGGCGCCTTCCGCAGGCGACCACTCGTTATTCGGGCCGCGGTTCAAAGCCGTTTCGCGTTCCGTTTTGACCGTGAGGCGATGCACCTCATCGGGCTTGAATTTGAAGATCGCGAGCTCCTGCCATTGCGCGGGATCGCTGAAAATATTGTCCAGCAGACCACGTCGCACGGAGACGATGAACGGCTCCTCTCCGACGCGCGCGTAGATAATGTCGTTCTCCGCTTTTCCAAACGCGATCGTGGCGAAGGGGTGTTCTCCCGCCTGCGTCTCGGCGGTGTTTTCGGTGGCGAACGAGCTGAAGGTGAGTTGGAGCTGTGGTTTATCGAGTCCGTATTTCGGGAGATCGGAGGCCACATCTTCCACGAACTTCGTCACCTGTTCGTTCTTCAACGTATCGAGCAAGCGGCTGACTTCCGCCGTGTTCGCCGGCTGGTTGTTTCGATTCGCGATTGTCCAGGTTTGCTCCTTGCGCGCGAGCACGGTTTTACCTTTTCCCGGCGCGTCGATCGTTAGCCGGTCGAGGTTGTTTGTGTCGATGCGCACGAGGTGGCGGTCCCGGAGATCGGCGGGCGTCGTGTTCAGGATCTCCTCGATTTTCTTCGGCAGAGTGTAAACAAAACCGCGCGCCGAAAAGCGGACATAGACCTGCTCTTTTTCTTTCTCAGGCGTGCCGCCGATTTGAAGCATTTGTCCCTCCTTGTCGTCCTGCTTGAAGAGGGTGATGGAACCGCGCGGCTCCGCCAGCCCGTAAGGCTGCAGGTCGCCACGATCGTCGGCCACGAATTGCTCGATCCGCGCGCTGGTCACTTGCGCGAGCAGATCGCCGATCTTCTGACTATCGCCTCGCGCCCGCAATGGCTTCACGATCTCCCATAACTCGCCCTGCTTCTGCAGCTCGAGCTCCCCCGCGGGTGTCTTCATCACAACACGCGCCACCTGCGCGGTCGTGATCTCCGTCAGTTTGCGGTCGCGGAATTCCTCCGGCTTTTTAGCGATGTCGGTTTTGACTGTCTGCCGGACGACAAAGGTATCCTTCGCATCTTCGAAGCGGACATACATTTTCCCCTCGAGCGCGGCGTCTCTGCCGAAAAGAATTTCGGGCGGCGAATCCTTCCCCAGCAGCTTCAGCCGTAGTTTAGGCTTTTCGAGGTCGTACTCCGCCAGTCGGCCTTTATCCGACTCGATTTCGTTCCCGGAAATGGTCTCTTCTTTTTCCCAGCTCTCCAGATCAGAGAGGAGGTTATCGATTGCGGCCTGATCTGCCTGGTCCTTGATCGGTGTTTCAAGCCGCCATTTCTCATCAATGCGGCGCAACTCGATCTTGTCGTCGCCATTTTGAATCCGGATTCCTTCCAGCTTCTCGCGCTCGAAGTTGACGACATTCTGCGCGCGCCGGTTTGCTTCCTCGGTGTTAGGTGCCTTGCTCTCGAAGAATTTAATCCAGAGACCCAGGGCAAGCGCGAGGCCGAGGAGAATTAGTGTCGTCTTGGTTTTCATGACGAGCGCCGGTGGGCATCAGGCGCGCCGCTGCCACCAGACCGCAGCCCCGATCACGGCCGGGATCAGCGGCATCAACACCAGGATGAGCCAGCGGAGGTTGCGCAGCGCGGCACTGTCCAGATTAAACGTCAGCGTTGTCGCCACCTTCGGTGCGATGCCGATAAGCTCTTCCCGATTCAGCAGCCAATTGACGCTTCCGGAAACAAAGTCGAGCCCCTGCTGGTCCTGGGTAAGCGCGTTGTCCTGGACGAACGTGGCGTTGGTGACGACTACCATGCGTGAAGAGTTCGCCTGCACGCGCTCATCTCCGCTCCCGCCTTTCTCGATCGAGGCAGAAATAGGGAGAACCGCATTCTGATTTGTGGCGGCTTTTGCCTGAAGTTGCTCTTGATCCGCCGAGTTGTAATCCGTTTCCGCCCAATAGCCGCGCTCCGCCTCGATTAACGGCTGCAGGCGAATATTCGCTGCGCGCACACGATCAGACTCCAGGCTCAGCGAGGAGGTGCCTCCAAAAAAAAGCCCGCGAGCCTCGGCCAGCCGCTTCGTGATTGGACTGTCCCCAAGGAATCGCGCCTGCACGTCGCGCAGCAAGGCGACCTCCTGAATGCCTGTCCGCACCATCGCCATCAGGCGATCGTCGTTCACGCGAACCCCAAATTCGTTCAGGAACGAAGTGAGGCGCGGGGTTTTCGCGCTCGGATCGAGTAGCAGCAGGATTCGACCCTGCTTCTCCCAAAAGTCACGCAGCAACTTCATCTCGCGCTCGGAGAAATCGTACTGCGGAGCGATGATCATGATGGTTTTCATCTCCTCGGGAATTGCGGGTACCTCGAAAAGGTTGAGCTCCGCCAGCTTGATGTTTTCGTTCTCGATAAACATTTTCAGCACCGAGACTGGGCTGCGCGAACCGGCCTCCGGCGTCATCATCGGCGACACTTTCGGAGGCGTCTCGGCGATCGGCGGCTCCTTGTGGCCGAGGACATAGCCGATCGTGTTCTTCTTTCCCTCAACCAGCTCGATGATCGCGCTCGTAATCGCCTGTTCGCCTTTGAACGCAGTTATGCTGGGCGCTTCTCCGAACATCCCCTGCTCGATCTCCGCCATCTCAGAAGCCTTCACGGTTTTGTTCCGCCCTTCGTAATCGACGATCAGCATTTCTTCGTTCGCGACCGTTTTATATTTGTCGAGCAGCTCGCGCGTGCGGGAAAGACTGCGCTGCGGATCCACGAACTGCACATCGATCTTTCCTTTTGCCGCGTACTGGTACTCCGTCAGCAAATTCTGGACATCCTGCAGGATCGGATTGCCCGATCCGAACAGAACGCTCATCCGTACCTTGCCTTTCAGGCTCTCGAGAAAGCGTTTCGATTTATCGGAGAGCGCGTACTTTTTATCGCGTGACAGGTCCCAGCGGCGGTAGTGCTCGAACCCCAGATAGTTTACCATTGCCGCCAGGAACAGGATCAGCCCGATCTGCACGAGCACGTTGAGACCGATTCGAACGCGGTGGATCTTCGGCGGCGTCTGCGGCGGATTTGGAATCGTATCGGTTGCCATGGTTAGAGCCTCCATTTCCGCGCCTGGAAGGCTTGATGCGTCAAACTCAGCATCACAATGGTCATGCTCAGGTAGAGCACCATCGGACGCGTGTCGATCTCGCCGCGCGACAGCGTTCCCATCTGCTCAATGGCAGAGAAGTAGCCGAGCAGTTGGCGCGTCGCCGAGCTGATATCCTGCAGGATGAAGGAAATCAGGCCGGAGAAGAAATGCATCGTAATCGCGCAAAAGGAGATGATCGCGGCCACGATCTGGTTCCTGGTCAGAACAGAGGCGAGGCAGCCGACTGAGAGGTAAAACATGCCGAGCAACAGCAGCATCAAATACGAGCCCAGATATGCGCCGGTCGAATTGGCGGCGGGCTGGTGGGTGACCATCTGAAAAATCGCGAAGTAGAGAAGCGTCGGAATCCACAACACGATGTAGAAGACAAGCGCGCCGCAGAACTTCGCGAGCACCACCTGCCAGTCCCGCACCGGCGCGGTCATGAGCGGCTCGATGGTTCCGAGCTTAAATTCCTCAGCGAAGAGCCGCATCGTGACGAGCGGAAAGATGAGTACGAAAGCGAACCAGAAAAAGACGGAGTTGAAGAAGGCTTCCTGCACCGCGTAACTGACCGGGCGCCCATTCATGAAGGAAAGCTGGAAGTAAAAGTCGATCCCGCTCAGGAGCAGGAAAAAGACGAGCACGATGTAGGCGATAGGCGAGTAAAAGTAGCTGCGCACTTCGCGGCCGAGCAGGGTGATGAACTTACGCATTGGTAGCCGCTGGAGTGGTGGAGTGCTGGAGTAATGGAGCAATGGAAGCATCGGGAGCATCGGTTGAGTACTCGGACGGATCTTCCGCGATGCGTGATATCCAATCTTCGTCGTCGCGTTTTTGCTCGATTTTCTCGATGAGACGCAGCAACGGGTTCTCCGTTTCGTAATGCAGAAGATCCAGCTCGTGAAATCGCGAGTCTGGAATTTGTCCCGTCGTGTATAAACCGATCGAGCGGGTTAATGTCTCTGCCAATGATCCCAGCGCGAAATACAGGAATTGGATGTACTCTTTGGCCGATCGGCGTCCATATCCTTCAGCGATGTTCGCCGCGACCGACTGCGCAGCGTCGGCCAATTGCGCGCGCAGTTTAAAATCCACCTTTGCTTCCACATACACAGCTCGCCAAACGAGCTGAAACAGCTCCATCGCCTTCTGCCAGACAATGAGCCTCATGTAGCCCCGGTTCTTGTTGCGCAGGTCTGTCTGCCAATACTCCATTACTCCATTACTCCATTGCCCATTCGCCGCTCACTCCGCCTGCGTAATCTCCACGAACACGTCTTCCAGAGTCGCTTTTCGCTGTGAAAGCTCGCGCACCGACCAGCGACGCGCCGTTGCGAGGTGGAAGACTTCCTCGCGCACGTCGGCCCCTGCCTCCACGCGGATCGAGAAGGTCTGCCAATCGCCATCTGACCTGGTTGTGACATCGCGGACGCCCTGAATCTTCTTCAGCTCCTCCGCGCCGTTTTCCGCACCCACTTTCGCTTCCAGGACCACGCCCCCTGAGGTGCGGATTTCACCGAGCAGGTTCTCGGGCGTATCGCACGCTTCGATCCGGCCCTTGTTAATGATGATGACGCGACTGCAGGTCATCTCCACTTCCGGCAGAATATGGGTGGAAAGCAAAATCGTATGCTGCTTGCCCAGATTTCGGATCAGTTCGCGCACCTGCCGGATTTGATTCGGATCGAGCCCGCTCGTGGGTTCGTCGAGGATCAGCAGGTCCGGCTCGTGCACGAGCGCGTCCGCGAGCCCGACACGCTGCCGATATCCTTTCGAAAGCGCTCTGATCAACTTCTTCTCCACGTCTTTTAAGCCGCAAAGCTCCTTCACGTCCCCCACCCGCTCCGCGATCCGCCGACGCGGCACCTCTTTGAGCGCGGCGCGGTAGTTAAGGTATTCCGTCACGCGCATGTCGCCGTAGAGCGGCACGTTCTCCGGCATATAACCGAGATGAGAGCGCGCCTGGAGCGATTGCTCAAAAATGTCGAACCCGGCGATCGAGGCGCGACCGGAGGTGGGCGGCAGGAAGCTCGACAGGATCCGCATGGTTGTGCTTTTGCCCGCCCCGTTTGGACCGAGAAAACCCATGATCTCACCTGTGCCCACCTCGAATGAGAGGTCCTGAATGGCTGTCTGGCCGGCGTAACGTTTCGTCAGATTTTCGACCTTGATCATTTCAGTAGATTCCTAGAGACAACCGAAGCCGTCGTGCGTTGCAGATTTTTTTTGCAAAAAAGCCTAACGCGCAGTCAACGGCACTTTCGCAAAGCTGGGTGATTGTCCATTTACGCGCACGAGGCCGACCGTGAAATCAACCGTCGTGCCGCTGCGCGCCCGTGCGAGCAGCTTCTCCACCTGGGCGACGGACCGGACGTCGTATTTCCCTACCCGATAGATGACGAGGCCGCGCTCGATCCCTACAACGGCGGCGGGACTGTCAGGTTCCACCGCGCTTACGAGCACGCCTTTGCCAGCGGCCAGACCGAGCGCATCCGTAAGCTCAGGGGTGAGATCCTGCAGATGCATTCCGAAGAGCCGTTCGGTGTTCGATGCGGCGTGATCTTCCTCCGTGCCCGGAGTTTTCGGCGCGGCTTGATTCTCGGCGATTTTTTTGAACTGCGCCACCGTATCGCGGACCACCTCCCCGGGGATGGCAAAGCCCACTCCCTGCGTCGGAACTCCCTGATCCGTGAACGCCATCTTCGCCGAGCTCACTCCGACGAGGCGCGCGGACAAATCGATCAAAGGGCCGCCGCTGTTCCCCGGGTTAATCGCAGCGTCGGTCTGCAGCAGGTTTTTGTACTCGATTTCGTTGATCGTGATGTCGCGCTTCATCCCGCTGAGAACGCCGCGGCTAATCGAGCTGCTGTAGCCGAGCGCATTTCCGAGCACGATCACCGTCTGGCCGAGTAGATTCGGCGAAAGATTGTTCAAGTCCATGTAGGGCAGCGGTTCCTTCGAATCGATCTTAATGAACGCGAGGTCCTTCTTTTCATCGCCCGTGATGTAGCGCGCGTTCAACGTCTTGCCGTCGCCCATCGTGACTTCGATCTTGAGATCCGCCGCGCGTTCCACCACGTGCTGGTTCGTGATGATGTAACCGGCCGGATCGATCAGGAATCCGGAGCCGAGGCTCTGAAGCGTTTGCCGGATTTCACGAGGACGGGAGCGATAATTGCCAAAATATTGCGAAGCAAAGTCCTCGAACGGATCTCGCACCCGTCGCCTCACCACGCGCTCCGTATTGATGTTCACCACTGCCGGCAAGGCTTTCGCCACCGCGAGCACGGCGGGCTCGGAAGCTGGATCCGCCTGGGCAAAAACCGGCGCCGTTATGACGCGGAACAGGGCACCGCCGGAAATCAGCGCGATGCAGAGGGGGCTGCGACGTTTCATCGGCGCGCGGTCAAAGGTCCCGGAACTGGTGCGTAATTTCTGGCGGCATCAAATCCCGCAGTTCGGGATACGTTTCGCCGATGCGGATTAGATCCAGTTCATCTTTCTTGCGCTGGCTGAGGAGACGCCCAGGATGATTCCAAGCCCAAACCTTACCCTGGAGCAGATCCGACAAACTGGCGATCGGCACACGTGAGCCGAGCACTTCGGCCCGTTCTGCGCGTCCGATAAACGCCTGGTAACGAGGTGCGGTGTGGAAGTCGAACCAAAGACGGCCGTCCGGCTTTCCGGCGGTAAGGAAGGCGGTACAGGATGCCACCGTGTACCCCGCCTTCATCAGCTCTCGGTCGACGGCCAGGAAGTTCTCAAAGGCGAGGACTACGTCGGCATCGGTGCTGTAAACCGGGTTGACGTAGTGGTTAAGGGCGAGGCCTCCGATTAGGCACCACGGCCCATGGCGATCGAAAATGGCTGCGGCCTCAGCGAAAGTGCTCGTTCCCCCATTCGTAACCGATTCGTAGATCTCGGCGGCTGTCATTCGCGCTGGAAGTAACGAGCCGCGCTCCACACTGTCAACTTGCCGCCAGTCCCCCGGGATTGCAGATTGCCGCTACCATGCGTCCCTCGTTCGCCACCCACCTGAACCTCGATGTCCTGGAGGAAAATTACCGCCGCTGGCAGGAGAATGCCGAAGACGTTGACTCTGGTTGGTCGGCTTTTTTCGAGGGATTCGAGCTCGGCAATCTGGAGAAGCGCAATGGCGCGGCCGCAGTCGCGACCCAGCCGCGAACGGACGCCGAGGGCCCATTGCAGACGCGCGTGGATGGCCTGGTTTACGCCTATCGCACGCTTGGGCACACCATCGCGGAGCTCAATCCGTTAGCCGACAAGCGCCCGGCAAATCCGCTCCTCACACTGCGTGAGCTCGGCTTTAGCGAGAAGGACCAGGACCTCCGCGTCTCCTCAAAGTTCTTCCTGGACGACAAAAAGATGACGCTGCGCGAGATGATCGCGCAATTGGAATGCATCTACGCGGACTCCATCGGCGCGGAGTTCATGCACATCCAGAACACGCGGATCCGGAATTGGGTGCGGCATCGACTCGAATCGCGCCCGCCGAAGGACAGCGCTTCGCGAAATGTGCAGATCGCATCGCTCCGGTTACTCCTCGAGTCGGAGCTGTTCGAGACTTTTCTGCATACGCGCTACGTGGGACAGAAGCGCTTCTCGCTGCAGGGGGCGGAGTCGCTCATGGTGATCCTCGACACGATCCTGCATAAGTGTCCCGCGGTCGGCGTGGAGGAGATTTGCATGGGGATGGCGCATCGCGGCCGCCTTAACGTCCTCGCGAATTTCCTCCAGAAATCGTTTAAGGTGATCTTCACCGAGTTTACCGAGAACTACCTCCCGAACCTGGTCGGCGGCGACGGTGACGTGAAATATCATCTCGGTTATCGCACGATCCGGAAGCTCGCCTCGGGTGCTGAAGTGGAAATCCGCCTGGCGGCGAACCCGAGCCATCTCGAGGCGGTTGATCCGGTGGTGGAAGGCACCACGCGCGCGCGGCAGCGAATTCGCGGCGACACGGAGCGCCGGCGGAAGGTTCTTCCGCTGTTGATCCACGGCGATGCCGCTTTTGCCGGACAGGGGATCGTTTACGAGACCCTGAACATGTCGCAGCTGCCGGGCTACAGCACAGGCGGCACGGTGCACGTGGTCGTGAACAACCAGATCGGCTTTACCACCTTACCTGAAGACGCTCGCTCTTCGATGTATGCCACGGACATTGCCAAGACGATCGAAGTGCCAATTTTTCATGTGAACGGCGATGATCCCCTCGCGGTCCTCTTTGTCACCGAGCTGGCGCTCGATTTCCGGCAGGAGTTCGGTCGGGACGTGGTGATCGACCTCTATTGTTACCGCCGCTACGGCCACAACGAAGGCGACGACCCCTCCTTCACCCAGCCCGATCTCTACGCAAAAATCGACCGGCGCCCTTCGATCGGAAAGCTTTTCCGGAAGGAGCTGATCGATGCAGGCAGATTGGATGAAGATGAGGCCGCCACCCTTGAGCGCGAGTTCCAGGAGAAGCTCCAGAGAGCGCTGGATGAAGTAAAGGCGCATGCCACCGAACCGGCAGATCGCAAGGAGCAGTTCAACGAATCGACCGCCGTTTTCCAGCCGCCGTACTCCTTCGAGTCGCCGTCCACCGCGATCGGCGCGGAGACGTTGCGCACAATCGTCGACGGACTCACCCGTGTTCCCGAAGGCTTCAACATTCTGCCGAAGGTGAAACGAATGCTTATCGATCGACGCCGCGAAATCTTCGAGGCGGGCGGCCCTTACGATTGGGGTTATGCGGAGGCCCTCGCCTTTGGCTCGTTGCTTCTGGAAGGCACTCCGGTCCGGCTCTCCGGTCAGGACAGCCGGCGCGGGACTTTCAGTCACCGGCATGCAGTGATCTACGATGCGAAAACCGGCGAGCCGCACATTCCGCTCCTGCACCTGGTGGAGAAACAAGGGCGCATCTGTGTCTACAACAGCCTGCTCTCGGAGGCGGCCGTCCTGGGCTTCGATTATGGCTACTCGCTCGATTATCCCGACATGCTCTGCCTGTGGGAAGCGCAGTTCGGTGATTTCGCCAATGGCGCGCAGACCATCATCGATCAATTCATTGTCTCCGCGGAATCCAAGTGGCAGCGGCCTAGCGGGATCGTGCTCCTTTTGCCGCACGGCTACGAAGGCCAGGGGCCGGAACACTCTAGTGGACGTGTCGAGCGTTTCCTCCAGGCTTGCGCGGAAGAGAACATCCAGGTCTGTAACCTCACCACGCCCGCGCAGTATTTTCATGTTTTGCGCAGGCAGATGCACCGGGAGTTCGTCAAGCCGCTCGTCATTATGACGCCGAAGAGTCTGCTCCGCGCGGAGCACGCCACTTCGCGCGCGGAAGAGTTCACGAGCGGCGTCTTCGAGGAGATTCTGCCCGCGCCAGAGAACGGCCCCGCCGAAGGAATAACGCGCATCGTGCTTTGTTCCGGAAAAGTTTACTACGATCTGCTGAAATATCGTGCCGCGCAGAAGATCACGGAAGCCGCGCTGGTCCGCATCGAGCAGCTCTATCCTTTGTGCGAAGCAAAGTTGCGCGAAGTGATCGGCGCCTTTCCGAAAGAAGCGAACCTGATCTGGTGCCAGGAGGAACCGCAGAACATGGGCGCGTGGAGTTTTATCGAGCCTCGCCTGCGGGCGCTCTTCGGCCGGGAGATTGCCTATGCCGGTCGAAACGCCAGCGCGAGCCCGGCCGTCGGTGCGTTGACCCTGCACAAAGCGGAGCAGGCGCAGCTAATCTGGGAAGCGTTGAGCTTGTAGCCGCTGCCGTTGTCATCCCGAGCCAGCGCAGACGGCGAGGGACCTCGCATCGACTGTGGAGACGACGCTACTGTTCCGAGGCGTGATCCGATAC
>JBHENA010000032.1:0-5707 GCA_046262275.1 Chthoniobacterales bacterium
GTTGAAGGGTGGCGACCCATTCGTTTTTGGCCGTGGTGGAGAGGAAGCGCAGGCGCTCGCCGCGGCGAAGATTCGTTTTGAAGTTGTCCCGGGAATCACTTCTGCCATCGCTGGGCCGACCTACGCCGGGATTCCGGTAACGCATCGCGGCAGCGCCTCGCACGTGACGTTTTTCACAGGTCACGAGGATCCGGCTAAGCCGGAAAGCTCGATTAATTTCGCTGCGCTCGCCAGGCTTGGCGGGACGCAGGTGATGCTAATGGGCGCCGAGCGGATCGAAGCGATCAGCCGCAAAATGCTCGCGAACGGGATGCGAGCGGATTTGCCGGTCGCTTTAATTCGATGGGCTACCACGGGGCGCCACGAGACGCTCGTGGGAAGGCTGGAAAACATCGCGCGACTGGCGGCGGAGAACGACTTTCAGGCTCCAGCGATCGCGGTTTTGGGGGAGGTCGTTTCGCTGCGGAAGGAGCTGAACTGGTTCGAAGGGCGCGCGCTGGCCGGAAAGCGCATCGTGGTGACACGGACGCGCTCGCAGGCCGGAGCATTAAGTTCGCAACTCCGCTTGCTGGGCGCGGACGTGATCGAGCTGCCTACAATCCGGATCGAGCCGCCTACGGATCTGCGCGCCTTCGCCGAGCTGGTGCAGGACGCGCACGCCTACGACTGGATCGTCTTCACCAGCCCCAACGGCGTGAACTCATTCTTCGATCTGTTTTACAAACTCTACGACGACGCGCGTGAGCTGGGCAGCGCGCGAATCGCGGCGATCGGCCCCGCGACCGCGCAACGGATCAAGGATTTTCATGTGCACGTGGACCTGCAGCCGGAAGAGGCGGTCGCGGAGGCGGTGGTGCGCGAGTTCAAAAAGGAAGGGATTGAGAATTTGCGAATTCTCCTCGCCCGCGCGGAAAAGGCGCGGGACGTGCTTCCAAAAGAGCTCTCCGCGATGGGAGGAATTGTGGACGAAGGCTTCGCTTACCGGACGGTGCCCGAGACGCGCGACGAGAATGGCGCGCGCCAGCGTCTATTGGAAGAAGGCGCGGACCTGATCACGTTTACCAGCTCCTCGACAGTGGAGAATTTCATGGCGCTGGGTTTGCCGTGGCCGGAGGGGATGCAGGTGGCAAGCATCGGCCCGGTAACGTCGAAAACTGCGCGTGACCTCGGCTTGAAAGTGGACATGGAGGCGCGGCGCCATGACATCCCCGGCCTCGTGGAAACAATCCACAAGTTTTTCCAGAACAAACCGTGACCATGCCGAGGAAGAGAGAGATTACCCTGCCTGACGAATTTGCCTCCACCATGCAACAACTGGTGGCCGAGGCGGAGAAGACAATCCCCGCCAGAACAGCCGGCGAGGACTCAGAGGTGGGAGATCTCTCGAAGGAGATGCATTCGCTTTTCGAGACTCTGAACGGTCGTATGGCCGGCCTGGAGCAAACAATTTCCGACGCTCTGGGCAAGCTCGCATCGCCGGACCACGATCTCGCGTCGCAACTGCAGCGGATGGACGAGCACTTCGAAGCTCTGCGCAACACGGAGAACGTGAATCAGCGGCTCTTCAATTCGCTGCACCAGGAACTGAAAAGTTACCGGGACAATTTCCTGCGCGAGTCGCTGCAGAAACCTTTCATTCGTGATCTCGTGGTGTTGTTCGACGACTTGAGCAGCCTTTCCGCGCAGATGCAGTCGGCCCGCGGAGGTGCGGATAACCGGCAAGGGCAATGGTGCGACAACCTCGAAAACGCTATCCACTCGCTGGTGGAAGTGCTGCATCGAATGGAAGTCAACGAGATCGAGCCGAAGGAAAAGGTGGACCGCGTGTTTCACCGGGTGGTGAGTTACGAGCCGGCCGATTTCCCAGAAGATGACGGGCGGATCGTGATGCGGGTGAAGCGTGGCTTTCTCTGGCGCGATCATGTGCTGCGGCCGGAAGAGGTCGTGGCGAAGCGTTTCGGGTAAGTCCCGTACTGCGGGCAATCCTGTTCGACGATCCACTCCTGACGGGGGCGGAATTTTCTCAGAATTAGGGTAATTCCGTCTGTTTCCGGCACGGAAGCTGCACCTCTGGGAGCTACGGGATCGTGCGTTCAGGCGGTCTCGCCAACTCCATCCACAAACATGTCCACACGAAAAGCTATCGGCATCGATCTCGGCACCACATTTTCGGCCGTCGCGCATATCGACATCTACGGGAAGCCGCAGATTGTCCCAAACTCGGAGAGCGAACGCATCACCCCCTCGGTCATCTTGTTCGAAAGCGGCAGCGCTGTTGTCGGCACGCTGGCGAAAAACAACTCAGTCGCGGAGCCGGAGCGGATTGTCGATTTCGTGAAACGCGAGATGGGAAAACCGAAGGAGCAATTTCATCGCGCGTTCGACGGCAAGATTTACTCCGCCGAGGAACTCTCCGCGCTCATTCTGAAGAAGCTTAAAGCGGACGCGGAAAGGTATCTGAAGGAACCGGTCACGGACGCGGTCATCACCGTCCCCGCATATTTTAACGACGCGGAACGCACCGCCACCATCACGGCGGGTCAGCTCGCGGGACTGAACGTCTTGCAAATCATCAACGAGCCGACGGCCGCGGCGGTTGCTTATGGGCTGGATAAGCTGGAGGAAGACCAGACGGTTTTCGTATTCGACCTCGGAGGCGGCACTTTCGACGTCACGATCATGCGGATCGAAGGTCACCAGATCACGATGCTGGCCACCAACGGCGATCATCGCCTCGGCGGAAAAGACTGGGACGACGTAATCGTGAACTATGTGGCGGAGGAGTTCGATCGCGAACACGGGGAGAATCCGCTGCTCGATTTGCAAAGTTATCAGGATCTGCAAAGTCGCGCGCTCGCAGCCAAGATTCAGCTCTCGAGCCGGCCGCGGACCGCGATCGTCCACAGCTACAACGGTAAGAGCGTGAAAGTGGAGCTGACGCGCGAGGACTTCGAGCGCCGGACGCGCCATCTGGTGGAGAAGTGCAAAACCATCTGCGAGATGGTGATGCAGGAGGCGAAACTCGACTGGGCTGACGTGGACAAGGTTCTGCTCGTCGGCGGTATGACTCGGATGCCAATGGTGCGCGAGATGATTACTCAGCTTTCTCCAGCGCCACTGGCAGACGACGTTAACCCGGACGAGGCGGTCGCGATCGGCGCTGCGATTCAGGCGATCCTCGTTATGCTGCAGGAAGAGCAGGTCTCCGGCGAGAAGGTGCTGCCGGAGGACACGCGGCTGCAATTTTCCTCCCGCGAAGGAGCTTTAATGCAGGTGACAAATATCACCTCGCACACTCTCGGCGTGGTGCTCTGGGATGAAGGCCAGCTCCAGGAATATGTCTTCCCCATGATCCGAAAGATGAGCGCGATGCCGGCAACCTCGAAGAATTTCTTCGGCACCGCGAGCGCGAACATGCCGAAAGCAGTGGTGCGAATCGTGGAAGGGGAAAGCACACTCCCGGGCGAGTGCACGCCGCTCGGAACGTGCGACGTCGAGTTACCACCGTTCCTGCCCAAGGGCTCTCCGGTCGAGCTGGTTTACGAGTACAACGCGAACCAGGTCTTGGAAGTGGCTGTGCATGCCTGTGGGAACGAGACCAGGATCTCGATCGAGCGCCATACCGGCCTGGCGCCCGATGAAATCGAGCAGGCGACCGCCAGCCTCGCCGCGCTCACCGTCACATAAGAGATGCTAGAGGTGAAAGTCGAATTTCCTCTCCCGTTGCCGGACGATCCGAACAAGTGGGACGGCTGGAGCAAATACAAGTCGCCAAACTTCTACGAGCGCCTCTGTCTGGATCCGGAGTTGCAGCCGAGCAATGAGGTCATCGAAGAACATTGCCGCGAGTTGATGCGGTGGTGGCAAAAGAAACTCCCGCTCAAAAACCAACCCAGCAATCCGCTCGCGCAGTTGTTGCGTCCCGGGCTGGAGGAATCTTCACGCTACCTGACGCAAGCGCGTGTCGAGTTGCTCGACCCTGAACGCCGGCGGCAGCTCGACGCCGAGTTAGCCGCACACGCGCAGGAGCAGGCCATCGCCGAGTTTCATAAATATCTCACTTTCGCGATCGCGGACGGGAGTCTCCGGACGGAAGAAGAAAAGAATCTGCTGCGGTTTGGGCGTGAGCACGGTCTTACCGCCGAGCAAATGCTCGGCTATATCGACGCGGAGTTGCGCGATAGCGGTGCGAGTCGGACGCAGCCGTCCAATCCGATCGCCGCCGCGGCCGCAACGCCAGCTCCCAGAGCGCCTCGCGCGCGGCGCCAATCCGCGAACCCGAAAGACGAATTCCTCCGCATGCTTCGTCTTACCGGGCTCGACAGCGACGGAATGACGGCCGACACCCGCGATGCCTTTGTCAGCATGGCGGAGAATCTCGGGATCGACTTGAGTGAAGCGGAGGATCTCGTGGATCTTTACCTCGACGAGGCCGACAAAATCGCGAACCCCGCCTTTTTCCCGGCGGCACCGCGTGCTGCTGCCGCTCCATCGGTGTCGGCGGCGCGGACAAATGCACCTGAACCGCAACCTGCACGGCAGGGGGTCCCGGAAACCGCGAGGTTCTCCAACTTCGCGAACTCACTCGGAGCGCAAATGCTCTTCATCCCATCGGGAGAATTCATGATGGGGAGCGAGGCTACCGACGCCGCGCCAAACGAACGTCCGCTAACGAAGGTGACACTGAGCCGCTTCTACATGTCGCGATACCCGATCACGAATGCGGAATTCGAGCAATTTGATCCCAGCCATGCGCGGAAGCGTGCGCCCGGCGCGGGAGATCGTCATCCGGTCGTGTATGTGAGCAGCCTCGAAGCAATCAAGTACTGCCAGTGGCTCTCAGCGCGCGAACGGAAAAAATATCGTCTCCCGACCGAAGCGGAATGGGAGTATGCCGCCCGCGGCACGGATGGGCGCCGTTACCCGTGGGGCAATTACGACCGCCGCGGCGACCTCGCGAATTTCGCAGACAAGAACACAGTGCTGGCCTGGAGCGATCGCGAAATCGACGACGGTTATGCCGAAAGCTCGCCGGTCGGCGCATTTCCGCTGGGCGCCAGCCCGTTCGGTCTGCAAGACATGGCCGGCAACGTCTGGGAATGGTGTCTCGACTACTTCGAGACCTATCGCGGCACGCCCAAGGTGAATCCGCGCGGCGCAACTGCGGGCGCAAAGCGGGTTTATCGCGGTGGCAGTTGGAAATCGCGCTTCAACAACGTCCGCACGACCGCGCGCGGCTGCAACGCGGCGAATTATTCCTGCAACGACCTCGGCTTTCGGGTCGTCTGCGAGTGCGAAGCGTAGCGCAAGCTTCCAGCTTGCTGTCTTTCTACTGCCTCGAATTCACGAGGAATCACGTAGCTGTGCGCTACGCCATCAAATTGTCATCCCGAGGCGGCGAAGCGCGCCGAGGGACCTCGCACAGGCTGGTTGGGTTTGCATTGAATAGGTGTGTGACCAAGCACCCTCTGGGAGGTCCCTCGCCGTCTGCGCGGCTCGGGATGACCTTGCAGAAGATGAACGCTCGCTTGGGAGACACGCTCCGGCTCGAACGCGGTCGCGGTGAAAACAGAGGAAGCGTTCGAACCGCCGCCGGACGCCGAGCAAGCTGGAAGCTTGCGCTACGTTACGAGGGATTGAAGCGGAATTTGGTCCGCCCGCGCTTGGCGTTCGCTTTCGCTTTGCGTCGCGTCTTCTGCGTCGGTGT
>JBHENA010000032.1:5717-6118 GCA_046262275.1 Chthoniobacterales bacterium
CTCGAAAGCCCTAAGCCTGCGCACTTCCTCCAGGATCCCCTCGGCGTCGAGCTTGTTCTTCAGCCGCTTCAACGCCCGGTCGACAGGCTCACCTTTACGAACAATGACTTCGGGCATCTTAGGAATCTCCTGGGTTGAAATTAGCTCGGGGATCGGCGGGTGAAGCGATCCTAACGGGCGGCCGGGCCAGCGTCAACTCTTGTGAATAACTTTCGCCTAGGAGGCCGCTGTCGGCTTGGCCTGGGCGGCTTTTTGCGTGACTTCCCGGCGTAAAGCGGTCGCGCTGCCGCTGCGCAGTTTCGTCCACCAAAGCACGATGGGTGAGGCGATGAAAATCGAGGAGTAAGTGCCTACCAGCACGCCAATTAGGATGGCAAGAGCGAAGTCCCGAAGCACGGTCC
>JBHENA010000032.1:6128-18994 GCA_046262275.1 Chthoniobacterales bacterium
ATCGACACCAGGAACACCGTGGTCGCCGTCAGGATCGTCCGGCTCAGCGTCTGGTTCACGCTGTCGTTGATCATCTGCGGGGTCAGCGCCGGGTTCTTCCCCCGGACCTCCCGGATCCGGTCGAACACCACGATCGTGTCGTTGATCGAGTAGCCCGCGATGGTCAGAATCGCGCCCACTAGCGTTAGGGAGAGTTCTCGCCCCAGGAGCGCAAAAAGGCCGACCGTCATCAGAACGTCGTGCAGCACGGCCACGATCGCGCCGATCGCGAAGGAAAGCTCGAAGCGAAAGGTCACGTAAATCAGAATGCCGACCAGGCCAAGCGCGAGCGCCATGAGCGATTTCCGGGCAAGCTCGCCGCCCACCAGTGCGCCAACGCGCTCCGCACCTTCCACTTTCAGGCCGGCGTTCGGCATAGTCTGCGCGATATGATTTGTGATCCGGTCGCTGGTGTTGAGTTCGCTCCGAACCGTGATGTAGCTGCGGCCCGCCTGCTCGGACTTTTGGATCGAGGCGTCTTCGAGATTCAGCGGCTCAAGAGCCTGCCGCACGTCGCCCACCGAGACCGGATTGTTGGTGCTGAGCGTCAGCAGATCACCGCCGCGAAAATCCACACCGAAGTTGCGTTCCCCGCGCATCGTGAACGCGGCGGCGCCGGCAATGAGGACCGCGACGGAGATTAACGTCGCGAGCAAACCGCGGCGCATGAAGTCGAACTTCTGCGGCGGAATCAGGCTCATCATGGTCATGCGTTTGACGAAGCCGGTATCCACCAGCCAGCTGGTCGCGCTGCGCCCGACGATCAAGACGGCGAACATCGACGCGAGAATGCCGAGAGTGAGGGAGATGGCGAAACCTTTGACCGGTCCTGTTGCCTGCCAGAAGAGGATGACGGCGGTGATCAGGGTCGTGACGTTCGCGTCCAGGATCGAGCTGAACGCCTTGTCGTAGCCCGCTTCCATCGCGACCCGGAGCGATTTGCCCAGCGCGAGCTCCTCCCGCAGGCGCTCGTAAATCAGCACGTTCGCGTCTACCGCCATGCCGATCGTGAGGATAATGCCCGCGATACCGGGAAGGGTGAGGACGAAGTTGAACATCGTCAGCGCACCCATGAGCAGGATCAGGTTCACCATCAGAGCCAGGTTCGCGATCAAGCCGAGCAGCCGGTAGTAGGCAAAAACGCACACCATCGTGATGAGCAGGCCGACCAGGCCGGCCAGCACACTGCTTCGCACCGAGTCCGCGCCCAGTGTCGGCGAGACGCTTCGTTCCTCCTCGATGCTGACGGGCGTCTGCAACGGATTTTCCAGGGCACTGGCGAGATTGCGCGCTTCTGTTTCGCCCATCCGGCCGCCGCTGATCACCGCCCGGCCACCGAAATATTTTGCATTGATCGAAGGCGCGGATTGCACGTCGCCGTCCAGGAGGATGGCGAATCTCTCCTGGAAATGAGCGGCCGCAAGATCGTCGAACCGCTTCGCCCCTTCCGCGTCAAATTCCAGGTTTACGTGCCATTCGTTTTCGTAGCTCGCGAAGGCGCTGGTGATGCGGTCGCCGGTCAGGTCGGGCCGCTTGTGGACGAGCAACTTCTCTTCCTGGGTCTTGTTCTCGCGCGTCTCGAACTTGTAAACGACCAGCCGATAGTCCGGTGGAACAATCGCCTCGGCCGCGTCGATCTTGCGCACCAGCTCGTCGTTTTGTGGGTGAACGAGCGCGAACTCGAGCTTCGCGACGCGCGAAAGCTGCGTCCGTGCCTCCTGGATCTTGGTCGCATCCAGGCCCGGTATCTGCACCAGGATGCGATCGGTGCCGACTGGGCTGATCACGGGCTCGCCGCCGCCGAAATAATCGACGCGCTTGCGAATCACCTCCACCGCCTGCTCCAGCATCGACTTGTCCACCTGCCTTTCGCCGCTCCCGACCAGGCGAATCAAAAACGAGGTGCCGCCTTTGATATCCAGCCCTAGCGCGATCTTCTTCTGGGGCGGGTAAATCGTCGCGATGCTGAACGCCACCAGCAGGAACATGAGCAGCGTAGCGAGGAGACGTTTACGCGGGCCGAATTCCGTCGCGAAATACCAGCCGAAAAGGACCAGCAGGAGGAGGCCGATGAAGAACGTGAGAGCCGGAGTCATTACGGGCTGGTCATTCTGAGCGAAGCGGAGCGGAGTCGAAGAATCGGGACTTAGGGATGACGCCTGCCCGATCCTGCGACAGGCTCAGGATGACCGGATTCACGCCTTCGCGTCCTCCGTTTTCAAAACGCTCGTCACCGCGGACTTCTCCATCTCGATCTTCACGTTGTCGGCGATTTTCACGATCACAGTGCGGTCTTTTACATTCGAGATCAGCCCGTGAATGCCCGAAGCAGTCACGACGCGATCACCTGTCTTGAGAGCCGCCATCAAACGCTGCTGCTCCTTCTGCCGCCTCATCTGCGGCCGGATCATGACGTAATACATGATCACGAAGATCAGGATGAAAGGCAGCATGCCGATTAATCCTGAGCCCGGTGAAGCGGGAGCCGGAGTGGCTTGAGCGAGAAAAGTGATCACCATGAATTGAACCGAAAAGCTCGCAGCCCGAAGCGCCTGTCGGCGGAGCTGGGAAGCGGGCTGTTATTCAACACCGCAGCGCGCCGATTGCAACTGTAGCCGTGGGTTGTAGCGACGCCGCTCTGTCGGCGTATTACGCTGTAACCTGCAGCTTGCGCGCTGACGGCGATCCGGTAGCCGCCCGCCCGTCGCTACAAACGTCATTTCAGCAGCTCGCCCCAAACCGGCTCCTCCAATTGCAGAGCCGCATCGTCAATCTCAGTGCGGTTGATCTGCTCGTACTGACGCGCCACGTCCGACCAGGCGCGCAGACGCAGCTTTACTCTATCGCCGACCCGCAATCGTGCCGCGGGAGTCCACACATTGTCCCGCATGCTGACGAGGTAAACGATGCTCTGCAAAGCTTCGCCTGGGGCGCCGCCTAACACCGCGAGCTCTCCCACCTGCGCTGTGACGATGTGATCCTTATACGGCACAGTCCCCGGCCGCGGCGCTGAGGAAATCGTCTCAATCGTGCCGGCGACTTCAATCTCCTGACCCGGTGGCGGCGAAAAGAACCGCGCAGTCGCAGCGCTGCCTGACTTCAACTTCAGCAGCTTCCAATTCCCAAACGCCAGCTCGCGCGCGGCAAATTCCCAAATCACCAGCTTCTTCCCCTCCAAGCGGTCGCGGCCGCGGGCGAGTTCCTTTGCCAGCATCTCACGCGTCGCAAAAGCGCCGTCGCTGTTGCGCAGGATGCAATCGAGCGGCCGGCCGCCCAACGCGAGGCTGAGATGCTCCACAAACCCCGCCCCTTCACCCCAACCAAGCGCCTCGAGCGAGAAGATGTTGGCGAAGCTGTCCCCGAGGATGAGAACATTCGAGTCGCTACTCGGCTGCCAAATTGCATTTCCCTTCGTTACCTGACGAACGGTGATCTTCTCCGGAGCGTTTATTGGATCGTTGGCGGGCAATCTCAACATCCTCGCCAGGTCTCCGATGCCGCTTACCTCCACTTCGAAGCTCTGCAGCGTTCGATCGTCGCTCGCCGCGCGGAGGTTCAGGGAGACGGCGAGCTGCTGGGCGACGAACTCCATCGTTTCAGGTCGCCAATGCGTGTCTTTCTGGAGGTAGAGCTGCGCGTTTGCGCCGCTTGTCTTTCGCTGAATCAAGAGCGGCGTCGGATCGAAGATGCGAACGCCTGCTGTTTCGAGTCGCGCTTTGAACTCGTCGAAAGAGGGGTTTTGCAGTGCTGCGGCTGCGTGGGTGCGTGCGCTGAGCTTCTCGCCCTCGAGGCTCGTCTTTGTCGGCACCGGAAGGACGAGGAGATCGATCCCACGCGCCGCGAGTTGATCGCGGAAGTGCACGATCGCCTTCACGGGATCGGGCTCGACTCCAGCCGAATGCGCCCGATGCCGGAGGCGCGCCGAAGCGAGGAACGGCGGCCCAGTCACGTAGTCGACGTCGGCCCGGTAGAACAGCCAACCCTCCCGGCCGAGATACACCTGCTCGTTACCGGCGCCGAGTTTGCTTGTGAGCACCGATTGAACCGGCGGCAGCAGCCATTGTGAGACAACAGAGTCGGTCTCGAGCGCCTTTTCCGCGCTCTTTAGTTCTTCCGCCTGCGGCAATAGATTCCACACGTCCTGCAGCGTGCGGGCGGCCGCGATCTGCGCAGCCGACGGAAGTGCTTTGAAGACATTGAACATCGGCAGCCCGGCGGCGCCTGCAGTTCGCGTGCGCAGCTCCGCGCCCAATTGCATGAGCGGAACGCTCGCAATCGTGAAAAGAAACAAGAGGACCAGCACAAGCGGCGTGCCTGGGGTAAAGGCGGTCCGCTTTAGCGCCAGCTCCGCTTCCTCTTCGCGGGAGAGCTTCGGACTCGTTTCTGGGGTCGGCTCCTTGTAGCTGGGAAGGGAGCGCTTCGGCTTCCACGGCTTCAGCCCTCCCACCAAAACCTTCACGATCCGCTTCGGCATGACTTAAAAAATGAAGTAGATAAACGGGTTGTATTCCTGCGTTGCGAGAACGACCAACGCGAGCCAGCCCAGACCAAAGCAGACTGCTGTTTTCGGCAGCGTCATCTGCTGCGTCCAATCCCACGTTTGTTTTCCAAGCCAAACGACAAGCCCGGCAATCGCAGCGGAAAGGAGATAATACGGCTGATAGACAATGCCGCCGATGAGCGACGCGTTAGCGCTGGCTCCTTTCAGACCGAACATCGATGCCAAATACGCGCCGGCCCGGGGAAGATCGGTCGCACGAAAGAAAACCCAGCCGAGCAGCACGATAACAAAGGTGATGATGATGCGAAGCGGCCTCGGCAGGTTGTGATAAAAGCCTTCGCGTCCCTGGCTGCGCTCGAATGCGAGCATGCCACCGTGCATTCCGCCCCAGATCACGAAATTCCAGGACGCACCGTGCCACAGCCCGCCGAGTAACATTGTGATCACGAGGTTCGCGTAGGTGCGCGAAAGGCCGCGCCGGTTCCCACCGAGCGGGATGTAGAGGTATTCGCGCAGCCAGGTGGAAAGCGAGATGTGCCAGCGCCGCCAGAAATCCGTGATCGATTCCGCGCGATAGGGTGAATCGAAGTTCTTCGCGAAAACGAAGCCGAGCATCAGCCCGAGCCCGATCGCCATGTCGGAGTAGCCGCTAAAGTCGAAATAGATCTGGAATGCGTAGGCGACGGAGCCGAACCACGCGTCGAGCGTTCCGACTGATCCGGCATCGAAACAGGTGTCGGCTATTTTCCCGCAGGGATTCGCCAGCAGGATCTTCTTCGCCAATCCGAGCATGAAGAACGCGACGCCGCGCGCGAATTTGTCGAGCGTGAGCGTGCGATGCTTCAGTTGCTCGGCGAGAAATGAGAACTTTAGGATCGGTCCCGCGACCAGGTGCGGGAACATCGAAACGAAGCACGAGAAGTCGATGAAGTTTGCCATCGCCTCTGCTTCGCCGCGGTAAACATCGATTGTGTAGCTGAGCGCCTGGAAGGTGTAGAAGCTGATCCCGAGTGGCAGGACGACACGGAAGAAGGTGTCCCATTGCGCGTGCGGCAATCCGAGCGCCGCCACCGCGGCATTGTAACTCTCGACGCCGAAATTGAAGTACTTGAAGAAGCCGAGGACGACGAGATTCGAAATTACCGACGCGGTGATTGCGAACCGTTGGGTGCGCGATCTGTCTGTGCCCTGTAGCAACGGCGCTGCGTCGCCGTTCTGCGCTAGCGCTGCATGGGAAGCGCGGCGCGTCGACGCAGCGACGCGGCTACAGCGCGCCAACGCCCGCACCGGCTGGTGCCAGAAACGCCAGACGTGCCAGGAGTTGTGCGCGATGACGAGACTCATGAGCCAATCGATCGAAGTGGTGGCGAACATGAGCAGCATGAAACGCGGTTCGGCCCACCCATAGAAGACGTAGCCGGTCAGGATGAGCCAGAGGTTGCGCCAGCGTTGCGGCGCGGCGGCGAGCGCGTAGTAGCCGAGCAACGCCAGCGGCAGGAAATAGAAGACGAAGATGTGGGAGCTGAAGACCACGCGCCATATACGTGCGCAGGATGCCGTTTCTTCCAAGCGCCGATGCAAAAAAAGAACGCGTTATTTGCGGGCGCTGCGCTGTAGCGACGGTCCGGCAGCTGCCGGATCGCGGTCAATACGCGTCGATTTCAGGAATAGCGTGTTAACGCCGACAGAGCGGCGTCGCTACAACCCTGCTGAGGCGTGCTTGCGGCTGGCGTTCTTTCGGTTTCCTATATGCGCCATGCGTTTCGGCCTCGCTCTCCTCCTTTGCGCGCACATCTCGCGCGCGGCCGAACCCGCTGACGCGACCCTGACCGCGCAGCAGCAGTTCCGCGACGCGATTGCACGGAAAGCCGTGGCATTGCAGAAGAAGAACATCAGCGCGTTCCCCGGACGGGAGGGGTGGTTCTTCCTTACCAGCGAACTGCGGTTCCTGGCGCAGGGTCGCTTTTGGGGTGACGCAGCGGCCAAGACTGCCCACTCGCGCAAGTCGGAGTCGGCGGACCCGATCCCTGCAATCACAGATTTCAACCGGCAGCTCAAAGAACGCGGGATCGAGTTGCTGCTCGTACCGGTGCCAGCGAAGGCCGCGATCTATCCCGATAAGCTGGGCGTTGAAAGCACTTCCGATGCAGGCTCTGCGGCAGCTCCATACCTGCCGCAATTCTACGAGCTGCTGCGAGCCCGCGGCGTCAACGTCCTCGACTTGAGTTCGTTCTTTGCGAAGGAGCGCGAACACGCGCGCGGCTCCGTTTATTGTCAGACGGACAGCCACTGGTCCGGCGTTGGCTGCATGCTTGCTGCACAAGTGATTGCCGAGCGCATCCGCGACAAAATTCCTCCGTCGCAATCGCCGCGAAATTATTCGGCTGAGTGGAAACAGGCCGCGCTCGTCGGTGACCTGATCAGCCTCCTGCCGGCGGACGTTTCGCGGCCGCAGGGTGAGAAAATTTCCATTCGAGCGATCTCACAAAAATCAGGTGGCGCGCCGGTCCAGGCGGACACGAACAGTCCCCTCCTGCTCCTCGGTGATAGCCACACGCTGGTCTTCCACGAATTTCACGCGGAACGAGGAGGCCTGATTGACCAACTCGCGCACGAGCTTGGTTTTGCTCCCGACCTGATCGGCACGCGCGGGTCAGGTGCCACCGCTGTGCGCGTGAGTCTTTACCGTAAAGCGCGCAGCGATCCCGCTTACCTCGCGAAGAAGAAGGTGGTGGTCTGGTGCTTGGCCGCGCGTGAGTTTACCGAAGCCGACCAGGGTTGGGTGGTGCAGCCGGTCGCGCCTTAGCCGCAGGCCGCGGCGCTCCCAGACTCCCGCTTGACGCGCGCCCCAGATGCGTCTCAAGAAACTGCGCGATTCGATGGGAAAAGAAATCGGACTAAGGAGCATTGGCCGGCAAGCAGCTTCATGGCTCCTGCTTGGCGTGTTGATATGCCGGCTGGGGCCAGGTCCAGCGCAGGCGCAGCCTGAAGAGGCCGATCAGAAACTCAACGTCCTCATCCTGGGCGACTCCCTCGCGCTTTGTGGATTCGGGAAGCGATTGGACGAGCGCTTCCGTAACGACCCGCAAGTAAAGTCGACCTACACCTACATGGCGTGCGGCACGAACCCGCTCAGCTGGCTGAAACAAAAGCCCTACACCAACATCAAAGCGCCGTGTGGTTTTTGGAGCATCGAGCCTGACCCGCGCTCCCCGCAGCCGCGCGAGATGCAGGACACCTACGGGATGAAGGCGAATCACCCCCCGAAGCCGCACCCGGTTCCAAAGCTCGAGGATCTCTTGGAGACGGTGCGGCCCGATATTCTCGTGGTCCAAACTGGCAGCAACCTCTTCGGCCTGTTTCCCGACGCCAAAACAGTGCGGCGCGCGCAACACAGCGCCGCCATTCGCAAGTATCTGCTCCCCTTTAAAGAGAAGGCCATCAGCCGGCCGTCGCCTTTGAAAAAGATCTACTGGGTGAATCCCCCTACCTCCGGCCGTGTCTCGAAAGAGGTGCAGGATTTTCTATTCGAACAGACCCGGAAGCAGCTCAGCCCGCCTGGGACGGTGATCGATAGCCGCACACTGGTGACTTACCCGTACAAGCACATGGATCCCGACAAGGAGCACTTCCTGGGAGAAGAGATGACGCAGTGGGCGGACAAGGTGTTCGAAATTATCCAGCGTGACCTCTCTGCGCAGCCGCTGGCGGCGCTGAAGCCGTTATCCGCGTTATCCGAAACGGAGAGTGCACCGCTGGTCGCGCAGGCAGTTCCTCCCTCCGAGGTTGCGGCCCGTGCCGAAGCCGTCGCACCCGCGCAGGCAATGCGCGCAGAAGCTGTGACCCCGGTCGAGGCTCCTCCGCCTGCGGAACCGCCAAAGAAAGAACCGTTGCAGGTAAGGGCGACACTTGTGTTCAAGTCGCAGCCCATCCCATTGAACGAGCTGTTGCCCTATCAGGAGTCGCTCGTCGCATACCTCTATAACGTGGACAAGGTCCTGAAGGGACAATACGACGAGCAGCAAATCCTCGTCATGCACCCGGCGCATATCGCGCTCAAGGAGCAGAAGCTGAAGTATAAAATTGGCAAACGCTACAAACTGCGGCTTGATCGGATGGAAGGCACCTTGTGGGATACGGCGAAAGCGAGAGACGAAACGGGCCAGATCAACCTCCAACCCTACATCCGGCTGGAGGACAAGAAGCGGCATCCGGGAATTCGAACACGATGATCCGCTCTGCCCTAACCTGTTTCGGGCTGGCGCTTTGCTTCGGTTGTTTCCTACTCGCAACCCGCGGCAACGCCGCCCGGACCGCGGCAAAACGAGCCGCCGACCCACCCCCCGTCACGCGTGTGCTCATGATCGGTGACTCGTTGTCCGCAGGCCCCTTCGGCGAAGCAGTCCAACAGCATCTCGCGCGCAAGTATGGTCCGCAAAACGTCGCCGCGTTTGCCTCCTGCGGTTCCTCGCCCGAGCACTGGCTCGCCAGCGAACCGGCCTTCTACACAAAGTGCGGCTATCGCGAGAGCACGCCCGATCGCCCACCGGTCTTGCGCAATTCGGTAAAAGGTGGATCGCCGCGGGCGACCCGCACGCCGAAGCTGGAAACGCTGGTGAGGCGTTATCAACCTACCGTCGTGGTCGTTCAACTCGGGACAAATTGGATGGATCGCAATTTAACCGACGCACAGATCAGCTCCTTCGCCGACCGCTTCGTCAAGGCTTGCCGGAGCAGGTCGGTCCGCCAGATCATTTGGATCGCGCCCCCCGATCATTCCGCTTTGCGCCGAACACAGGGGCGGGTGCACCGGCTCATCCAAGCCGCCGCGCGGCGGGATGATTTCGAAGTTATCGATTCACGCCAGCTCACGCATTACGTAGCAGGCAAAACCGGCGGCGACGGAGTCCACTACAACAGCGAATCCTCGCGCGCCTGGGCGGCACGGATCAACCAGGCGCTCGACATGCGGTTGCGCGGCCGCATCGCCAGCCGGTAGCGCATGCGTCCCGCTTGGCGCTCTCAATAAACCGCAAGCCGGAGGCATGCGCTACGCTTCGAGCTCGCGCGCCTTGTAGTTCGCCACGAAGGCACGCCGGAAGTCCGCGAAGGTTCCATTCTCGATCGCATCACGGGTTCGCTGCATCAGGGCGAGATAGAAATGCAGATTGTGCAGCGTGATCAGACGCAGGCCGAGAATCTCCTCCGCTTTGATCAGGTGGCGGATATAGCCCCGCGCGAATTCGCGGCAGGCGGGACAGGTGCAGCCTTCTTCGATCGGCCGCTTGTCCATTGCGAACTCGGCATTCTTTAGATTCAATGTCCCTATCGCGGTAAACGCAGTGCCATTGCGCGCCAGTCGAGTTGGCAAGACACAATCGAACATGTCCATGCCGCGCGCGACCAGCTCGAGTAGTTGTGGTGGCGTGCCCAGCCCCATCGCGTAGCGGGGACGATGTGCGGGCAGGAACGCTTCGCTGTTTTCCACCGCTTCCATCATGAGTGGCTCCGGCTCGCCCACACTGACACCGCCGATGGCGTAACCATCGAATCCGATCTGCGCCAAAGCTTCCGCACTCTCGCGCCGCAGATCCGGAAACGTCGCCCCCTGCACGATCCCGAAGACGAGCTGACCCCCTTCGCCGTCATCCTGAGCGGAGCGAAGCGGAGTCGAAGGATCGGGAGAAATCGAAGAACCCTCACGCCCGATCCTTCGACTTCGCTCAGGATGACCAACGACAGCGTCTTTGCAACGTTTCGCCCAGCGAATCGTCATCTCCAAACTCCGCGCCGCGTACTCCCGCTCACACGGCCAGGGCGGGCATTCATCCAGCACCATGGCGATATCGCTCCCGAGCGTCGCCTGAATCTCCATCGCCGATTCTGGCGAAAGAAACGCCGGTGTGCCGTCGAGATGATTCTGAAAATGGACGCCCTCCTCCGTGATCTTGCGCAGCTTCGCGAGCGAGAAAATCTGGAAGCCGCCGCTGTCCGTCAGAATGGGCCCGTCCCAGCTCATGAAGCGATGCAAACCGCCGAAGTACCGAATCACGTCGATGCCCGGCCTGACGAATAAATGGTAGGTGTTTCCAAGAATGATCTCCGCCTTCAGCTCACGGAGTTCCCACGGACTCACGGCCTTGACGGTCCCTTGGGTTCCCACCGGCATGAACGCCGGCGTCTCGATCACACCGTGCGCAGTCGTTAGGCGACCGCGCCGGGCCTTCGATTGCGCATCTGAGGTCAGAAGCTCGAACACCGGCTACGTCTTCTCCAAAACGAAGACGCGCACAAATGGCGTGAGCGAGAATTCATCCGTCGGACGCAGACCCGCGCCTGCGAATGCGCGCAGCCACGTGTTGCGGGAGTAGAAGTGCAGGAAACCGGGACCGAAGGCGATGAGGTTTGGCAGGTCGCGCAGATGCTCGACGAGAATCATTTCTCCATCACGTTTGAGGCTGCGGCGCAGTTCGCGCAAGAGCACGACGCGGGCGTCCGGTTCGCGGAGTTCGTGGGCGGCGAAGATCAGGAAGGCGGCATCGAGTTCCTCATCGCGCAACGGAAGGGAACGGAAGTCGACCGCGTCTGCGCCTGGCGGCTTTCGCGCCAGCTCACGTGCCCGCACGATCGAGGGCTCCGTCATCCGCTGCGAGTCGAAGAAATCAAACACGGAGAGCTCCGTCTCCGGGAACCGTACGCGGAGCACGTCGCTGAATTCATCGAAACCGGCGTGCAGATTCGTCGCGCGGAGCGGAGTGCGCCGGATCGCCTGCCGCAGCCAGTCTCCGCGATAAATTCCCGACAAGTCGTAGACATAGTGGGAGACAGCGAGCGACACGAGCAGCCAAAACGCGGCAAGCGCAATCCCGATCAGCCCCGCGATCTGAACGAGAGGCGGCAGCGGAAAAACGAATAGCAACACCGCGCCTGTCCCGAGCACGACCGCCGCAGCGACATACATCGGGCAGTTGAAGCGCAGGATTTGCAGCACTCCCTGATAACGGCTTCGCGCTGCTCGCATCGTCAGGCTCTCGGCAGTTGCTCCACGACGCCGCGCTTCCACCGATACGGAATGTTCTCGATGTAAAAAGCGTTCGCCAGAATGGGCCGCGCCGACGCGAACGGCGCCGCCTCAAGAAACGCGCTTTGCAAAACGCGCACGGCGACCGCGCGCGGATGCCAGTTTTGCCGCACACCTTCGATCACAATGATGGAGTGCGTTTCCGGTTCGTAATCGAACGTGAACGGGAGCGGCCCGGCAAAGAGCCGCGCCTGGTGCCAGTCGGCGAACGGCGAGCCGGACGGTAACTTCGCGCCCTCGGTCAGGTCCGCGACGACGTGAAGATCGGCTTCGCGTTGCGGCGTCTTGATCATGATCTCGAGCGAACCGTCGCCGGTTGTGAGCTCCACATGGGCATAGCGGTAGCCGTAATGCGTGAGCGCATTGCCGGACCAGACCATGCGGCGACGATCGGTATCGCTGCGGAGAATTTTTAGACCGCGGAGCGTGCGGCCGGTGCTCGTCTGAAACCGCGTGAAGATGCGATACCCGGAGAGGAAGAAATCCTGCCCGAGCGCTTTGGGGAGAAACGCGGGACGGAGACCTTCCGTCTGCACGAGCGCAATGGCGAGGAAGCCGAAGTCCCCAAACGTGTCGAGGATCAATCCTGGTGGAAGTAGAAGCGTTAGGACATCGCGCGGGAGGGCATAGGTGAGCACGAGCGAATGCCTGAAATGCGCGACCACCGGCAGCGGGTGTCGCTTCAGCTTCCAAAGAATCCCGAGGGTCATCGCTTTGGCGACAGCACCCAAACAGTGTAGGCGCAGGCGATGAGGCACATGTCTTTCGCAAGCGCGCCAAATGGGTCGGTCAGCATCGCCGGAATTCCGCGGGCGACGAGCACGATAAGAATGCACATCCAGACCGTGGCGAAAGCGGCGGAGATGCGCTCCGCGATTCCGCTAAGAAGCCACAACCCGACGGCCGCCTGCGCGATGCCCATGATCTGCAGCGTCATGTCAGGAGCGCCGAAGGTCAGGCCGGAGTTGCGGACCAGCTCGGTCTGCTCGGGTCGCGGGAACAACAGCTTGGGCACCAAACCTTCGTAAAGCCAGACGAGCCCTAGCGCGGTGCGCGAGACAATCCGCACTCGATCGACCGAAGTCATCGCGGGAGGAAGGCTGCGGAGAGGTAAACAACCGTGAGTGCTCCATATCCGAGGAAGAGCAGCCAATGCAGAACCGTGCGCGTGCCATCGCGTCGCCAGTGGGTGCGGCTGTAGTGCGTCCACTGCATGAGCGATCGCGTTGCCCAGAAGATGCCGAT
>JBHENA010000033.1:0-18823 GCA_046262275.1 Chthoniobacterales bacterium
AGCACGCTCACCATCGGCACGACTGCGGCAACTGCTTCGTGATGGCTGTGTCGCGATGCCCGGAGTGTTCAACGCCGCGCTGGGAAGACTGGTGGAGCGAAACGGATTCGACGCGCTCTACATCAGCGGCGCGGGTTTGTGCAACGCGACGGCAGGTGTGCCGGATATCGGGCTGCTGACGCTGACGGAAGTGGCGCAGCTTGCGGGTTACGTTGCTCGAGCGGTGAAGATTCCGTGCATTGTGGATGCGGATACCGGATTCGGCGGAGCGGAGAACGCGGGGCGCACCATCCAGGAGTTTGAGCGCGCCGGCCTCGCCGGCTGCCACATCGAGGACCAGGAGTTTCCGAAGCGTTGCGGCCATCTCCCCGGGAAGACGCTTGTCTCTACTGAAGAGATGAACGAGAAGATCGCCGCGGCCGCGGCGGCGAAAAGCGATCCCGATTTTCTCCTCATCGCCCGCACGGATGCGCGGGCGGTCGAGAGTTTCGACAGAGCGGTGGAGCGGGCGCACAGTTATCTGACGGCCGGTGCAGACGCTATTTTCCCAGAGGCGCTCCAGAACGAGCAGGAGTTCCGCGATTTCGCGCAAGCAGTGGATGCACCGCTCCTCGCGAACATGACGGAGTTCGGGAAAAGCCCGCTGCTCGCGTTAGAGCAGCTCGCGGCCTTCGGGTATCGGATGGTTATTTATCCGCAGACGGCTTTTCGCGTTTCGATGTTTGCGGCGGCGAACATGCTGCACGACTTGAAGAGCAGCGGGACGCAGCAACAGTGGCTGAACCGGATGCAAACGCGGCAGGAACTCTATGACCTGCTGGACTACGATCCGACAAAGTAGAGGAGGAGAAGAGATGAGCACTGAAGCAAAACCATCCTACAGCCCTGGCCTCGCCGGCGTCGTCGCGGGGGAAACATCGATCTGCTGGGTCGATCCGAACGCAGGCCTGATGTACCGCGGTTACGACATTCACGAGGTGGCGCAGCAGGCGAACTTTGAGGAAGTCGCTTATCTGCTCTTGAACGGGGAACTGCCGAACTTTGAGCAGCTCGGGAGATTCACGCGCGAGATCGTGGCGGAACGCGAGCTGCCGGAGGCGGTGTTCGATATGATGCGGCTGCTGCCGCGCAATATGCATCCGATGGACGCGCTGCGCACCGGCGTCTCCATGCTGGCGGCGTTCGATCCGGAGCTGAACGACCACTCGCACGCCGCAAACGTGCGCAAGGCGGTGCGGTTGATCGCAAAGCTGAGCACGCTAATTACAGACGGCTGGCGCATCTCGCGCAAGCAGGACCCGATTCCACACGATCCAGATCTCACGCACGCGGGCAATTTCGTCTATAAGCTCACCGGCGAAGTGCCGAGGGACTGGCAGATCCGGATGCTGGACACAATTTTCATTCTCTATGCCGACCACGAGTTCAACGCCTCCACCTTCGCGGCGCGCGTGACGGCTTCCACGCTCGCCGACATGTACGCAGCCGTGACTTCCGCGTGCGGAACATTGAAAGGCCCACTCCATGGCGGCGCGAATGAGGAATCGATGAGAATGCTCGATGATATCCAGACGCCGGAACGCGCGGAAGGTTGGCTCAAGGAGCAGCTGGCGAAGAAGGCGAAGATCATGGGCTTCGGCCACCGCGTTTACAAAAAAGGCGACTCGCGCGTGCCGATCATGCGCGACATCGCGCGCGATTACGGGAGGCGCGTCGGCAAGGAGGAGTGGGTGCCGATCTGCGAGAAGCTCGAGCAGGGCATGGAACGCGAGAAAGGCCTCTGCGCAAACGTTGACCTCTATGCCGCGCCGGTTTTCACGATGTTCGGGTTCCCCCCGGAACTGAACACACCTATCTTCGCCGCTTCGCGTGTCTCTGGTTGGTGCGCACATGTCATCGAGCAACACGACAACAACCGGCTCATCCGGCCGCGCTCGCTCTACGTGGGCCCGGAGGAGCGGCCCTATCAAGGAGTCGCGCGGAACGGCGCACCCTCGTAGCGCATGCCTCCGGCTTGCGCAGTGAGGACGCAAGCGAGACGCATGCGCTACATTCGGCGCACTCGGCTGCGACAATGAAGGACAAGTCACTCCAGGAAAAATATGCGCCGAACAACTGCTGCTTCGGTTGCGGTCCTGCGAACCCGGACGGCGTGCATGTGCGCAGCTTCGTTCGCGGCGACGAAGTCGTGGCGGAATGGATGCCGCAGGCGAAGTACGAAGCATTCCCCGGGGTCCTAAATGGCGGCATCATTGGCACCTTGCTGGATTGCCACTGCAACTGGACCGCGGCCTGGCACTTGATGAACAAAGCCGGGGCGGATCATCCGCCCTGCACCGTCACAGCCGATTACGCAATCAAATTGCTTCGGCCAACGCCGACGGGCGCGGCGGTTTCGCTCGCGGCCCGAGTGGTAGAATCGGAAGGAAATCGCGCAACCGTGGAAGGGACCCTGAGCGCCGGCGGAAAAGCTTGCGCGACATGTCGCGGCACCTTTGTGGCGGTGGAAGAGGGCCATCCGGCCTTTCACCGCTGGTAAAAAAGTGGCGAAGTTCTTCGCGCGCCCAGGAGGACTCGAACCTCCGACCGTCGGATTAGAAATCCGATGCTCTATCCGGCTGAGCTATGGGCGCAGTCTGCGAAGAAGATGCTCCGGAGCATTCCGCGCGCAAATCCGTGTCCGCAGCCGAGAGACCGAAGACCAGCGCCGACACGCGCGCTGTGCAGCTACTGGCAGGCGATTTGCCGCGGCGAGATTCCGCCGAGCGATCCGCGCGATGAGATGCGGACTGTGACACACGCATCGCTCGGGTCTCTTCCGGCGAACTGCCGTTCCCAGCGGTTTTTGGCCGCGCTCAGGATGCGTGCGGAATTCTTTTCCAGCGTGTGCTGGAGCCCGGCGATCAATTGCGCATTGGAAAAGTGCACGTCCTGGGATTGCTCGGAATTCCTCATCCTGCCTCTGAGAAAAGCAGGATTCGCGCCTCTGCTTACCAGATGCAGATCACTCAGCGCTCTTGAGCAAGACCATGCCAGCGGCAGGGTGCGATCTTTAAGCATGGACTTGATCGCATACGCCAACCGAGCAAACGCGGTGGGGCTAAAGGTGTTTTTCAGCTTCCTGCTTTTGCTCGTGCTCACGGCAGGCTTTACATTTTCCGCCACCGGAACACGTTTTTCGCGCACGCGCACGATCCTTTCGACAGCTATGCTTCTTCGAATCTGCGGATGTGGCTGGTCATCCTTGTCTGGATTCACGCCATTATCATTACAGCGTTGATGATTTACGAAGTGTGACGCCGCGAGAGCGGTTTTGCCGGCATAATGAGTGCACGCCTTTCGATCCGGGAAGCGGAAACGATGCACCCGTGGCCGGCGCTGCCGTTTGCCCCATGGAAGGAGACCGCGGCCACGCTTCACCTGTGGACGCAGATTGTCGGTAAGGTCCGTCTCGCCCGGACTCCGTGGATCAACCACTCCTGGCACGTGACTCTGTATCTAACGGCGCGGGGGCTCACGACCTCCGTCATCCCACATCGGCGGAACTCCTTTGAGCTCGAGTTCGATTTCATCGATCACCGCTTGCTCGTTCGCAGCAGCGACGGCGCGCAACGGGAAATCCCTCTCCGGCCAATCTCGGTGGCGGAGTTTTACAACGCGCTCATGAGCACGCTGCGCGAAATGCAACTGGAGATAAAGATCGTGGCGGCTCCAAACGAAGTCGAAGAGGCGACGCCGTTCGCGCAAGACCGCCGGCACGCCTCCTACGATTCAGAGTATGCGAATCGCTTCTGGCGCGTGCTCTTGCAAACTGATCGCGTATTCCGCGAGTTCCGCTCGCGGTTCATCGGAAAGTGCAGCCCGGTGCATTTTTTCTGGGGCAGCTTCGATCTCGCCGTGACGCGGTTCTCCGGACGCACCGCCCCGGCGCATCCGGGCGGTGTGCCGCATCTGCCAAACGCAATCGCACAGGAAGCCTACTCGCACGAGGTCAGCAGTTGCGGGTTTTGGCCAGGGAGCGAGGCGATGCCGGAGCCGATCTTCTACTCGTATGCTTATCCGCCGCCGGCAGGGTTTGCGGAAGCACAGGTGCAGCCAGCAGGCGCTTCCTGGAACCCGACGCTGCGTGAGTTCGTTTTGCCCTACGATCACGTTCGCACAGCCGACTCGCCGGATGAAGTGCTACTGGCTTTTCTGCAAAGCACCTATGAGGCCGCCGCCACGCTCGGCAACTGGGATCGGGACGCGCTGGAGCATAAAGGCGCCTGGCCTCAGCGCGACGAGCGCCGCTCAGCGTAGCGCAATCAGAGACGATTCTGCACCTGCAGCGTCAGAGCGGGTGCCGGATCGAGGGCAGTCTAAGCGAGCGAGCGCATGCCGCTCTGCAGGCGCTGCACACAATTGCGTAAGAGAGCCGGTTGCGCGATCGCCTCAAACGCTTCCTCGAAACCCCCGCTTCCGCGGATCACCACCGTGCCGTAGTCGAAAAGGCGGCCAAGAAAACCTTGCTCGACCGCGATCGATTCGATTTTAGAGATAAACATTTCCAGGGTTTGGCGCCGCACGATGCCGGTTTTGACCAGCATGCGGCGGTCGGTGATGACCAGCTCGCTGCTCGCGAACGCGACTGTGGGAGGCAACATGATGAAGGCTGGCAGCGGCAATAAAAACCACCCCAGCTCGGATCCGGTCAGCGCCTGAACCGCAATCGCGAATGGTATGGCAGCGAGCAGAAAGACGAGTAACGCCACACCGGCAAACCCGACGAAGACAATCCAATGGAGTGACGTCTTGAAGTAGGGCGTTTCGTCCGGCGCGAGAGTAGAACGGGAGTAGGGGCCGAGCGAGCCAAGCGGGAGCGCCGGCAGATTCAAAGGGGCGAGGGGGATCGGCTGTGCGGCCGATTCCCATCTCGGTTCAGGCGCTGGCGCTTGGAACGTTTCCGTATCCGGCAACGGCTGCGGCGCGGTCGTCGTCCAATCGGAGAATTCGAATAATGGTTTCCAGCCCGAGTCGGGCTGATCTGATGCGAGATCGGATGGCTGCAACAAACCCTCGGCGAGGAATGTCTGCACGCGTTCCGCTGGAAACGGCCCGCGCCTGGCGCCATTGAGATAGATGTAGAATTCCATTGCCTTCGCGATCTTGCTCGCCCAAGCGCTCAGCTGGCTACTCGTTAGGGGCGGCGGATCCGTTGCCGGTTCACGCTCGGCCTCGCTCTGCCACGTAGGCCTCGAGCGATTCGCGCGTCACCATATGCAACGCTCCGCAACGCGGACAACTGATGCGGAGCAGATCGTCCTCTCCGAAGAGCGCCTTCGGGTCGGTGCGCATGACTGGCGCCAGGATTGAAAACATTCGTTCCTGCGAGCAGCCGCATCCCCACCGGTAGGAACGTTCTTCCAGCAGGCTCAGCGTCTCGGTTTCGTCGAGCCTCCGGACCTCTTCCTCACTGAGGGCGTGAAACCATTCCAGATCGCAACCCGGTTGCGCGGAGACCATCACGAAATCCTCCGCACCGTAGCGGAAATATCGCGCCGGCCGCTGTTCGCTCTGCGCGTAATATTCTTCCACGATCGAGAAAGGCGCGATCCCTCGAAACTCGACCGTGCTGCGCCGGGAATCCTGCCTTTCGCGGACCAGATCGGCGCAGAAGACGTTCCGGCCGTCGTCTTTGACATTTTCGGTGAAGATCTGGCCGACGATGATGCCGCGGCGATTGTCGCCGGTGACGAAGAGATTCAGCAGCGGCTCGCGAAAGTGGATCGTCCAAGCCCACGCTTCGTTCCAGGGTCGCGAGGCGCAGTGGAGGGTCAGAGCGGCCAAAGCTTCCTTCAACAAGCCGTCATGTTCCGGCACGTGATGGTAGCCGTATTGGCCCTGATGGAGATAATAATCGACGTAAAGCTCGCCGAAATCGGCGCGGGCGAGCAATGCATTGCGTTTCCGCACGAAATAGCTCCGGACCTGGAGGCCCTCCGTCGTCTCTGGATCTCGCGTATCCATCGGGATAACTTAGCGCGTTGCCATTCAGTCTGCCGCTGTTTTGTCGACTCGCGATGCGAATCGTGACGAAAGCCTACGCGCCAACCCTCATTGTGGCGACCGTCGGAGGGAAGTCATCGGCGGCCACGGTTTACGGCTGGCGGTAACATGGGCAGTGAGGGGATCGAACCCCCGACCAACACGGTGTAAACGTGCCGCTCTACCGCTGAGCTAACTGCCCGTGAATTAACTTCGCACTATACCTAGGCTGCCGGTCCTGCCGAATGTTTCTTCAAACTTCGGCGTTTTTAACGAAGTGCCTAGTTGCGCTTGACCTTTCTCGCGCTACTTACTCGGATGGACTTGTCCCTCGAAAAATTAAAAGAAGCAGTCTCTCTGCGTGAACAAATTCAAAGTTTGGAGGAGCGTATCAGCTCATTATTCAGCGGCGGAACCAGATCGTCCGCTAAGAATCGCCGCCGGCGACCGATGTCTGCCGCGACGCGCGCAAAGCTGGCCGCAGCCGCGAGAGCGCGCTGGGCCAAAAGACGTGGGGGCGCTGCCGGCGCCAGGCCACGGAAGCAGAGGAGTGGCCTTACGGCTGCGGGACGGAAAAGGCTTTCAGAAGCGATGAAAGCGCGCTGGGCTGCCCGGCGCAAAAATGATGGTGCGGGCAGGAAGTGAGTCGACGCGCGCTAAGATTGCGCCTCCGCCGGCTTAACGGTTGACGGTTTGCATCGCCTCCTCAGGATAACGCGGACCTGCGAAAGCCCCTTTGGGCGCGACCTCGTCGATCAAGGCCAGGTCTGCACTCGTTAGGTTCACCTCAAATGCGCCGATGTTCTCCTGAAGATATTTTCGTCTTTTGGTTCCCGGGATCGGAATAACGTCGTCGCCTTGTGCCAGCACCCAGGCGAGCGCAAGCTGAGCCGGCGAGCAATGTTTCGGACGCGCGATTTCACTCACGCGCTGCACCAGATCGAGGTTGCGCTGGAAATTCTCGCCCTGAAAGCGGGGCGACTGCCGCCGGTAATCGCCTGGCGGCAGGTCTTCGAAGCGCTTGATCTGGCCGGTCAAAAAACCACGGCCGAGCGGACTGTAGGGAACGAGAGCGATCCCAAGCGCGCGGCAGGTTTGCAGAACCCCGTCCTCGGGATCTCGGGTCCAGAGCGAATACTCCGATTGCACCGCCGAGATTGGATGCACTGCGTGCGCTCGCCGGATCGTCTCCGCTGCCGGCTCCGACAATCCGAGATAGCGAACCTTGCCCATTCGCACCAGATCTGCCATCGCACCCACTGTATCTTCGATCGGGGTTTGGGGATCGACCCGGTGCTGGTAGTAGAGATCGATCACTTCGACACCGAGGCGGCGCAGGCTTCCTTCGCAGGCGCGGCGGACATAGTCGGGCTGGCCGCTGATGCCGCGAAACTTCGAACTTTCCGGATCGCGTAGAATGCCGAACTTGGTCGCGAGCACCACTTGTTCGCGATGTCCCTTCAAGACGCGCCCGAGCAGCTCTTCGTTCGTATGTGGACCGTACATGTCGGCGGTGTCGAAGAACGTGACGCCGAGCTCGATGGCGCGCTCGATCGTGGCGATCGACTCGGCGTCGTCGCCGGCGCCGTAGAACTCGGACATGCCCATGCAGCCGAGGCCCAAGGCAGAGACGACCGGACCGCCGCGGCCAAGCTTGCGCTGTTTCATGTCTGGCCTACCCAGGTTCGAGGCGCAATGTCGTCCCAGCGCTCGCGGATAGCCTCGAACTCGGCACCGCTCAGTGGGCCAGCCTCCACAAATCGCGCGTTCTCCTCCCAACGCTCCGGCTTGGTGGTGCCAACAATGGCGGTATGGACGCCCGGCACGCTGAGGGTGAATCGCAGCGCGTGCGCGACCGATTCTTCGACCGACCGGGTGCGGATGAAATCGTAGTCCAACTTGCGCAGCCGGTCCCAATAGGTGTGCTGGTAGGAATCGATGGGCTTATGGCCGGATTTCCACGCCGCATTTGCGATTGGCCGTTTCGCAATGACGCCGATCTGTCGTTCGCGGGCCAGCGGCAGCGTAAGATCGAGCGCCTCCTGGTCGGCGATGTTGATTGAGGTCTGCAATGTGTCGAAAGCTCCGCACTCCACTGCGAATCTCGCTGCGCTGCTGTCGCCGCTGTATCCGATATAGCGGGTGTAACCGCGTTCCCGCGCGGTTTGCAGCGCTGTGATCGCGTCACCTTTCCGCAGAACCGCTTCTGAACAGCTGTGCAGCTGGATTAAATCCAGCCGATCGGTTCGAAGTCGCCGGAGACTGCGCTGGATACTTTCCAGAATGGAACCCTGCGACCAATCTTCGCTCCCGACGCCGCGCGGGTGTCCGCATTTGGTAAAGAGGTAGAACTCGTCCCGGCGGGAGGCAACCGTATTGCCAATCAGCTCCTCGCTGTTTTCATAACACTCCGCGGTGTCGATGAGATTAAGCCCGGCGTCGAGCGCGCGATTCAGAAGCTGTTCCACCGTCTCAGCCGTCGCGCCTTCATAGCCGATCTCTGCTCCGCCAAAACCAAGGACGGAAACCTCCATATCTGTTTTGCCGAGCCGCCGCTTCTCCATCGCGCGAGAAGAGTAGAACTGAGTTCGAAGCTTGTCATCCCGCGCCGCGGAGACCGCGAGAGATCTCGCATCTGCAGTTCCGCACTCCCGATTTGCAAGATCCTTCGTCGTCTGCGCGACTCAGGATGACAACACTTTGCGACGGGCGCGGCTGAGGAGGGAGCTAGAGCAGAAGACGCGTGATTCCGGAACCTGAGTGGATTCGGCCGATTTGTTTGGCTTTCAAGATCCTGGCAACGCGCCTCGCATTTCTTTGCGCCACAACTGCGACCATTCCGATCCCCATGTTGAAAACCTGATACATCTCCTCGGGATGCACGCGGCCGTTCTGCGCCAGGATCTGGAAAATAGCCGGGACCTTCCAGCGCGAAGTCTCAATCACCGCATCGCAATCTGCTGGCAATATCCGGGGGAGATTATCAACCAAGCCACCACCCGTGATGTGCGCCAGGCCATGGATGAACTTTGCTGGCGCTCCGGCCAGCAACGGCTCGTAATTCCGGTGCGTTCGCAGCAGCTCTTCGCCTAACGACTTCTTTAGCCCGGGCAGCTTCGCGTCCAGTTTGAGCCGCATCTTTTCGAAGAGGATCCGGCGTGCCAGCGAGTAGCCGTTCGTGTGCAGCCCATTTGATGGCAACCCAAGGATGACATCGCTGGGCCGAATCCGGCTGCCATCGATCATCTTGCGGCTGTCGACCACACCGACGATGCAGCCAACCAGGTCGTACTCGCCGCGCTGGTACATGCCCGGCAGTTGCGCCGTCTCGCCGCCGATCAACGCGCAGTCGCCCGCGCGACACGCCTTCGTAAGCCCGGCGAGAATCTGATCGAAGACGCGCGGCTCCACTCGTTCTGCGCCGATGTAATCGAGAAAGAACAATGGCCGCGCGCCAAGCACGGTGATGTCGTTGATGCAGTGATTTACGAGATCAGCGCCGACCGTGTCGTGACGCTTCATCGCAAACGCGATCTTCAGCTTCGTCCCGACGCCATCAACGCTCGCGACGAGCACCGGCTCGCGCATCCCGGCGAAGTTCGGCGCAAATAAGCCACCGAAGCCGCCAATCTTCCCCAGCACCTCTGGTCCATGCGTGCTCTTCACGCGCGCGTGGATACGGCGCTTAACCAGATTACCGAGATCGACGTCTACACCGGCCTGCGCGTAGGCTTTCGTTTTTTCAGCCGCAGATTTCACAGATTTCCGCAGATTACCTGAGACAAAACAATCTGCGCTAATCTGCGAAATCTGTGGACAAATCCCTACCGCAGATCGGCGAACAACTCGGGATGCGCTTCCTCTTCCGCGAGCGCCTTGGAGCGGCCTTCGCGTTTTTCCATGATGTATTTGTCCATCTCAGGGTCGACCGGGAGCGGATAATCGCCCGTGAAGCAGGCGAGACAGAACTCGTTCACCGGCTTGCCGGTCGCGCGCACCATTCCTTCCACGTCGAGGTAGCCGAGGCTGTCGACGTTCAGGTATTCGCAGATTTGCTGCATGGAGAGCTGATTCGCGATGAGCTTTTCCGGATCGGGAAAATCGATCCCGTAGTGGCAGGCAAAGCGATGGGGCGGACAGCTCACGCGCATGTGCACTTCCTTCGCGCCAGCCTCGCGCAGGTTCACCACGCGTGCGCGTGCGGTCGTGCCGCGCACGATCGAGTCATCGACCACGACGACGCGCTTCCCTTCCACCGCTTTCTTGATGAGGTTCAGCTTCACGCGCACGTCGAAATCGCGGATGAGCTGGCTCGGCTGGAGGAAGGTGCGCCCGATGTAGTGATTGCGGACGAAGGCGTGTTCGTAGGGGATATTCAGCTCCTGGGCAAAGCCGAGCGCGGCGTAGTTTCCCGAGTCGGGGACCGGCACGACGATATCTGCTTCCACTGGGTAGCGGCGCGCCAGTTCACGTCCCATTTCCGTGCGCACCTTTGCCACATTCACGCCGCGAATGATGCTATCAGGGCGGGAGAAGTAGACGTACTCAAACATGCAGAACGCGCGTCGCTGATCGGGGAACGGCCACTCCGAACGGATCCCGTCCTCGCTGATGATCACGACCTCGCCGGGCTCGACCTCGCGGATGAACTCGGCGTGAATCAGGTCGAGCGCGCACGTCTCCGAGGCGAACACGTATGCGCCATCCAGTTTGCCGAGAACCAGCGGACGCCAGCCGAAGGGATCGCGCACGCCGATGATCTCGCGCTCACTCATGATGAGGAGACTGAACGCGCCCTCGAGTTGGCGCAGCACGCTCAAGGGGCTGCCGCCATTATTGAGCGGCTGCGCGAGCAGATGGGGAATGATCTCGCTGTCGGCGGTGGTCTGGAAAATCGAGCCTTTCCGCTCGAGTTCATCGCGCAGGACTGCGGCATTGATCAGATTCCCATTATGCGCCACCGCGATCTGGCCGCGGAAGCAGTCCACCACGAAGGGCTGCGCATTTTTCAGGGTGCTCGACCCGGTCGTCGAGTAGCGGGCGTGACCGAGCGCACGTGTGCCCTTCAAGGATTCCAACTCTTCCGCGCCGAAGACCTGCGACACCAGGCCCATGTCGCGGTGCATTTGAAACGTCGTGCCATCATCCGTTGCGGTGACGATGCCGGCGCTCTCCTGTCCGCGATGCTGCAGCGCGAAGAGCCCGTAATAGGTCAACACCGCCGCATTCGGATGCCCGAAGACCGCGAAGATACCGCACTCGTGCTGCGGAAACATCGCTGATTCCGGCGCGGCGGATTCGTTCGGCGCGTCCAGTGACATCCACCGCAATAATCCACCATCACGGGCCGCGTTCAACGAATCGTTCCGCCCGCGCCCACGTTCAAAGACTGGGAATTCTTTCTGAGGAGGAATCACCCTCCACTGCGCGCGAGATCGCGTGAGACCAGAGATCGTGCAGATCCGTGATGGACCAGTGATATGTTTGATCAGCGACGGTTATTCGCAGTTCGTCGCCGCCAACATCGCCGAGGACAAGGTGCGGAACGCCGGCTGTTTCGAGCCGTTGCCGGACCGCATCCGCTTCCTTCGGCGAGACTGTGATAATAATGCGGGATTGCGATTCGCCGAACAGGGTAGCGCAAGGCTCCAGCTTGCGGTTTCCTGCATCACGGAAGCTGGAACCTTGCGCTACCTTGACTTCCGCCCCGAGGAGCCCGTCTGGAGTGAAGCAGCATTCCGCGAGCGCAACCGCAAGACCGCCCTCGGAGCAATCGTGCGCGCTGCAAACCAGCCCTGCTCGGATCAAATCCAGGACAGCATTCTGCACTGCGATCTCCCGCGCGATATCCAGCCGCGGCGGCAACCCTTCCTTCAGTCCGTGGCACACTTTTAAAAAGCGCGACGCGCCAAGTTCCGCTCCAGTTTCCCCGACCAGGATGATCATGTCACCGGGGTCCTGAAAATATTGCGTCGTGATGTAGGCCTCCTCTTCGATCAGACCGACCATCGCAACAGTGGGTGTGGGGTCGACCACCCCCGCAGGACTCTCGTTGTAGAGAGAGACGTTGCCGCCGATGACAGGAGTAGCGAAAGCGCGGCAAGCTTCCGCCACCCCTTCCACGCACTCGCGAAGCTGCCAGAAATTCTCCGGCTTGTATGGGTTGCCGAAATTCAGGTTGTCGGTCACAGCGAGCGGTTTCGCTCCCGAGCAAGCAAGATTCCGCGCCGCCTCCGCGACGGCGACCCGGCCGCCCTCACGTGGGTCGAGCGCGCAGTAGAGGGAATTGCAATCGGTAGTTGCAGCCAGGAATTTGTTCGCCGCGCGGATATGAAAAACGGCAGCATCTGATCCGGGCGTAACGACCGTGCCGGTGCGGACCATATGATCGTATTGGCGATAGACCCAATTTTTTGAGGCGATCGTCGGATCGGATAAAAGCTGGCGCAGCGCGGTTTCTGGCTTGATCTCCCACGAGGGCTGCAAGCTGGAAGCTTGCGCTACGCTGGGCAGGCTCGCTTCCCGTGTGTAGAGCGGCGCTTCGTCCGCGAGCGGCTTTGCCGGGATCTCGGCCGCGACGCTGCCGTTGTTGCGCACGCGCATCATTCCGTCATCGGTAACGCGGCCGATCTCCGCGCAAGGCACGTCCCACTTCTCGAAGATCTCGCGCACAACCTGCTCGCGGCCACGCTTCGCGATGATCAACATCCGTTCCTGCGATTCGCTCAGGAGAGTCTCGTACGGCGTCATTCCGCTCTCCCGCTTCGGCACTTTCGCGAGATCGATTTCCACGCCGGTCCCGCCGCGGCTCGCCGTTTCGCACGTCGAGCAGGTCAGGCCCGCAGCGCCCATATCCTGAATGCCGGCAACGGCATCCGTGGCGAGCAATTCCAGACATGCTTCGAGGAGAAGCTTCTCCTTGAAAGGGTCGCCCACCTGCACGGCGGGGCGATCCTCGCGCGACTCTTCGGTCAGTTCGCGCGACGCAAAGGCGGCCCCCGCGAGTCCATCACGGCCGGTCTCCGCCCCGACGTAAAAAACCGGATTGCCCACGCCGCTCGCCGCGCCGCGGGCCAGCTGTTCGTGCCGCAACACTCCGAGGCAAAATACATTGACCAGCGGATTCCCTTCGAAGCTCTCGTCGAAATAGATTTCGCCCCCGATCGTCGGCACGCCCACACAGTTGCCGTAGTGGGCGATGCCTGCGACGACGCCGGTGAAAAGTCGGCGATTGTTTCTCGTAGCGCATGCGTCCCGCTTGCCTTCTTCATCGGAGCGCAAGCCGGAGGCATGCGCTACGCCAGGCGTAATCGGCCCGAAGCGAAGCGAGTTCAGCAAAAACTCCGGGCGCGCGCCCATCGTGAAGATGTCGCGGATAATACCGCCGACTCCCGTGGCCGCGCCTTGGAACGGCTCGATCGCGCTCGGGTGATTATGGCTCTCGATTTTGAAGGCGACCGCCCAGCCATCGCCGATGTCCACCACGCCAGCGTTCTCTTCGCCCGCTTTGACGAGGATGTTAGGCCCGGTGGTGGGGAATTTCTTCAGCTCGCGGCGCGAGTTTTTGTAGGAGCAATGCTCGCTCCACATGACGGAGAAGATGCCCAACTCCGTGAAGTTCGGCTCCCGTCCAAGGATCTTTTTGATGCGCTCGAACTCGTCCGGCGTAATCCCGTGTTTGGCTACTAACTCGGGCGTAACTGTGGGATCGGAGGTTAAAGGCATCTGCTGCGCACCGTAACCGATGCGAACTGCTACTCAACTTCTCCAGCAGTCCTATGGCGGCCTGAGATGAGACGTTGGCGTCGGGTTGCTTTCGGCGTTTAAATCGCCTAGACGATGGGCGATGGCGTTTGATCTGAAGGAGATCGTCGCGTCGCGGCTGGGCGAGAACTACGAGCTGCATGAGCGACACGTGAATCGCACCCTCGTCGCCGCGCAGCGCGTGATCGGTTTCGACAAGATCTATGCTCGCGCGGAGGGCGCTTATCTCTACGACATGGATAACGCTGAGTACCTCGATTTCCTCAGCGGCTACAGCGTCTTCAACATCGGGCGCAACCATCCCGTAGTGAAGCAGGCAATTCGCGATGTACTGGATCTTGATCTGCCGAACATGGTGCAGATGGATTGCTCGCTCCTGAGCGGGTTGTTAGCGGAGGCAATTACGAAGCGAACGCCGGCGCATCTGGATGCGGTCTTCTTTTGTAATTCGGGCACCGAAGCCATGGAAGGCGCGCTGAAGTTCGCGCGCGCGGCGACAGGGCGGAAGCGCGTCATCTCACTGGAGAGCGCGTTCCATGGGCTGAGCCTCGGCTCGCTTTCGCTCATGGGCTGCGAAAGTTTTAGGGAAGGCTTTGGTCCGTTGCTCGAGGGGTGGGAAACGCGCGTCCCGCTTGACGATGTCGCGGCGCTCGAGCACGAACTGGCGAAGCGCGACGTGGCGGCATTCGTGATTGAGCCGGTGCAGGGGAAGGGGTGCAGATCACCGAAGACAGACTTTTACCCGCGCGCGCAGGAGCTTTGCCGAAAATACGGAACACTCCTGATTTCCGACGAAATCCAGACGGGACTCGGCCGGACGGGACGGATGTTCGGTTTCGAACATTGGAATTTAGAGCCGGACATCATCACTCTCGCGAAAACGCTCAGCGGCGGCTACGTGCCGTGCGGCGCGATCGTCACCCGGCGCGAGATCTACCAGAAGACGTACAGCCGGATGGATCGCTGCGTGGTCCATTCTACGACCTTCGGTCGCAACAATCTCGCGATGGCCTCTGGCCTCGCCACGCTGGAGGTGATCGAAGACGAGAAGCTGGTCGAGAATGCCGCGCGCATGGGCGAGCTCCTGATGGAGCGGTTGTGTGCGTTGCGCGGGAAACATTCGTTCATCAAGGAAGTGCGCGGCAAGGGTCTGATGATCGCGATCGAGTTCCACGAGCCGGAGGAGTTCCGCACGCGCCTGGCCTGGATGCTCCTGCACAAAGTCGACAAGGTGCTCTTCCCGCAAATGATCGTCACGCAACTGCTAACGCGGCATCGCATTCTTACCCAGGTGGCGGGACACGCGATGGATGTGTTGAAGATTCTGCCGCCATTGATCATCGGCGAGCGCGAGATCGATCGCTTCGTGAACGCGCTCGACGAGGTGCTGACGGAATGCCGCAAATTTCCCGGCCCGATGTGGGAGATGGGAAACAATTTCGTGCGCATGGCTCTGCGGTCGAAGAACGCCGCGCCTGCGCGCAAGAGCGTCCCGGCCTGAGCGGAGAAGAGGAAGAAGCTCGACATTTCACCTTCCGCAGCGAAGAGTTCGGCCCCGTTAATGCCAGGAAGGCGCCGGCTCCCTTTACGAACTGGATGAAACTTCTCGACAATATCAGCCGCGAATTTTCCGGCTATAACCTGCTCGAATCCGCGAGGCGCCTCGTGGATCGCAAGCCGCTCCAGTGCAGTCTTTATGTGACCGACCGCTGTAACCTGGATTGCAGCTATTGCACCGAATACAACAACGCGCTGCCGCACCCGCCGCTCGCAGACCTCAAGAAATGGGTGCGGAAAATCCGCGAGCTCGGCACGATGCGAATCGCGCTCGTCGGCGGCGAGCCCCTCCTGCACCCCGATATCGTGGAACTGGTGCGGTACTGCCGGGAGCTTGGGTTCGCTACCAGCCTCACGACCAATGGTTTTCTACTCACGCGCGAAAAGCTCCGCGCCCTGGAAGAAGCAGGGTTGCAGGTGATGCAGATCAGCGTCGATCGGATGACGCCGAGCCCAATCACGAAGAAATCATTCAAGACGATTCTGCCGAAGCTCGATTATTTCAAAGACTCGAAGGTGAGTCTGCACATCACGGGTGTGCTGTGTCAGGACACGCTACCCGAATCCACCGCAGTGCTGGAGACAGGCCTTTCGCGCGGGATTCCCACAGAGGTTCGTTTGGTGCACGCCGATCCGAAAAGCTTTTATCGCGTGCAACGCGGCTCGCCGGAAGCGCTGAAGAATTTCATCGAGTGGATGATCCAGCGGAAGCAGAACGGCGAAAAAATTCACACCAACGCAGCGATCCTCGATTACCAGCTCAGCTTGTTGAAGGGCGAGCCGACGGACTGGACCTGCATGGCCGGTTACAAACTGTTCTTCGTTTCGGCGCAGGGGAAATTCTGGGTTTGCAGCATGGTGAAAACCGAGAAGCACATCATGGATATCACCCCGGCTGATCTTCATGAAAACTATCGGCGAAAAAGCTGCCAGACCGGCTGCGGCGTCTACTGCGCGGTGAGCACTTCGCTTCTGGTCGATCAACCCGCCAGGGTGATTGGCAAAGAAATCGTTGCGCGGGCGAAGCGCGTCCCAGCCGTGTTCAGGCAGTCGTTAACTGCGGGCAATGCAAAGCGCCCGCATCACATGAACGGCAGCGGTCGCAGCGCCCCAGACGCAGAGCGCAAGGAAAGCCTTGTCGGGGCGGCCGAGCATTAGCCCGGCGGCCAATATCCAGACGTAAATATTTCGGCGTCCACCGATCAATCGGACGAAGCGATCGAACGGGGCGAGGTCGTCGAGGTTTCGGCCAGTGTGTTGTTTTGCGAGCTTTTTGGCCCAGCGGTCGAATAGGTCCGATGCGAGTAGCAGGACTAACAGGCCGTAGGCGTGCGGCAATTGGCCGCTCTCGGCGAAGCGCCAGCTGAGCGCTGTCCACCAGGAGAGCTCGAGCACGTAATCGAGGATGTGCTCGCGCCTGCCCAGCTCCGTTGTCTCGACTTTTACCCGCGCCTGTTTGCCATCGAGGCCATCAAGTACGCCAACCAAGAGCGCGAGGATCGTTGCAATCGCTAGGGCGCCCGAGGCAAAAAGCCACGTCACGCTTGCAGACACGGCGGCAGTAAAAAGCGTGATTTGTAGAGGTGTGACCGGAGTCCGGCAGAGGTGCGAGATGATCCATGTTTCAATCGGTGCGTGAAGTTTTGCCGGCAGATCGAGAGTTCCATTCTGCGCAGCATCCAGCAGCGCACGTTCACACTGCGAGAGATGCTCCGGACCTGGCGCCGCGAACCATAGCGGTCGAATGTGCCGGCGCATGTCGACTACGTAGGTTGGTTGTTTCTGCACGTCGATCGTCGCGATTTCGCCGCTCTGGGCTGCGACGGCGAGTTCTTCAAAGAGGGGCCTCGGCGAAGAGCGCCCGGTAAGCCAGTCTTTACTTAGAATGGCCGCGCCGCACGTGGCAAACTCGCGTGACGGCGGTGCGGGCGCAGGTGCGGCGGAGTCAATCAACAGAGCCGTCCCCGGTTGTTGCATGAGCGTCTTCAGCAAACGCGGATCGTGGTAAAAATTCGCGGAGACAACAACGACCTGCGGATGGCGGGTGCCAACCACATCCGCGGAGAACGTGTCGCCGCTTTGCTGCTTTACGGTCACAGCGATCTCACTCCGGGCCCACGACGGCCGGCCGAGGTGTTCCTCGATGGCGGCGGGCTTGCTGGAAACAATGGTAACGGTGCGATAGCCGAGCCGTTGCAGGATTCGCAGGAGCCGATCGAGGAGCGAAACGCCGCAAATTTCCGTGGACGGCGCCGGCGGTTCCGCTGAGATGACGACAGGGGGAGAGTGCAAGAAAGCGGTTTGCTGGTTGGATTTGAGAAGCCTGTCCGTGGGGCCTACGGTCAATGAGCGGGAGCGGGTCTCTCGCAGTCCATTCGAGAACTATGAGCACAGCCACATTAGAAGAACAAAAGACGGAAACGAAGCTGAACCAGCTCGAGCAGTTGAAGAAATTCACCAAGGTCGTGGCGGACACCGGGGATTTCGAGACGATCCGTGATTTCAAGCCGCAGGACGCGACCACCAATCCGAGTCTGATCTTCGCGGCGACCCAGAAGGATCAATACGCCTATCTCTTGGAAGAAGTGCTTCGCAGCCGGGAGAATTCGGGCCTGAGCGGTGCGGCGCAGATCGAAGATATGATCGATCACCTGCTGGTAGCGTTCGGCGCCGAGATTCTTCAAATCGTGCCCGGTCGCGTTTCGACCGAAACTGACGCGCGGCTCTCCTTCGACGTGGCTGGCACGATGGAGAAGGCGCGCCGGCTGATCAAACTTTACCAAGCCAAGGGCATCGAGCGTGAGCGGGTGCTGATTAAAGTCGCTTCAACCTGGGAAGGCATCATGGCGGCCGAGGAGCTCCAGCGCGAAGGGATCAGATGCAACATGACGCTCCTCTTCTCGCTCGTGCAGGCGGCGCGCTGCGCAGAGGCAAGGGTGCAACTGATCTCGCCCTTTGTGGGGCGAATTTATGACTGGTTCAAAGCCGCGAACAAACGCGACTACAGCGGCGGGGAAGATCCCGGCGTGCAATCGGTGCAGGAAATTTACACCTACTACAAGAAATTCGGATACGAGACGGAAGTGATGGGGGCGAGTTTCCGCAACGTCGGCGAGATCATCGAGCTGGCCGGTTGCGATCTGCTCACGATCAGCCCGGAATTGATGGGCAAGCTGGCGCAATCCCACGAGCCGGTAGAGCGGAAGCTGAGCCCGGAGAAAGCGAAACAGGCGGATGCAAAACCAGTCCCGACCGATGAAAAGTTGTTCCGCTACCTCCTAAACGATGATGCCATGGCGACGGAAAAAACGGCCGAAGGAATCCGGAAGTTTGCCGCGGACATCGTGAAGCTGGAGGAGTTCGTTGCGAGCAAGTTGTAAGCTCTTCCTCTACCTCTTCGTCTGCTCTCTGCACCGGGAGAGAGAGAGAGAAGATTCAGAGGGAGAGGAAGAGGAAGATTGGATGTTCAACGTTGTCC
>JBHENA010000034.1:0-18617 GCA_046262275.1 Chthoniobacterales bacterium
CGCCGAAGCTCCTTCAAATACTCAGCACCGAGCGCGCCGTCGATCACGCGATGATCACAGCTCATGGAGACGGCCATGCGATGACCCACAGCAATCTGGTCGCAATCGTCCGCAATCGGTCGCTTCGAGACAGCACCGATCGCGAGAATGAAACCCTGCGGCGGATTGATGATCGCGGAGAAGGAGTCGATGCCATAGCCGCCGAGGTTCGAGACCGTAAACGTGCCGCCCTGAAATTCCTCCGGCTTCATTCGTTTGTGCCGCGCACGATGCGCCAGATCTTTGACCGCTCCGCTGATCTCGCGGAGCGATTTGTTCTGCGCTGCGCGCACGACTGGCGTCACGAGTCCGTCCTCGATCGCGACCGCTACAGCCAGATCGACGTCCTGATATTGGACGATCGCATCTTCATCGAATGAGGCATTCACTTTTGGCACCTTCACGGCCGCGTCCACGGAGGCTTTCAGAACAAAATCGTTAACAGTGATTTTCGCAGTATCACTTCCTTCCCCAGCGGCCTTTAACTCCGCGCGCGCAGACATGAGCGGTCCCGCATCTACCTCGATGTTGAGATAGAAATGCGGCACCGGGCCCTTGCTCGCGACCAGCCGTTCGGCAATCACTTTGCGCATCCCGGAAAGCACAATGCGCGCGCCTTCCGCGGGTTGGCCGGGAGCAGCCGCCGGCGCAGATTTTTTCCGCGGCCCCGCGGCGGCCGGAGCTTTTGACTTCATCGCGGCGCGGACGTCCGTTTCGGTAACGCGGCCTTCGGGACCGCTTCCTTTGATCTGCGAAATATCGAGGCCCTGCTCGGCCGCAAGCCGGCGAGCGAGCGGTGAAGCTTTGATGCGCGCGCCGTCCGAACCGCTCTCGCCGTCGGATTTCGGCGCCGGCTTGCCACGCCTCGCTGGTTGATCGAGCCGCGCCGGCTGTTGCTTCTCAGGTTGCGGCGGCGCGGTCTCTTCCGTCTGTTCTCCCGCCGGCGCGGGCTGTTCCGTTTCCGCCGGCTGCCTGCTTTTGGCCTTGGGTTTCGGCTCCTCCTTTTGCCGCGCCGTTTCCTGCTGCTTCGCTTCAGCAGGCGCTTCGCTTTTGTCCCCGATGAACGCGATTTTGTCGCCAACGTTCACCTTTCCGCCCTCTTCTATATAGATCTCGGTAAGCGTGCCGTCTTCGGGCGACTCCCATTCCATGGTCGCCTTGTCGGTCTCGATTTCCGCGATGACTTCGCCGGCCGTGACCTGCTCGCCTTTCTTCTTCTTCCACGCGACGAGTGTTCCTTCCGTCATGGTGTCGCTCAGTTTCGGCATTTGGATTTCAGGCATGGGCGTTGTTCCTTCTTTAGGTTGTCATCCTGAGCGCAGCGAAGGATCTCAGAACATTTCTGATCAACCGTCCAAAGGCCAATGATCAGAGATGTTTCGCTTCGCTCAACATGACAGCATTTGGATTGGTTAGGCGTTACAGATTTTCCTGGCGGCAGCGACGATTTTTTCCACGCTCAGCAGGACGGCTTTCTCCAGCCGCTCGTTGTAAGGCATCGGCACGTCTTCCTGACTCACACGCGCGATCGGTGCGTCCAGTTCGTCGAAGATTGCCTGCTGGATGCGATAGCAAATCTCCGCGCCAATCCCGCAGTAGGGACGGTCTTGTTCGGCTACGACGACGCGGTGGGTTTTCGCCACGGAGTTGAAGATCGCCTCATGATCCAGCGGTTTAATCGAGCGCAAGTCCAGTACTTCCGCGCTGATCTCTTCCTCCTCGAGCGCCGCTGCGGCGGCGAGCGCGAGCGGCACCGTCTGCGCGTAGCAGATGATCGTGACATCGCTGCCTTCCCGTTTCAATTCCGCCTGACCGAGCGGAATCAGCAGCTCGTGATCCTCGGGTTCGATCATTCCCTTCGAGCTGTAGAGAAGCTCCGCTTCCAGAACCAGGACGGGGTTGTTGTCGCGGATCGCCGTCTTCAGCAGGCCCTTCGCGTCGCGAGGAGTGGCAGGCGTGCAGATCTTGAGCCCAGGGAAATTTGCATAGAGACACTCGGTGGCGTGCGAATGCGTCGCGCCGAGTTGATGTGCGGGACCATTCGGGCCGCGAAAAGTGATGGGAATGTTGAACTGTCCACCCGACATCGTCAGCATGTTGGGCGCGTTGTTTACCACCTGATCGAACGCGACAAGCGAGAAGCTGAAGGTCATGAATTCGACGACCGGCCGCAACCCGACCATGGCGGCGCCGACACCCATGCCGGCGAATCCATTCTCGCTGATCGGTGTGTCGATGATGCGTTTCGCGCCGAAGCGATCGAGCAAACCCTGGCTGACTTTATAAGCACCGTTGTATTGCGCGACTTCCTCGCCCATCAGGAACACGTCGGGATCGCGCTCCAACTCCTCCGCGAGAGCTTCATTCAGAGCCTGGCGGTAGGTGATCTCCCTCACGGCCCGACTCCGCTGGCAGCCGCTTGAGCGGGTTGCGATGCTCCGTTGACGTAGGTGTAGTTGTAAAGCTCCTCCAGCGGCGGCTCTTCGCTCTCCTCGGCGAACTTCACGCTCGCGAGCGCAGTTTCTTTCGCGTTTTTGTCCATCGCGTCAAACTGCTCGTTAGTCAGTTTCCCTTCCCGGCTCAGTTGGGCACGGAGGCGCGTAATTGGATCATCCATCCGGTACTTTTCGAGCTGCTCCTTCGTGCGATAGCTCGCTGGATCGGACATGGAGTGCCCGCGATAGCGATACGTCCGAATCTCGACGAACGCGGGATGCGGATCCTTACGGATCGATTCCACCACTTCCGCGAGCTTGTCGCGGACCTCGCGGAAGTTCATGCCGTCGGCGACCAAAGCCGGAATATCGTAACCTTCGGCGCGATCGACGATCTCTTTCAGGGAAGTCGAGCGTTCCACTGATGTGCCCATGGCGAAAAGATTGTTTTCGCAAATGAAGACGACCGGCAGTTTGTATAACGCGGCGAGATTGAGCGCTTCGTGGAACGCGCCCTGATTGATCGCGCCGTCGCCGAAGAAGCAAAGTGTGATCCGATCTTCTTCGCGATACTTGCAGGCGAAGGCAAGGCCGCAGGCCAGCGGGACATGCGCGCCGACGATGGCATGACCGCCGTACATGTGGTGCTGCTTATCAAAGTAGTGCATCGAGCCGCCAAGGCCGCGCGAGCAGCCAGTGGCTTTACCGAAGAGCTCGGCCATGCAGGCATCAGCGCTGGTCCCGCGGGCCAGTGCATGCGCGTGATCCCGGTAGGCGGTAATCAAATAATCATCAGGCCGCGTGGCGGCGATCGCGCCCGACCGCGACCGCTTCCTGGCCGATGTAGAGGTGGCAAAAGCCGCCGATCTTCTGCGCCTGATATTGCTGACTGGCGCGCTCTTCGAAACGCCGGATCAACAGCATCAGCGAGAGCATCTCGACCTCGTCGCGTTGCTCCGGCATCTGCATGCCGTTTACGCAGCGCGCGGTAGCGCCGCAGGGGCGCGTGCACGTTCCGAGCTCCGTCCGAGGTTCATGCAAAGGACGAAGAGACACGTGAAGAGGAGGTCGCTGACGAGTGAGTTTCGGAAAAACATCCAAGCCGGCGTGGCGCTATAAGCCGGTAGTCCAACGGTGAGCGCCTGGATTAAGCCGCCGAAGTTTTTCACGTAACCGGGATCACTCAACCAGGAGAATGCGTTTGTGATGACGTAGAAGATCACCGACCCGGCGAGTGCAGCGGGCAGGAGCGCCTTCAGCGACGCGCGATCCTGCAAAAGCAGCCCCAGACAGCCAACGGCGAAGAGCGCGAGATAGCGGCCGAAGATCAGCGGGTCGAGCAACGATGCGCCGTAATGCATGTTCAACACGACGTCTGACGCGAAGAGCGCGAACAGCGGAACGGTAAATTTGTAGCGGCGCGGAAAATAAACCGCCCCGCAAAGAGCGATCGCTGCCAGCGGTGCGAAGTTCGACAGCCAGGTGGAGTCGGACTGAACGAAGAGGCCCATCACAATTCGATAGGCGACGGCTGACAGAACAAGGAGCAGGGCGGGAATCATCGCCATGAATTTTAACCGTCCTGTAGGATATGCAATGCGGTTCTGTAGACGCTTCGCTGTGTGAAGCGCGAGTGAGCTTGGTTTGCGCAGCTCGTGTCGCCGGCAGGGGCGACGGCTACAGCGCCGGAGCGGCTTTCCCTGCTGCGGCCTTCTTTAAACGCGATTTCCGACGGTTCGCCGCGTTGCGGTGAATGATGCCGCGTTTGGCTGCTTTATCGATCGCGGAAAGCAGCGTGCGAACGCCCCCCTCGTCGCCCTGCCCGCCGCCATTTGCGAGATTCTTCTGCATTCTGCGAAGCCGCGTCAGGACCCTGCGATTCCGGAGCGAGCGCAGGGCTGTTTGACGCGCGCGTTTGGCAGCTGATCTGGTGTTGGCCATGGATACCGAATTTTGCGGGCGTGAGGCTCGCGGAGCGATGCTCCCTTGTCAACTGGACGCGCCTGAAACGGCCACCCTGCGAAAGCAGAAGCAAGCCGGCTAAGAATTGTTCTTCGCCAGCCGGGTCGCTGTGGAGGAGGCGGCACTCTTTTGACCGGCGACAGCCGGGGCCTGCGTCTTCGCGAACGGCGCCGGCCGTCCGACCTCCACCGGCGCGTCGGGCGCTTTAATCTCGTAAATCACCCGCGCTTTCGGCACGCGCGGCAACTTATCCGGCACAACCTGCACGATGGCGCCCACAGGAAGCTGACTGTAGAGCGCGGTGACATCTTTGGACTTCATCCGGATGCAACCGTAGCTCGCGGGCCGACCAATCGTCTTCTCCTCAGCGGTGCCATGAATGTAGATGCAGCGGGCGAAGGCACGTGCCGTAGATAACTCCAAACCGCGCAACCAGATTATCCGAGTAACAATTGGATCGCGGCCAGGCGCGTTCGGGCGAAGGATCTCACCGGTATAGCGCCGGTTATGAAATACCGCGCCTTGAGGCGCACGGTCGCCAATCTTTTGCGCTACCGCCATCGCGCCAACCGGCGTCGTCATTTTCCCGAAGCCGTCGCCCAAACCGAACTTCGACGTGGACACCGGATAAGTCGCGATCCGGGCGCCGTTCTGCAGCAGCATCAGCTTCTGCTCCTTAACGCTCACGATTGCCTGATTGGAAACTACCGGTGCCGCTGCGGCCTTCCCGGAGAAGAAGAGGCAGATGAAGGTAAAGGCGATGAGGGCGGGGCGAAACATCGCGCTATTTTTACTCTATTTTAAGCTTTTGTCACGCGGGAATTATCGCCTCCGCGCGCTCTGCGCCCAGACCAACCTTCGGCCACCATTGCGAAAGCGAGCTGACCGAGACATAGAGGAAGCCCATTTGGAACATGGCCAGGAATGGAACCGAGAGGAACTGCCCATGACTGATCGCAAACCAGAGGAAGTAGGTGAAGTAAATCGCGAAGGCCATCTCCGCTACCGGCAGAAGTGATTTTAACGGCATGTATTTGCATTTCCGCCATGACTGCTTTCTGCGCTCGATGCCGTACTTGGGCGTGCGCGCGAAGTCCGAGCGGTGGTTAAACATGGCCTCGAGCACGGCACGCGCATTATTAAGTGAGAGACCCACGCCGAGCGCGAGCAAAGCAGGCAAAAGCAGGATTTCCTTCATCCAGGTGCGCGGATTCAACTCGCGCTGGGCGCAAATATAAAAGACGGCGACGGAGAGGGAGGCGGTGAGGAAAATCGGCACATCCACCAGCAGCGTTCGCAGCCAGCCAGTTTGGGGGCCGCCGATGGAGGGATGCAGGAGCACACATAAACAAGCAAGCAGGAGGTATGCGAAGTTGGAGGTCAAATGCGCCGTGGCTTCGAGTTTAAGCGGGAAGGAGAGTTTGCTGCGCCAGATGGTGGGCAACAGCTTCTTGCAAGTCTGGATTGAGCCCTTGGTCCAGCGATGCTGCTGCGATTTGAACCCGTTCATGTCCACCGGCAGCTCGGCGGGCGTGATTACGTCCGGCAGGAAGATGAACTTCCAACCCGCGAGTTGAGCGCGATAGCTCAGATCCAGGTCCTCGGTGAGCGTGTCGTGCTGCCAGCCGCCGGCTTCCCGGATGCAGGAGGTCCGCCACAGCCCGGCAGTTCCGTTGAAATTAAAGAAGCGGCCGCTGCGACTGCGCGCGGTTTGTTCGAGCAGCAGGTGACCGTCCAGAAACATCGCCTGCACGCGCGTGAGCAGCGAGTAGGTGCGATTCAGGTGGCCCCAGCGTGTCTGAATCATTCCCACCTTCGGATCGGTGAAGAAATGGACGGTTTTGCGGAGCAGGTCCGGCTGTGGAACGAAATCGGCATCCAGAATGCACACGAATTCGCCTTCCGCGGAAAGAAGGCCGGTCTCGAGCGCGCCGGCTTTGAAGCCGACGCGATCCACGCGATGGATCAGCTCCACATTGAGCCCGCGGCTCTTCAGTTCCTGGACGCACTTCGCCGTTAGCTCGCGAGTGTCATCGGTAGAATCATCCAGCACCTGAATCTGCAGGAGCTCGCGCGGATAATCGATCTCACTCACGGACCTCAACAGGCGCTCGACTACATAGACTTCATTGAAGATCGGCAACTGCATCGTGACCCTGGGGAGCTGCTCGAAATAGGACATCGGCCGCGTCTCGCGCTTCCGGTTCTTGAGGAAAAGATAGATGATGAAGTAGCGATGAATGCCGTATGCGGAAAGCCCCAGCAACACGCTCAGGTAGCAAATGGTCCAAATCAGATAGCCAACGCTTCCTTGCATAACGTGAGAGTTGCCAGCGACCAGGCGCGGCAAGGGCGACATGATGCCGCTTCCGAGCCCTCCGTCAAATCAAAAATGCCCGTTTTCCCTCGCAAAACGTGCCATCGCGATCGCCATAATTTTCCCTCCGCAATCTCTGATTAGAACGCGTGGCGGACGGCGCCCCGAGCTCCCGAAAAGACGTACCGTCACGCCGCTGACCCGGGGGGATTCCGCCCTTGCCGCCACCGCGTCAAGAGTCGAGTTTTAGCCGTTCAATGGCGCTGCTGAATTCCATCTCCCTGCGCAATCTCTTCAGGAAGCGCGATGACGACCGGTTCGAGCGCTTTAACATCGTAATCGCCATCCTGCTGGCTGGGTGGGTTCCCCTGATCCTGATGTTGGTGGTGTCTTACACCATCCTGACAAACACGCTGGAATCGAAGATTCTGCGGGACCGACAGACTTTCGTGCAGCTCATCGCCCATTTGGTGGGGGACGACTTCAGCCGAACGGGCGGGATTATCGAGTACTACCAGGCGCAGCCGGACGTGGCGAGGATCCTCACGGCGCCGAATCCGGAAGCGGCCGCCGCCCAGTGGCTCAACCAGACGTTCTACGCGCACCCCCGCATCGATGGCATGTTCATCGCTGCCCCCGACGGGCGGTTGATTGCTTCGCTGCCGGCTATTGCACCGGAACAAAGCGGAGAGTTTTCCTCCGACTCCTGGCGTGAGGCGGCCACCGCATCGTCCGCGGTTTACGTTTCGCCTGTTCATCCGCGCCCGTCCGACAGGCGCATGGCGACGGACATCGTCGGTTCGGTCCGCACCTCCGATGGCACCATTGTCGGCTACCTCGGCATCTCCGTGCTGGTGGAGCGGATGGGCCGCCGCCTTTCAACAATTGAATTTGCCGACAAATCAGTTTGCCAGGTGATCGATCAGAACGGAGTTGGCCTGTTCGCGAACAATTTCCAGGCAAATACCGGCGCTGCCAGCGCGCAAGCGCAAACACTTATCGACGAGATCCGCAAAATGAAACGCGGTCACCTCGATCGCTTCGAGAATCTCTATTCGTTCAGTCCGATCGAATCGACCGGCTGGATGGCGGTAGTGGAACAGCCCAGGGCCGTCGCCTACAAACCAGTGAATGATTTGCTCGGTAAAATCACCTTTCCGGCCATCTGGTTGATTCTCCTGACGGCGATCGGCGCCTCGCTAGCCGGGCGGTTTACCCGCCGGCAGGCAGAAGCCGCGCGGCGGATCGAGCGGGAAGTCATCTTCAACGAGAAGATCCTCGCCAACATGCCGAGCGGGATTGCGCTGGTCGATCCCAGCTCGCGTACTTTCCTGCAAGCCAACGAAGCTTTCGCCGCGATGGCGAAGCAGTTCGGAGGTTTGGCCGGAGACAAGGACATCCACAAAATTTCCTACCAGGAGGTGCAGATCGCGCCGCCGGAAGCGATCGAGAAGGTGCTCGCCTTTGGCGTTCCGTTCCAGATGGTGGAGCAGCCATTTACGGACAGCTCCGGCGTCACGCATTTCGTGAATGTGAATCTCCTTCGCCTGCAGGGTTCCGAGCAGCGCATCCAGGGCGTTCTTTATCTGGTGGAAGATAAAACCCGCGACGTCACATTGCGTCAGGAACTCATCGGAGCGAACGCGGCCAAGGACCAATTCCTGGCCCTGCTTTCACACGAGCTGCGCAACCCTCTTTCCCCGGTAATCGCGATGGTGAGCGAGCTGGAGGCGAGCATGCCGGACTCAGTCGAGGTTCGCCGCGCCCTCGAAGTCATTCGTCGGAACGTCGAATTAGAAGCCCGGCTCATTGACGACCTCCTCGACGTGACCCGCATCTCGAAAGGCAAACTCCAGCTCAGCTTCGAAACCGTGAGCGTGCACGAGATCCTGCAACGCGCCTACGAGATCTGTCGCGAGGAAATTCTCGCCAAAAATCTGCGCATGGAGTTTCGTCTCCGGGCGGAATTCGTGCACGTGGAAGGCGATCCCGCCCGCCTACAGCAGGTATTTTGGAACCTGGTGAAAAACAGCGTGAAGTTTACTCCCGCGCAGGGCCGCATCATTGTGGAAACCTTCAATCCCTCACCCGACCAGATTGAAATCCGAACGACAGACACCGGCATCGGAATTGAGCCGGAGAAGATGGAGAAAATCTTCAACGCATTCGAGCAGGGACAGAGCTCGATCACGCGCCGTTTCGGGGGACTCGGTCTGGGCCTGGCCATCTCCAAAGCGATGGTTTCCGCGCACGGAGGCACGATTGAAGTCGAAAGCGAAGGCAAAGATCGGGGCGCTACCTTTACCGTCACGCTTCAGACCGTGGCGGAGCCGGTTCGCCCCGGGCCGGCAGACGGCCAGGCTCCGCCGCGGCACAAGGTGACGGCGCATCGGCGGGAACGGCCCTCCGCGCGCCTGCTGGTGGTGGATGATCATGTGGACACCTGCACCGGCATGAAGATGATGCTTGAACGGCGCGGCTACAGCGTGACTGTCGCGCATACTGCCGATCAGGCAGTGGAAAAGGCGCAGCAGGAAGAGTTCGACCTCTTAATCAGCGACATCGGCCTGCCCGACCGCTCGGGCTACGAGCTGATGGAAGAACTGCGAACGCGCAGGAGCCTCCCGGGAATCGCTCTCAGCGGATTCGGAATGGAGAATGACGTAGACCGGGCGCGCAATGCCGGTTTTTCCGAGCACCTGACCAAGCCGATTAACTTCGAACGGCTTGGAGAAGTGATCCAGAACCTGCTCGAACTGGAGCCTGCGCCCGGAGACGGCCGCTAGCTAACTCTCGCGCGGGCTCATGCGGCGAAGCCCGCCTGAGAGTGCGCGTTTGCGCGAGTTATGCGCTAGCGCCCGGCGTGCCGCGGCTGGCACCGGCGCCGGCCGTTTCCGCCTGCCGCTTTTCGGACGCGTCCTTTAGCTCGCGCGAGAGTCTCTCCACCCGCTGCCGCATGATCTTCCCCGCTTTGAACTTCACCGTCGCGCGTGGCGGAATCACAAAGCTGCTTCCGGGCTCGTTCGGGTTGCGGCCTACGCGGGGTTTGGTCAGGCGCGGCTGAAAGACGCCAAAGTTGCGTAGTTCTACGGCGACATTGTTCGCCAGGCTATCGGTAATATGGTCGAGCGTCCGCTGGACTACCTCGAACACTTCGTGTTGCACCATGCCCGTCTGATTACTGATCGCGACGACAATGTCCCTTTTGGTGAGCTTCGCCATATCAGAAAGAAATCGATTCCCACCGCGCCTTTAGGTGGAACAATTGAGCGATTAATTGAAAAAATTACGCCGCCCGCGTAATCGAGGCCGCCTCGGGGGACCCTCTGCCTCAGTAGCTTGCTTCCGCCCGACGCAACAGCCGAGCGCAGAAATGAGAGAACGGGGTCTGGCTCGCGAGCGCTTTGCGGCGCGATTTGAGCTGCCCCTGCAGGACTCCCAGCTTCGTGAAGACGCCGTTCCATTCCGTTTCCAGGCGGCGCACTTCTTCATTCGTGAGTTCCCGCACGCCGCGCATTGAGACGCCGCGCTGAAGGACGTTCATGGCCCGGCCGGAAAGTTCACCCAGCAAGCCAAGCTCGCGAAAAGCGTGTTCGGTCTCCTGGAGCAAATTGGCCCGGATTTCGGTGAACTGACGCTCCTGCTCCGCTGAGATGATCGGCTTGGCTTTGTCGAGCCCGTAGGTGATGAGGTCGTGCAGCTTCTTCCAGTTATCCAGCTGGAGAGTCAGCAAACGCAACTGCGCTTCCAGGGCCTTGTCTCTCATGACTGATGAGAAGCCGAGAGCTCCATCGTCTCATCCAGCTTTTGCAGATTATCGATCAGGAGGTGCGCCCACGGACGGTCCACCGACTGCACCTGGCTGATAATCCCCTCCTCGAAATAAAACCGCCCCTGACGCCAGCGGAAGATCTCCGCGACGGCGGATTCCCCTTCCAAAGACCCGAAGACCGCGTGCCGGACGGAGCCGTGTTGAAGGTATATCTCGCTGTTGCCGCGACCGGACTTGAAGGTGAAGCGGCCACTGCGCTGGCTCAGGCAGCTCATCTGCAAAATCTCTGCCGCGGAGAACTGGTTCAGGTTGCCGATCAACGAGTGACACGGATCGATTCCCTCGGAGGCTTCACCCGAATGTGTCCCAAGCGAGCTGACAAAAGCGCGTAGTTGCCCGCGAAGACGTGACTCGCTGCGACCGCTGACGATCCGGCGAATCTTCTGTTGCTCCGCTGTTTGGGCGAACCGTTCGCCATCCAGCTGCGGCGAGAGACAGACAATCTGAAGGGAGGGGAAATGCTGGCGCGCGTTTGTGGCCTGCTCCAAAGCAATGGCAGATTCTCCTTCCACCACGAAGCCATCGAAGTTTTCCGACAGGAGGACGCTGATCGCCTCTGACATGGTGCGCACGATGCGCGTTTCGACAGAATCCATCTCGTCGAAGATGGCAATCGCCCGGTCTTGGAAGACGGGGTCCGCGTTCAGGATAAGCAGGCGAGTTTCCACAATTATCGCGAAGGTAAAGAGTAGCTAGCAAGAAGCTTGCCTGCCGGAGGGTCCATCTGGGGCCTGTCGCAGAAAGGATCAGAAACGGGCAACCGCGCGACTATCTACGCCACGCAGTTCGGGCCGGCGGCGGCGCAAAGCTCTCCGGCGCAATCTCATGCGCAGTGCGAAAGTGCACCTTGGCCAGCTTCCGCAGCGCGCCGGCCCCGTTCTTTTCCACCACCTCTTTGGCGGCTTCTTTCACCGCAGCCGAAACACCACGACCGAGCTTCACACCCAGCGCTTTTCCCTGCCGATCCAGCCAGTCGATGAACCGCTCCCGCGCCAGGATCGAAGCCGCCGCCACCGCGGGATCCGCCTCAGCCTTCGTACGTTGCTCGAGCTGAATCGCACGGCCCTGCTGCAGCAGTGAGCGCTCAATCACCCGTGCATCCGCAAATTTATCCGACAACGCCCGCGGGCAATCCGCCCGTTTTGCGAGCAGATTTTCAATCACACGCGCGTGTCCCCAGCCGAGCAGGCTATTCAGATTGCCGAACTTCTCGTGAAGATCGTTGTAACGCTCCGGCCCGATCACCACCGTATCGGAGACCGCGCCTTGCGTTTTGCGGATAGCATCTGCCAAAGCGCGGATCCGCGCATCTGATGCGATCCGTTTGCTGTCCTGAACCCCGGCGTCCATGAACTTGCGCGCGATCCCGCGATCCACGTAGACGCCCGCGACCACGAGCGGCCCGAAGAAGTCGCCCTTCCCGCTCTCGTCCACGCCGAAGTGCGGCTCGAATATCTCCGGCGAATGCACCTCTTCGTAGCCGAGCTTCGCCTCGCCGAGGATCTTCGGCTCCAGCTCGAACTGCACGAACTCCTCAATTCCTTTTCCCTGCAGCAGCAGCTTTGGTCCTTTCTCGTAGACCGCGACGCTCAGCTTCTCCTTTTGCGCGAAGAAGAGCGTGTAAGGTCGCGGCGCGAAGATAAATCCTGTTTGCTCGAGAAGGGTGCGCAGCTTGGCTGCCTGTTCGGTAGTCAGCGGGTGGGTGTAGGAATTCATTCGCCGCTTGTGTTCCCTTGGATGTTCGATGTTCGATGTTCAATGTTCGATGTTAAATTCACGCGCTCGATTTCGCAGGGCCCTGCTCGCCTGGCACGGCAAGCATCGCCGGGATCTCCCTTGGCGCCGGACCAAGGATCCCTACGCCATTCTCGTCTCGGAAGTGATGCTTCAGCAGACACAGGTCGCGACGGTGATCCCGTATTACGAAAAATGGCTGGCTCGCTTCCCGGATTTCCGCACCCTGGCGCAGGCTTCTCACTCAGACGTTTTGCACGCGTGGCAGGGGCTCGGCTACTACGCGCGCGCGCGAAATCTTCATGAGACGGCACGGATCCTGATGCGCGACTACGGCGGCATTTTCCCAGATTCGGTGCAAGACATCAGGAAGCTGCCTGGTCTCGGCCGCTACAGCGCGAACGCGGTCGCTACGTTCGCGTTTGCGCAATCCGTTCCACTCGTTGAAGCCAACATCGCGCGACTGCTCGCACGAGTATCCGACCTGCAGTTGCCGATCGATTCCGCTGCGGGCCGGCAACAGCTCTGGGATCTGGCCGCCCTGCTCGTGCCGAAAAAGGACGCAGGCCGCTTCAACTCCGCCCTCATGGATTTGGGCGCGATCATCTGCACCTCACGTCGGCCGAAATGCCAGATCTGCCCCGTGAGATGTTTTTGCGGAGCAACCGACCCGCAGCGGGTTCCTTTGAAGAAACCCAGAGCTGCAACAAAAACGGTGACCGAACATCATGCGCTGACAGTGCAGCGCGGCCGAGTCCTGCTCCAGCAATCGCAGAACCGCTGGCGCGGGATGTGGATCCTGCCGCGGTTGCCTAACGACCCGGGCTACGCCCCCATCTACACCTCCGAGTTCCCATTTACCCATCATCGCATCACTCTTGCCGTTCATCGCCGGTCGCGGGCGCGCAGTTCCACCGGACTGCAATGGTTCCCCTTCCACTCGCTGGATTCAATCCCACTGCCTTCGCCACACCGGCGGGCCCTGTCGCAGTTGCTTGGATCAAACCGCAATCTACCTTCGAAATCTCAATGCGATCCATGACCGGCTACGGCCGTGGCGAGGCGGACCACGGCGGCGTGAAGTTCAGCGTCGAGCTGAATTCTGTTAACAGGAAACAGAGCGACATCGTGATCAACCTCCCGCGCGAGTTCGCAGAGCTCGAGCCGCGCATCCGGCAGGCAATCAACGCACAGCTCTCGCGCGGGCGGACGAGCGTATTCGTCTCCTCGCAGGAGAGCGCGAATGGAGCGCGCAAGCTCGCGCTCGATACCGCGCTGGCGCGCTCCTATCACGATGCAATGCGCGCGCTGCAGAAGGAATTGAGCGCTCCCGGTGAGATCACGATCAGCACCATTCTACAGGCACCGGGTGTAATGCGTTTCTCAGAGAACGAGATCGATCCAAATCAAGCCTGGCCGGCTCTGGAACGGGCTTTAAGCGCTGCCCTCGCCGAGCTGATCAAGATGCGCGAGCGCGAAGGCAAGCACCTCGCGAAGGATTTAATTCAGCGCCTGAAAATTATTCGGCGCGAGATCAAAAGCGTACGCTCCCTCTTTCCCGATGTGGTAAAGAAGTATCGCGCCGCGCTTTTTGAGCGCATTGAAAAGGCCGGGCTTGATCTCCCACTCGAGGACGAGCGGCTCTTGAAGGAGATCTCGATCTTCGCGGATCGTTCGGACGTTTCCGAAGAGCTGACTCGCCTCGAGAGCCATCTAGCGCAGTTCGCGCATCACCTGCGCAAGAATGAGCCGGTCGGCCGGACGCTGGAATTCATTACGCAGGAGATCTTTCGCGAGTTGAACACGCTCGGCGCAAAAGCCAACGATGCCGGCATCTCACAGCACGTCGTAGCGTGTAAAGCGGAGCTCGAGAAAATCCGGGAGCAGATCCAGAACCTTGAGTAAACAATTTACCCGCAGCGGCATTTTGTTCGTGGTCTCGGCTCCCTCTGGGGCCGGCAAAACCACGCTTTGCGACGCGCTGCGGCAAACGCCCGACTTTGTCTATTCCGTTTCCTGCACCACACGTCCGGCACGCGCGGGAGAAATCGCGGGCGAGGATTATTACTTCATCTCCGAGCGCGAGTTCCGCGCGCGCGTGGAAGGAGGCGAGTTCCTCGAATATGCGCAAGTGCACGAGCATTACTACGGCACCTTGCGCAAGCCGATCTGCGCCCATCTCACCGAGGGCGTCGACGTTCTCATCGACGTCGATACGCAGGGCGCTGCTTCAATTCGCAATTATGCCGATGATTTCGTCCGCCAATCGTTGTGCGATGTTTTCATCATGCCGCCGGATCTTGATGAACTGCGGCGGCGCCTGATGAAACGCGGCACGGAAAGTCCGGAACAGATTGAGTCCCGCCTGATGACGGCCGCGCGGGAGATGGAGCTCTGGCGCGACTATCGCTATACGATTATCAGCAAATCGATGGAGGAAGACCTGCTGAAGTTCCGCAACATCATGGGCGCGGAGCGCTATTTGAGCCGGAGGCTGGTCCTCGCGTAATGAGCACACACACGCGACTCGTCATCCTGAGCCGCGAAGACGGCGAAGGACCTCGCATACGCAGTTCCGGCCAGGCAGCCAGTCTCCCTCGTCGCCGGCAGATTGCGAGATCCTTCGGCGCGCTTCGCCAGCCTCAGGATGACACCGCGCTCTCTCGTCACACGTTTCCCGGTGAGGCCTAGCTGTGGAAGAAAGTCGCAAATCCCAAATCGCAAATCCCAAATGCGTCGTGCTCGGCGTGACCGGTTCGATTGCTGCCTACAAATCCGCCGAGCTGGCCAGCCTGCTCGTAAAACAAGGGCATGATGTGTTCGTCGTCATGACTCATGACGCGGCCGAGTTCATCACGCCGCTCACTCTGCAAACGCTTTCGAAAAACCCGGTGATGACCAGCTTCTACGATGAAAAGGAGAATTGGCGGCCCGGCCACATTCAGCTCGCGGATCGCGCGGCTCTTCTCTTGATCGCTCCCGCGACGGCCAACATCATCGCTGAGCTGGCGCATGGCCTTGCCAGTCACCCGCTCGGGGCCATTGCGCTCGCCACGCGCGCACCGCTCCTGGTCGCTCCGGCGATGAACGGCAAAATGTGGGAGCATCCCGCCACCCGCGAGAATGTAGCGATCCTCGGCTCCCGCGGAGTCGAATTCATCGGGCCGGAAGCGGGCATGCTCGCGTGCGGTTACGAAGGCGTCGGCCGGCTCTGGAAAGTGGACGACATCGCCTTTCGCGCTGAATTCCTGCTCGCCCGGCAGGAGAATCTGATCGCGTGAGGATCGTCGTCACGGCAGGGCCAACGCGGGAGCCGATTGATCCGGTTCGTTTCATCAGCAACCGCTCCTCCGGCAAAATGGGCTATGCGATCGCGGAAGCGGCGATTGAAGCGGGACATGATGTGACGTTGATCTCCGGACCGACGTGCCTGACATCCCCGGCTTCTGCACGAATGGTCGCGATCACGACCAGTGACGAGCTATACGACGCGGTCCACCAACACGTACCAGGCTGCGATCTGCTGGTGATGTGCGCGGCGGTTGCGGATTACAAACCGAAGAGCGCTGCGGCGCGAAAAGCCGAGAAGCACTCAGGCGAGTTCGCGCTGCCATTCGTCCCGACGCGCGATATTCTGGCTTCGCTTTCGCGTGAGAATCGCTCCTACCTGGTGGTTGGCTTCGCCGCGCAAACTCACGACCTCACCGCAAACGCGCAACGAAAACTGCTCGCGAAGAATTGTGATGTAATAATCGCGAATGATGTCAGCCGCGCTGATATCGGAATGGAGAGCGACCACAATGCGGTCACAATTTTCTTCCGCGACACAGAACCGAAAACGATTTCGCGCGCTGAAAAAAAAATCGTAGCGCGCAAAATCGTAAAAATAATTTTCGAGTTTTGTGAAAAACGGTTGACAAAAAAAACGTGATGCTTAGTGACTCGGTATTGTGAACTTATTCACAGCTGTTCACACCCGCCGCATCTGCGGATTGAAAGGGGGGATATACCATGCCAGCTAAGAGAAAATCCGGAGGCAAGAAGTCGCCTGCGAAGAAAAAATCGAGCAAGAAGGGCGGCCGTAAGCGCTAACGCCGGATCGTTCACAGAAGAACTACCCTTTTCGTTCTTCTAAACCGAAAACCTTAACCCGGGAGGAGAAATCTATTTCTCCTCCCGGTTTTTTTGGAGAGGAAATGTCTAGCGAGATGCAGGCCACGCCCTCCGCGCCATTAAACTTCTCCGCCTTGTGATGCAGGATTATCTCAGTCTCGCGATTAGTGCCGCGCGGGCTGCCGGGGAGTTGCTGCGCAAAAATTTCCAGGAGCCGCTACGGGTGAACGCGGCCGAAGCGCACGACATCAAACTCGAGATTGATGTTCGCACGCAGGAGCTTATTACCGAATTCCTGCTGAGGCCATTCCCGCAGCACGCGCTTTACGGCGAAGAGGGAATCGTCGGCGATCAGGCTTCCGAATATCAGTGGATTGTGGATCCGCTCGACGGGACCGTGAATTACTTTTACGGGATTCCGCACTTCTGCACCTCGATCGCGTTGCGGCAGGCGCAGGAAATCGTCCTTGGCGTGATTTACGATCCGATTCGGGAAGAGATGTGGACGGGAGCGAAGGGAACTGCGCCGACTTTGAATGGCCGCCCCTGCCGCGTGAGTGCGCGCAGGAAACTCGCGGAGGCCATCCTCTCAGTCGGTCTGTCGAAGACAGATACGACCGCGCAGGAAGCGCTGCCTGTTCTCCAGGAGATGGTGCATCGCGCGCGAAAATGCCGGCTGCTTGGCAGCGCCCCGCTCGACATGGCCTACGTCGCGTGCGGGCGGCTGGACGCTTACATCGAGCAAGGCGTCAGCTTGTGGGACGTGGCGGCGGGCGCGCTCCTGATCGAGGGCGCCGGCGGAAAAGTGGACATGCGCCTGCGTGCCGGGATGAAAAACAAATACAGGATTGTTGCTTCCAACGGCGTGCTCGAATTAGGCTTGCCGCCTGATGATTAAGTCCGGGATCGGCTATGACGCGCATCGGCTGGTGGAAGGGCGAAAGCTGATCCTCGGCGGAGTGGAGATTCCGCACTCGCGCGGCCTCGACGGACACTCCGATGCGGATGTGCTCTCGCACGCAATCGCGGACGCGCTTCTCGGCGCGATGGGCGCAGGCGACATCGGACATCATTTTCCAAATACCGACGAGACGCTTCGCGGAATGGAGAGCCTGGAAATTCTTCGCCGGGTCCGAAGACTTCTGGCGGAGAAAAATGCCCGCGCCATTAATGTCGACGCGACCGTAATTGCGGAGGCGCCGAAATTGCAGCCGCACATCGAGCAGATGCGCGCCAAGATCGCCGGCGCTCTGGCGTGCGACGCTTCCCGCATCAATATCAAGGCGACCACGAACGAAGGGCTGGGGACGATCGGCCGCGGCGAAGGGATGGTCGCGCTCGCGACCGCCATGATCGAAGATCTCTAGCGCGCCGCGCTCTTTTCTGTAGCGGCGGCTGTGACCGCCGGCGCGCGGATTGCAGTGATACTTTCGGCGGTCACAGACCACCACTACAGTCGCAGCATGGCGCTGCGGTTTTTTAACACCTATTCGCGGCAGCTGGAGGAATTCCGACCGCTCGATCCGGCCGCGCGCACGGTGAAGATGTACACCTGCGGGCCGACGGTTTACAGCTACGCGCACATCGGCAATTTTCGCGCGTATCTCTTCGAAGATCTGCTCCAGCGCCACCTGGAATTGCGCGGCTACCGCGTGCAACGGGTGATGAATATCACCGACGTGGATGATAAAACCATCCAAGGATGCCAGGCCGCCGGTGTTCCGCTTCAGGAATTCACTCAGGAATTCAAAAACGCATTCTTCGCGGATCTCGACACGCTGCGGATCAAACACGCCGATGTTTATCCTGCCGCGACCGATCCGCGCCACGTCGCGGCCATGATCGAGATGATCAAGATATTGATCTCGCGCGATCTTGCCTATCAGGCCGAAGACAAGTCAGTCTACTTCCGGATTAAAAACTTCCCGGAATATGGACGGCTTGCGCACTTCAATCTCGATGAGCTGCAATCAACCGGGCGGGTAAAGAACGACGAGTACGACAAGGAACATGTCGGCGATTTCGCACTCTGGAAGGCGTGGGATGACGCCGATGGCCCGGTGCGGTGGGAGAGCCCGTGGGGGCCGGGCCGCCCTGGCTGGCACATCGAGTGCAGCGCCATGGCCACGCAGCTCCTCGGAGAGCAGCTCGATATCCATTGCGGCGGTGTGGACAACATCTTTCC